>CAISPV010000112.1 GCA_903887485.1 uncultured Desulfobulbaceae bacterium | reverse complement strand
GTAATTATCGATCTAACTTCCAGCCTGTGCAGGTTTGACATTTTCCACACCAGCCAATCCTGTTCAGGCTAAAAGTATAGTGTTCATGCGCAATCGGGAGCAGAACGGTAATTATTAACTGAAAATTGGACATAGGCATAATTTTTTTGAAATTATTTCATGAGGTAGGTTGCAATAAGGAGACGGTGTTGCAAATTAACGGAATGGGAGAAGCAGGGAAATCGGACACGATCGAAAATCAGTATATTCTTGGGGCGCAGGCGATGAAGGCGGGGAGTTTGTTGCTACGGACAATCGGAATTATTTGAGCGCAAACGAAAGTCGGGTTGCGGTATCTGGCGGACACTATGGACCGATTTGGGATACTACTTGCGCCACATAAGGGTGTGCTTTGCCAAAAATGAGCAACGAGGTGAGGAAAAAGGCCAAAATGTCCACTGAAGGAACTCATGTGATGGCCAGAATAACAATGCATCGTTCTCTTGACGTTAAAAATTCATGAAATTATTTTCTTGAATAACACAAACCGGAACGTTTTTCACCTTTTTCAAGGTGCCATTTTGTCTTCCTTTAAATCATTCATCTGAGTGGCTGGCCTCTGTTGAAGCTGACTTATGCTGCCGCCTGGCCAGTTCCCGCATGTTTTTTGCCTTGTCTGATTCATCCATGATCTCCCGGCCAACGATCTCTTCGAGAATATCTTCCATGGAGATGATCCCGGTCATGGCCCCATATTCATCCACCACTACGAAAAGATGCTGGCGTCTCTCATAAAAATCGACAAGCACTCGATTTAAAGGGGCGGTCTCGGCGACAAAATGGACCGGACTCATGAGCTGTGAGAGGGGCAGGGTGTTTTTCTGTTCAGCCGCTGCCAAGAAAAGATTTCTGCGCAGAATAATCCCGACGACATCATTGGGATTTTCATTGTAGAGCGGGATCCTGCTGTGCCGGCTCAGCATGCTTGCCAGTTTCATGGCGTCGGCAACGGTCATATTCTGATCCAGAGAAAAGGTGACCGTGCGCGGAGTCATGACCTGGCGGACAACTTTATTCCCAAGCCCCAGGATATTATTGATGACCCTTTCCTGGTCCGCTTCGATCTTCCCGGACTGCAGTGACAGCGAGGCGATCGTTCGTAATTCTTCAGCGGAGATATGACCGCTATCCTTGTTTTGGGGAATAAGGCGGGTGATCATTTGGGAAATCCAGATGAAGGGCATGAGCACGATCACCATCAGGTAGAGCGGCCTGGCGATTACGGGGGCAAGTTTTACCGCATAGGCAACCCCGATTGTTTTGGGAATAATTTCAGAAAAGATCAGGATGGACAGGGTGAAAATAGCGGAGAAGAGGACAATATGTTCTTCGCCAAAGACCGCGGCAGCTGAAGCTCCAGCGACAGTGGCGCCGACGGTATTGGCGATGGTGTTCATGGTGAGGACGGCGGTGATCGGCTTATTGATGTCGGCTCGCAGAGCCGTAAGCAGGGCGGCAGAGGTGGGCCCGGTTTTTTTGAGCATCTCCACTTGGCTGGTGGAGATTGAGTAAAGCACCGCTTCAAAAAGTGAGCAGCAGAAAGAGGTTACAAGGGCCAGAACGACGGCGGTAATAAGGGTGGATATCACAAGTATGCTCCTGAATGGAAGAAACCCTGAAGGATACAGAGTGAAGAATACGGAATAAATATCAAAATTAAGTGAAAGATAGGCATGATACTTCTTTGCCAAGAAGCAGCTTGACGTTATATTGTATCATATACTCCTTAACGAGATGTTTTTTCAATTGGAAAGAGTTTAGGGAACAGAATTTTAGATGCTTTGAGAGAATCAGAAGAAAAGAGGATGGAGAGTGGAATCGACAAAACTGATTATAACTGAGAAAAAACCTGAACAGTTCAGTGGAGACATGTTGGTGTATTGTCTGGAGCAGTTCCAGAAAGGGGTGTCGAAGTGTGAAAACACGACGGTACAGGGCTGGCTGGAGCAGACGGGGACACTGGAAGAATTTAGCGCCAAGCCTGGTGAATTGTTGCTGTTTTACCCCCAGGCCGAGAAAAAAAGCGGCAATTTTTCGGCAAAGCGTCTTCTCGTGGTGGGATTGGGGAAGATCGAAGGGAAGGAGACGGTTGATGAATTGCGGGAGAGGTGTCGTCTGACTGGTGGCGTTATTGCCCAGCAGGCGGCCAAGGTGAAGGCGAAGAAGATCATGATTTGTCTTCCCGAGATCCTCGGCATCCGGGCAAAAGAGGTGGCTGAATGCATGAGTGAAGGGGTCTTGCTGGGTGACTATCGCTTTTTGAAATATAAAAAGGATGATCCTGAAGAAAAGTCGTATCGAGGTCTTGAGGAGATTCGTCTGTGCGTCAGGGCGAGCACCGAGGCCGTGCTCAAGGGGATGCGCACGGGACAGGTTGCGGCCCTGGCGGCCCGGGAGGCAAGAGACATGGCTAATGAACCGGGAAACGGCTGGACGCCTTCTCATTTCGCCACTCATGGCCGAATGCTTGCCAAAAAATATTCCCTGAAATGTACGGTTTTGGACAAGGCTGATATGAAGCGTCTGGGGATGGGCGGCATCCTGGCCGTGAATCAGGGTTCAACGGAACCGCCGAAGATGGTGATTCTCGAATACCGGCCGATTCAAAAGAGCCAGACCGTGCTGGTGGTGGGCAAGGGGCTCACCTTTGATTCAGGTGGAGTCAGCCTGAAACCGGCAGCCGGTATGGAGGATATGAAATATGATATGTGCGGCGGCGCTGCAGTCATGGCCCTGATGCAGGCGGTGGGCGAAGAGCGGCCCGATCTGGGGGTGATCGCCATCGTCCCGGCAACCGATAATATGGCTAGTGGTTCGGCCCTGAAACCAGGGGATATTATTACCCATTATAATGGCCTGACTGCAGAGATCGTCAATACCGATGCCGAAGGTCGGTTGATCCTGGCCGATGCCCTGGCCTACGGTCTGGAGAAATTCAAACCCGATTGGGTGATTGATCTTGCCACTCTGACCGGGGCGGTGATTGTTGGCCTTGGCCATCATCGCACCGGCCTGCTTGGCAATAACGATGAGTTGGTGGGACGTCTGCTGGCTGCAGGCGAGCGGAGTGGCGAGCCGTTGTGGCGTCTGCCTCTTGGCAAAGAGTACACAAAACAGATAGAGTCACAGGTAGCCGATATAAAAAATACCGGCGGCAAGTCGGCTGGGACCATCACGGCCGCCGCCTATTTGCAGAAATTTGTTGGCGATACCCCTTGGGCCCATCTCGATATTGCCGGCACCGCCTGGGAGTTTACGGAAAAATCCTATGTACCCAAAGGGCCGTCAGGCATAGGGGTCAGGACTCTGCTCGAGTTGGTGCGGAGATGGAAGAAGGAAATACCTCTTGCAGAATCGCCTACCTGCAAAAACCTCGGCTGACAGCTGCTTTTATTAATTACATCAGGAGAAACAATGAAAAGACCAATGGGAAAAACCGTCTATCGGCAGATCATGGATAGCCAGCATATGCACCGGGATGCAACAGGTGATTTGTCAGGTCTGCTGACGGAACTGATTGTCGCCGCCAAGATTATCTCCGCCGAGGTGAATATGGCCGGGCTGGCCGATGTCATCGGGGTCTCAGGCAAGACTAATATCCAGGGAGAAGAGGTACAGAAGCTGGATGAGTTTGCCAATAATACCATTAAACGGAGAATGGCCAGAAGCGGTTATATCTGTGTCATGGCCTCGGAAGAAGACGACGAGATTATTCCGGTCCAGGAGGGATATGAGGGCAAATATACCCTGGCCTTTGATCCGTTGGACGGTTCGTCCAATATCGATGTTAATGTCAGCATCGGCACCATCTTTTCGATCCATCACCGCCAGAGTCAGGGCAAGCAGGGAACCTTGCAGGATATCCTCCAGCCGGGAAGCAGCCTGATTGCCGCCGGATATATTATCTATGGCTCTTCCTCCATGATCGTCTATTCCACCGGCGACGGGGTTCATGGTTTTACCCTGGACCCGAGTGTCGGTGAGTTTTTTCTTTCTCATGAAAATATCCGCATCCCGGAAAAGAGTAAATATTACTCCATCAATGAGGGGAATTATCACTATTGGTACCCTGAGATGCGGGAGTATGTGGAGTATTTGAAGGAGATTGATGGGGATTCGGGGCGTCCTTACAGCTCGCGGTATATCGGCACGCTGGTGGCCGATTTTCACCGGAACCTGATTATCGGCGGGGTCTTTCTCTATCCCCGTGATTCCCGCAACCCGGACAAACCCAAAGGAAAACTGCGCCTGCTGTATGAGGCATCGCCTCTGGCCTTTCTGGTGGAACATGCCGGTGGCCGCGCCATTACCGACGAGGGACAAAGAATCCTGGATATCCAGCCCACAGAGCTCCATGAGCGGGTCTCCTTGATTATCGGCAGCAAGCAAGAAGTGGATGTGGTGGAGGGATTTCTGGTCAGAAAATAGGGGATTGGCTAAATGACGTGATGAAACACTGGAGGGTGTTATGAAACTGAAAGTCGTGATCCATGAAGCAGAAGAAGGTGGGTATTGGGCAGAAGTTCCCTCTATTCCAGGGTGTGCAACACAAGGGGATACCTTTGACGAATTATTAAGCAACATTTATGAAGCCGTCGAGGGCTGTCTTGCCGTTGATATTGATAATATCGCCATGTCAGAAAATGATAAGATAATGGAAATAGCGTTTTGAAAGCGGTGAGTGGAAGCAGATTCTGCCATCTCCTGGAATCAAAAGGATGGGAGTTGAGACGTGTGAATGGCAGTCATCATATTTACGCGAAAGCCGAAAACACGGCCCGAATATCTGTCCGGTTCATGGCAACACTTCATTGAAGATCGGCCTGCAAAGGCATTTAATGAAGGTCGCATGCATTGAGGAAGGGGAATTGTAATACTCTGTATGGGTTACAAGACATTATGTCAGGCTGCAATGAAACAGTTTCATTCGGAAACGTGAGGCGCCGGAGGTGGCGCATCCTTGACTCATAACCTTCGGGTTGACCGAAGCAGAAAAAGGGAGGAGAAGATGGAAAAGGGAGTGATGCAAAGCGGACTCATCTGGCTGGCATTGCTGCTGGTTTGTGCGATGGGTCTTGCCGCCTGTATAGGCAGCAAGTCGTCGTCGGTGGAGGGGAAACTGGTGGATGGAAACAACAAGCCGGTTGCCGGGGTGAAGATTACGGCGATCCAGGTGCAGCCGATCAAGGGTTATGAGCAGTTTGAGGCGGTGACCGGCGCGGATGGGTCGTTTGCGTTGAAAGGCTTGCTCCCCTCATCCGCGTATGTGCTCAAACCTTGGTCCGATAAATGGACCACTAAAGTGGAAGCCAAGGTGGATAGCGCCCCGCAGGGGGAGACTGCTGTCCTGCCTCAGCCCATGCAAATTCGTTTTGAGGTTTCTGCGGAAGGGATGATTGTCGATAGTCAGACTGGCCTGATGTGGGTGGTGGGGCCGGATAAAGACACCAATTATGCCCAGGCCGAGCAGTGGGCGGCCGCATGTACGGTGGCGGGCGGAGGCTGGCGCATGCCGACCAAGTTGGAGTTGAAGGGACTGTATCAGCAGGGTGTTGGCGAACGAAATATGGATCCGGCCTTTAAGACCACCGGTATGTGGGTTTGGGCTGAACCTCGCGATTCGTCGTCGGCGTGGGGCTTCGGCTTTGGCTTCGGCGGCGAGGACTGGATCAACCGGGATTACTCCAGCTACGCACGGGTGTTTGGGGTGCGGTCCCGTCTGCGATGATGATGTTTGCATTTTTCTGGTTTCCATGCGCCGCATGGGAACCAGAAAATTATAGGTTACGGATATTCTTTATCTCTTATCCCTGTTCGAAATCAGGGAACTGGGCAAGCGGCTGAAACCGCTGATCAGGGAGACGAAAACGGCCGCCAGATAAGGGATGGACAGGATCAACAGAACCACGATCCAGACCATAAGATCAGAGTTCTCAACCCCTTGTTTTACCGTCACCCCGTAGGCAGAAAGCCATAAGGCCAGCATGATCAGCCCTTCTTCCCGGGCCGAAAGCAGGGCTCGGTGCAGGGCGTGGGCCTGTTCCATCTTCGGGGTACGGAAAAAAGGTTTACTGCGGGTGAAGACCCCTTGCAGGATGGCCATGGAGATGGTGTGGGAGAGTGCCAGGCCGGCCATGGCCGAGGCGATTGTCTCGGTGATGGTGGCGCCGACCCTGATGCGGTAGAGATGAATCATCTTTGCCATCTTAAAAGAAAAAAGCATCAGGGGCAGGGATGAGAGGATCACCATGGGTGGGTCAAATTTAAGGGGATTGACAATCATGGCGATTGACCAGCCAATGGCGGCCAGGGTGAAGAGCATGTTTAGGCTGTCGGCCATCCAGGGCAGCCAGCCGGCAACAAAGTGATACCGTTGTCCGGTGGTCAGTTTGGTCTTGCCAAGCCCCAGAAAAAGGATGCCGAAGTGGTGGCGCATGACTTGGACTGCCCCGTAGGCCCAGCGGAAACGCTGTTTCTTGAAGTCAATAAAGGTGTCCGGCATGACACCCTGACCGTAACTCTTGGCAATGTAGGTTGCCTCATATCCCTTCTCAAAGATCTTCAGTCCCAGTTCCGCATCTTCGGTGATACACCACTCCGACCAGCCATTCACCTCTTCCAGCGCCGATTTCCGGACCATGGTCATAGTGCCGTGCTGGATAATGGCATTGCGTTCATTACGGGTCTGCATTCCGATATAGAAAAATCCCCGGTATTCGGCATAACACATGGCCTTGAACAGGTTTTCCTTGTCGTCGTGATAATCCTGGGGCGCCTGGACAATGGCCACCTCTGGGCGTGCGAATTGAGGGGTCAGGTCACGCAGCCAGCGAGGAGATACCTGATAGTCGCTGTCGATAACGGCGATGACTACCGCATCCGGTGCGGTCTGGGCCAGGGCAAAGTTGAGGGCGCCGGCCTTGAATCCGGGCAGGGGATCCTGATGAAAAAAGCGGAAACGGGGGCTTGCTGTGGCGTTCAATGTGGCATTCAGGGTGGCGCAATGGGCCTCAACTGGCTGCCAGATAGCGGGATCCTTGGTGTTGTTGTCAATGATCACGACTTCGTAACAGGGGTAGTCAAGGCGCGCCAGGGCGTTGAGGGTCTCGATCATCATATCCGGCGGTTCATTATAGGCCGGGACATGCACTGACACCATGGGCAGTTCTTCGTCAGTCAGATCTATCGGTGTGAATGACCGTCGCCATTTTTTTAGCCAGATGGCCTCAGCCCATTCATGGGCCTCGGCCAGCAGAACCAGGGAAACGCCAATGATCCCGATAATCATGAGGACGCCGACAATAATGGCGGAAATCGTCATGTATTGGTGATAATAGGTATAAATAATCCAGACTGCGGCAGTTGCCGCAAAGAATGCGACGATGGCAAGAAAGCTGCGGCCTCGATTCTGCAAGGTCTTGCTGTCAATGAGGAGCATGGCGAAGGTGATGATGCCGATGACAATGGAGATCGCGGCCAAGGTCCTCCATTCCGGTATGCCGACAATAGGTGCACTAAAGGCGAATTTGGGATGCCGCTGGACGTCATAAACCCCCCAGTAGGCGCCGACTGAACCCTCGCTTGTCCGCTTCCACGGCTGATCAAAGGCCTCCATGATATAATAGACATATTTCTTCTGTTCCGCCTGATGCAGAAAGCGGCGCAGGAAGGTCGCCTGGTTGGCCGGAGAGGCAACGGATAATTTGTGGGTGCGGGCATTGCTGGGCCAGCCTACCTCGCCGATAATGACCTCTTTGCCGGGGAATTTATTTTTCAGTTTGTTCATGGTGAGAACCACATGATCAACGGCCTGATCGAGTTCAACCCCATCCCAGTAAGGAAGGATATGGACGGCGACATAATCAACATGCTCAGCCAGTTCCGGATGGGCCAGCCACACATCCCAGGTCTCGGCGGTACTCACCGGGACATTCACCTCTTCCCGTACCTGGTCCAGATACTCGCCAACCTGTTTGACCGTGAGTTCGCCGCGCAGGATTGACTCATTGCCAACAATAACCCGCACCACGTTTCGATAGTTGTCCTCGGTCGTTTTGATAAGTTTTTTGATCTCGATTTCATTGGCCTTGGGATCAGCATTCAGCCAGGCGCCGAGGGTCACATTCAGGTTATATTTCTGGGCCAGGGCGGGAACCTGGACCATGTCGCCATCCAGCATATAGGTGCGCACGGCATGGGTGGTGTGTGCCAGCAGGGCCAGATCCTCTTCAATCTCCTCGGCATTGGGCAGGATATGTTCGATGGGGTTATGGTTTTCCCGCATCGGCGAAAACGAAAATCCCTGGATCTGCGTCGGCCATGGCGGCGCCTGTTCCGGACGATTAAGAAGCGCCCAGAACAGGATGGAGATCATGGTGATGGCAATTGCGATGAGAAAATTTGATCTGGTCATATTGTGGTTGACTGAAGGTGTTTAGACTGAAGGCCGAAGGCTGAAGGTACTTAGTTTGAAGGTTAAAGACCCGTCAGTCTTCGGTCTTTAACCTTCAGCCTTTAGAACTTTTTGTCGGCGTAGGCCAGCCAGCCACCCGCCGCGACCAGATCCCGGTCAAAGGGATTCATCTGAAATGAGCAGGTTATGGGGGCCTGGGCCGGGTCGCTGGAGCGGGCTGTCATCTCGGTTTTATCGAGGTCAACCTCGATAGTGAGTTCGCCCCGCATTTTGAAGAGTTGCTCGATATCGGCCGCCGGCAATTCGATGGCCAGGATGCCGCAGTTGAACATGTTCTGCCGGAAGATCCGGGCAAAGCTCTCGGCGATGACGATGTTGATATCATTTACCTCAAAGGCCCAGACCGCATGTTCCCTTGATGAGCCGCAGCCGAAATTGGCGCGGGTGATCACCACCTTTGCCTGCTGCATGGCCGGAGACTGAGAATCAAAGGGCTTGCCGTCCAGCAGCAGATCTTCGAGGAGATGGGGCTTGAGCGCGAGCTTGGTGATTTCGGTAAGATACTTGGCCGGGATGATTTCGTCTGTATTAATATCGCTTCTGTCCAGCAATATGGCTGGGCCGCCGAAGGTCTTTATGGAGGTTTTCATGGAGTTTCCTCTTGTCACAAATTGAGATTATTGGCTAATTATTGTTTAAGAATTTCCGTGGATCAGTGATGGTCCCGGTGACGGCTGCCGCCGCCGCAGAGTACGGGCTCATGAGATGCACCATGCCGCCTTTACCCATCCGGCCATTAAAATTTCTGTTGGTGGTTGAGGCACAGACCTCGCCTGCTGCCAGAACACCGCAGCTCATCCCCAGACAGGCGCCGCAGGTGGGATTCAGCACACAAAATCCGGCATCCATGAAGATCTTGATAATCCCTTCATCGAGTGCCTGCGAGTAAATGGCAGGCGTGGCCGGGGTGACCACCCCGCGTACCCCAATGGCCAGTTTCTTCCCCGCAAGGATCGCAGCGGCATCCCGGAGATCCTCGATGCGGCCGTTGGTACACGATCCGATGTAGATCTGATCAACCGGCGTGCCTTCCAGCTCGCTCACATCCTTGACCTGATCCGGTTTAAAGCCAAATGTTACCTGGGGCGCCAGGGTGGAGACTTCGAGTTCAATGGTCTCTACATAGTGGGCGTCAGAGTCGGAATGCCATTTGCGGAAATCAGCGACTGCCGCCTCCAGGGAGGCATATTGATCCTTGATGAATGGCCACAGATATTCGGCCGTCACCTGGTCGGGTAGACAGAGGCCGCTGGTGGCCCCGGCCTCGACCGCCATATTGCACAGGGTCATGCGGGCGGCCATGGTCATGGCGTCAACCACCGGGCCGACAAATTCAAGGACCTTATCCGTGGCCCCATTGACGGTGAGCCTTTTGATCACGGCGAGAATCACATCCTTGGCGGTCACCCCGGCTGCAAGTTTGCCGGTGAGCACGACACGCATGGTCTCCGGGGCGCGGAAGGAGCAGACACCCTTGAGGATACCGACCTCAAGATCGGTGGTGCCGACGCCGGCGGCAAAGGCGCCGAAGGCCCCATGGGTACAGGTATGGGAGTCGCCCATGATGACCGTGTAACCGGGACGGATAAAGCCTTTTTCCGGGAAGAGGGCATGGCAGACGCCGTTGGCGCCCACATCAAAGAAATCCTTGATCTGGTGGCGCTTGGCCCAGTCGCGCATGATCTTGCCCTGGGTGGCGGTCTTGGAATCCTTGGCCGGGGTCACATGGTCGATTACCGCCTTGATTTTGCTGGTGTCAAAGACCCGGTCCATCCCTTTTTCCATCAGATCCATGATGGCAATAGGAGTGGTGATCTCATGACACATGACTACGTCAATATCAAGGATCATATTGCCCGGGGTCGGGGTGTCGCGCAGATGCGCGTCAAATATCTTGGTGGCTATGGTTTTTCCCATTGTGATGCTCCAGATTGGCAAATATTATGGTGTTGATGATATAAACAACCTCACTCTCAAATAGAGCAAAGACAGAAGAGAGCAAAGACCGAAGAATGGCTGACATATTAGTCGAAAAAGGGTACTATTGCCATAGCATAATACTCTCTCTACCGTCAACTCTCTTTGCTGAGGCGACGTTACTCTTGGAAAGGAATATTCTCTTATGTCCCGTATTGTCTGGTCTCTTTGTATTGTGTTGTTCGTGTGTTGCCTTGCGTCACCACTTTATGCCACCCATGGGATCTCCATTGATGGCAAGTTGAAATATTCGTCTGACTTTCAGCAGTTTGACTACACCTCGGCGCAGGCGGTCAAGGGCGGCCAGCTTGTGTTGCATGATCTGGGCAGTTTTGACAAGATGAATCCTTTTACCCTGAAAGGCACGCCGCCGCTGGGGTTGGATACCTTTGTCTTTGAAACATTGGCCGTTGCCAGCCTCGATGAGCCCTTTGCCGAATATGGTCTGATTGCCAAAGACATTGAGGTGGCCAAGGATAAACTGTCCGTGGTCTTTACCTTGAACGAGGCCGCCCGTTTTTCCGACAACAATCCCATAACTCCCGAGGACGTCAAGTTTTCTCTGGAGACCCTGAAAAGCGATCAGGCCCATCCTTCGTATGCCTATTATTATCAGGATATTGTGAAGGCGGAGATTCTTGACCAGCACCGGGTTCGTTTTGTCTTTGCCAAACCCAACCGGGAGTTGCATATGATCGCGGCTCAGATCCCGATCATGTCTGCCGGCTTTTACCGCAAGCATGGTTTTGAGCAGAAGGATGGCGATGCGGCCCTCCTGCCGCCAATTGGTTCAGGGCCTTATGAGGTGGCTGATGTCAAACAGGGAAAATCGATCACCTATAAACGAAATCCGAATTACTGGGCCGTAAATCATCCGGTCAGAAAAGGGTTGTTTAATTTTGATACCATTACCATCAACTATTACAAGGATCAGATCGTCGCGGTTGAGGCCTTCAAGGCCGGCGAGTTTGATTTCATGCCGGTGAATATCGCCAAGCAATGGGCGCGGGACATGGAAGGCGGCCGCTTTGCTGATGGGACGCTGATCAAGAAGGTCTTTCCCCATAAGAATAACGCCGGGATGCAGGGCTTTCTGATGAATACCCGGCGGCCGCTGTTCAAAGATCCTAAGGTGCGGGAGGCGATGAGTTTGGCCCTGGATTTTGAATGGACCAACAAATCCCTTTTTTTCAATCAGTACACCAGGGCCAATTCCTTTTTCAGCAATTCGCCTCTGGCTGCGACCGGTCTGCCGGTCGGCCTGGAACTGGCATATCTGGAGCCGTTTCGTAAACAACTACCCGCGGATGTCTTTCAGAAGCCGCTGACCCCGCCTGTGACCACGGAAAAAGAGGGGCTGCGAACAAACCTGCGCAAGGCAGGTGAGCTGCTGCGTGAGGCTGGCTCGACGATTCAGGGCGGTGTCTTGAAAGATAAAGCGGGCACGCCTTTTACCTTTGAGATCCTGCTGGCTTCTGCTTCGTTTGAACGGGTGATGGCCCCCTATGTCAGTAACCTGAAGAAACTGGGAATCCAGGCGGAATATCGCACCATTGACCCGGCGCTCTATACCGATCGTGAACAGAAGTTTGATTTTGACATGATTGTCCAGGTCTATGGCCAGTCGGTGTCGCCGGGCAATGAACAGCGCAATTATTGGCATTCGGCATCCGCAGACATTCCTGGTTCAAAAAATCTGGCGGGGGTAAAAGATCCGGCGATTGACGCCATGGTGGACAAGATCATCTATGCCAAGACCCAGGAAGAACTGACGGCCGCCTGCAAGGCCCTGGATCGTATCCTCTGGTATGGCTATTATCTGGTGCCCAACTGGTATATGGATGGACATCGGTTGGCTTATCGGAATATCTTCAGACAGCCGGAAACCCTGCCCTTGTATTATGATTATATGCAGTTGCTGATGGGCTGGTGGATGAAAGATGGCGCTCCCTCTAAGCCATGACGCTCTTGAAGACGATTCTGCTGAAAAACCTTGCTGATACCCTGGCCTTTGGCCGTCTTCTTGGCCAATCCGCTCAGCCCGGGGATGTGATCTGCCTGGACGGTGATCTGGGCGCGGGCAAGACTACTCTGACCCAGGCCATTGCCCAGGGGCTGGGGGTGCCGGCAAGCGAGTATGTGACCAGCCCCAGCTTTGCCATTCTTCATGAATATCAAGGCCGGCTGCCGCTCTATCATATGGATTTCTACCGGTTGACAGACGCTGCTGATGTCCAGGATATGGGGCTTGATGAATACCTTTTTCTTTCCGGCCTTGCTGTGTTAGAGTGGTGCGAGCGGGCTGGTGGGCTGATCCCGGCGACCAGTCTGAAGATAAATATGACCACCCTGCCGGATGAATCCAGGCTGCTTACCTGCGATCCCGGCGTCGGCTCCTGGAAAGAGAGATGGCAGGACTGGAAATTTTGACGACCTGAAATATCTGCATCTGGATGCAGCGCGCGGGGCTGGATATTTTCTCTGATGAGCAAAAACTGCGGTGAGCAGTTTTTTTTTATTTTACCAAAAAGAGTTACAAGGAATTATGGAAAAAAAATCTATCCGTCTTCAGGATTGCCTGAAGACCTATACCACCGATCAGGACAAGGCCATCCGGCCTGAAGATACCGTTGCCCGTTTTAAGGAAAAGCTGAAGCAGCTTGATATTGATATCCTCAAAGAAGTAAAGCGAATCGACAATGGTCGACTTGATATTCCTGTTTTTTTCAGTGTCTGCGGCGAAGATGCCGAGGCTATTACCGGCACCAAAAAACAGATGGGCAAAGGCTCCTCACCCATACAGGCTGAGGCCTCGGCCTGTATGGAGCTTGCGGAACGGTTTTCGTTTTTTGCCTTCAAGAACAATGAAGATAATTTTATTGTCGGTGATTATCAGCAGATGCGGGACGCCGGATATCCGGTGCTGGATTCGTCCCGCCTGCTCCAGTCAGTGCATGACACCCGCCATGACGTACCTTTTTTGGAGGCATTGCTCGATGGTATCCCCATGCAGTGGACCTGGGCCACCAGCCTGACTACCGGCATCGATACTTTGATTCCCTTTTCCTGGTTTTTTGCCATCAATGAGTTTAATGGCCCGTCTGCCGGCAATACCTATGAAGAAGCGGCGCTCCAGGGCATCTCCGAGGTGGTGGAACGCCATGTCTGCGCCCTGATCAACCATGAAAAGATTTCAACCCCGGTTATCGATCCGGCCTCGGTGCAGGATCCGGTGGCCAGGGATCTGCTGGCAAAATTTGCCAGCAATAACATCGAACTGTATCTCAATGATTTCAGCCTGGATACCGGCATCAGCACCGTAGCGGCCCTGGCCATTGACCGGTCTTCCTTTCCTGCGACCAGTGAGATCGTCTATACCGCCGGCACCACCCCTGACCCGGAAAAGGCGCTGATCCGGGCAGTCACTGAGGTGGCGCAACTGGCGGGAGACTTTAACAGCGGTTCCAATTATGTGGCCTCCGGACTGCCCAAACCTCTGTCCATGGAGGAAGTGTCATATGTGACCGGTTCCGAACTTCGCACCACCATCGGCCAGATGCCTTCTCTTGCCGATCACAATATTAAAATCGAGGTTGAAAACTGTGTTGCCGCCCTGGCCAGACAGGATATGGAGGTGTTCATGCTGGATGCCACCCATCCCCAGTTGCAGATTCCGGCTATTTACACCATTATCCCCGGCGCCCATTTCCGCGAACGCTCCATGATTCATGATGTGGGACTTTTTGCCGCCAAACTGCTGGTGGAGCTGGTTGATGATGCCAATCAACTTGAGCAGAAACTGGAGAGTATGGAACAGTTGATCCCGGCCGCCTATTATCTGGCCTTTTATCGGGGCCGCAATTTCTATAATCATGGTCAGCACGAATTCGCCCTGGCCGCCTTTGACCGGGCCTTGACTTTATCTCCTGAACAGGAGGATCTGCCCTATATCTATTCCTACCAGGGGCATTGCCTGAAAGATCTGGAATTTTATGATGAGGCTATCAAAGCCTTGGAGCAGGGCCGGGCTTTGGATGATGAAAGGCCTGATCTGCATAATATGCTTGGTGTCTGTTGGTATAAAAAAGAGGATTACAATCAGGCTATTGTCCATTTTCACCGGGCCGTTGAATTGAACCCTGTATCGGCCATGGATTATGCCAACTTAGGTGTCAATTATCGGAAAATCGGCAAGCAGGATGAGGCGGTTCACTTCTTCAATCTGGCCCTTGCCCTCGACCCGTCCATTGATTTTGCCCGGCAACAGCTTACTGAGCTGATAGCTCAGGAATAAATACACTTTTTTGTGAGGCCTGTTTTGCCAGGAAAAGCGACTTTCAAGCGGATGAACCCGGAAAAGATCCTGATCCGTTCCACTAACTGGATAGGGGATGCGGTCATGACCACGCCGGCGGTCCATAGCATCAGGCGGAATTTTCCCAATGCCGAAATCACCATGCTCGCCATGCCCTGGGTGGCGGATATCTTTCGTCTGAGTCCAGATGTGGATAAGGTTCTGGTCTATGATAAAAAGGAACTCTATCTCGGCAAGGTAAAAGGGGTGCTGAAACTGGCCAGCCATCTGCGGCAGTATCGCTTTGATGCCGCCATCCTGCTGCAGAACGCCTTTGAGGCCGCCTTTATCGCCTGGATGGCCGGGATTCCGCTGCGGGCAGGCTTCAAACGTGATGGCCGCGGCCTGCTCCTGACCCATGGCGTGCCACTGACCCCGGAGATCCGCGCCCGGCATCAGGTCCATTATTACCAGATGATGCTGGCGGGGCTGGGCCTCGAGCTTGGGCCGGACAAATTGCGTCTGCCTCTCTCGGAGGCGTTGATTGGCTGGGCCCATGATTATATTGAGGTGCTGAAGAGGCGGAAGGGGCACGGGCCAGTTTCCAGTCAAGCGGGCAAAGCTGCGCCTGAGCTGATTACATCGTTTGCAAAAAACGCCGCCATTCCGGTCATCGGTTTTAATCCAGGGGCGGCCTATGGTCCGGCAAAACGCTGGCCGGCCGAGAAATTCGGCCAATTGGCCGCCCTCATCGCCGATCATCACGGGGAGAGCGGCTGCCTGATCCTGGTCTTTGGCACCAAGGATGATACCGCGGCCGCCCAGGCCATTAAGGAATATTCGCCGCGAACCCCGTATCACGTTGTTGATATGACGGCCAAGACCACCCTGCAGCAGGTCATGGCGCTCATCCATTGCTGCAATGCCTTTGTCACCAACGATTCAGGCCTGATGCATGTGGCCGCCGGTCTTGAGACTCCCACCATCGCCATCTTCGGCTCCACTGATCATATCGCCACCGGCCCATTTTCTGATAAGGCGATAGTGATTCGCAAGGAGATGGAATGCAGCCCCTGTCTGCAATCAGAATGCCCCAAAAAACACCTGAGGTGCCTGGAGGAGATCAGCAGTCAGGAGATTTATGCCGAGGTGGCCAAGGTCCTTGCCGCCGGTTCGGTGAACCCTCTGTGCCAGGGAAGGGGGGAAGGATGGTGAAGGATGTGCCAGTAATATCAGCAACTCTGCGGCCTGCGGTCTTTCTTGATCGCGACGGCACTATCAATGAGCAGATGGGTTATATCAATCATATCAGCCGCTTTCAGATGCTGCCAGGCGTGGCAGCGGCCATCAGGAGGCTCAACGAGGCCCGGATTCCGGTGGTGGTGGTGACCAATCAATCTGGGCTGGCCCGCGGTTATTTCCCGGCGGAATTGCTTACGGCCGTTCATGAAAAAATGACGGCACTTTTGGCGGAACAGGGGGCGCATGTCGATGGAATCTATGTCTGTCCTCATCATCCTGAGGCCAAGAGGGAGGAGTATCGAGTGAACTGCGATTGCCGCAAGCCTAAAACCGGCCTGCTTCTGCGGGCGGCAGCCGAGATGGGTCTTGATCTGGCGCGCTCTTTTGTGGTCGGCGATCGCTGGTCGGATCTGAAGACGGCGAAGGCCTGCGGCGCCCTGCCGGTGCTGGTGCTCACCGGTTATGGCCGTGGTGATGCCCAATATATCGGACCGACCCAGGAGGTGCAGCCGGCGTTTGTCGGGGTTGATCTGGCTGAGGCGGTGCAATGGATCTTAGGAGCCGTTACGAAATAACTTTTGTTTTTTTTTGGCTATTTCGTTACGGCTCCTTATGCCGTTTTTGCCATATCATTGATGATATTACTGGAGACGACGGTCTGAAAAAAATGGAAATTTGACAAGATGAGAAAAATAAGGGGAAATAAATGAGAAAAACAGGGGTAATCCTTGGGGCAGTCTGTGTCGTGGCGGTTGTCCTTTATCTGCTGGTTACGGTCAGGCTGGGAAAGGTGACGGTCGCTGATTTTCTGCCCACAGAGACCCTGGTCTGTATTGAGCAGCGGGATCTGGGGCCGTTGCTCGATGAATTCAAGGTTTCTCGCCTTGGCCGGGCGGTGATGGGGATTGATACCACGAAGATTGCCACCGATCTTGGCCTGGCCCCGGAGGAAATCAATAAGATCAAGGATGCCAGAAAACAGCTTGATGATTTTTTGAACAGTCCGGTCTTTCAGGAGGTTCTGGGCCAGGAGTTTACTCTGGCTCTGTTGCCGGTTCCTGATGATGCCCTTGACGCCCCTGAAAAAACAGCGGCAAGCAGTTTTCTTTTTATTGCCAAACCCAGACACAATGCTGATCTCCTGGAGATGATGAGTTCTCTTTTTGCCAGGAAACTGGAGCAGACAAGCATTCAGCATGGGAAGTACAGCATCAAACAATATAGCCTGGAAAAAGAAAAGACCTTGTCTGTGGTCACCGTTGCCGGTTATGTGATTGCCGCCTTCGATGAACGGCTTGTGCAGGCGGGCCTGGACCGGTACGACAGTAAGCAAAAAACCCTGGCCCAGAACAAGGAATATATCCGTCTGCGTCACGATTTTATTGATGCGAAACTGTTTACCTATGTCTCGATGCCGGCGCTTTCCAGCCAGATCAGCAGATTGACCGCAACTTTTGATCCTGAGCAGAAGGGGAATATCCAAAAGGCCCTTGACCAGTGGAAAGGTTGGGAGGGGCTGGCCTTTGGGGTCTGGAAAGAGAAAGGACGAGTACGTGATAAGGGCGTTGTCCTGTTCAATAAAGATAAGCTGAATCCGCTTGTGGCCAAGATGTGCAGTGTGCAACCGGGAGAAAATAAAACCTTGGCCATGATTCCTGCTGATATCCTGGGCTATTACTGGACCAACACCTTGAGCATGGGTACGTTCTGGGAGATGTTCACCCAGGAGATGAAAGACAGCACCGAA
The DNA here is from genome assembly GCA_903887485.1 of uncultured Desulfobulbaceae bacterium. GTDB lineage: Bacteria > Desulfobacterota > Desulfobulbia > Desulfobulbales > Desulfocapsaceae > UBA2270. The sequence goes on along the minus strand of CAISPV010000112.1, from coordinate 39,219 downwards.
CAGATCAAGGCTATCGAACAGGATGTGAAAAAGTTTACGGGCGTTGAGCTTCAGCAGCTGATCGCGATGTTTGGTTCTGAGGCCGTATTTCTGCTGAAAGATGTGGCGACCGATGGTTTCATCCCTTTGCCCAATGGCGCCATATTCTTGAAAATCGCCAAGGAAGATGAGTTTATCAAGATGCTGCAGCCGCTCCTTGTCAAGACGGCTATTCCTTTTCAGAACGAGGACTATAAGGGTGTGAAGCTCAACATCCTGGGGGTCTCACTGCATCCTGGCCTGCAGCCGGTTTATGCCTTGCATCAGGGGTATCTGGTCATGGCAAGCACAGTGGATCTGGTGAAGAAGATTGTTGACGGTGGCGGGAGCGGCCTGGTTGGTGATGGCCGTTTCCAGCAGGTCAATCAGGGACTCAATCAAGGGCTGACCAAAGTCAATAACTCCGTGAGTTTTGTCCGGTTTTCATCTTTGCTGAAAATGATGAAGGAACTGGCAACTTGGGGTGGAACCATGCTTTCTATGCAGGCCCCTGAGGTTGCCCTGAAATCAAAGGTCGTGATTGAACAGATGGTCCTGCCGCTGCTTGATGGTCTGGCCATGTACGAGGTGATTGGTTCCCGCAGTGGGATTCAGAATGATGCCATTGTCCTGGAATCGGTCATGGTGCTGGCCCCGTAGTTTTTTATAAAGAGAGTGCGAATGATATGCAAAAAATAATTAGTGAGTTACAACAGATAATCAGCTTTAAAGACAGCACGGATATCGGCGATCTGGTCCTGATTGTTGCCAAAGAACCACAGGTATCCGTCTTCTATGCCTTGGTCACCGATATTGAGCGGGATACCAGCCGTAAAAATGAGTGGTGGCATGTCAGTCTGACCTTATTGGCCCTGCCGCCGCAAGAGATAACCTGGACCCTGCGCACACCCCAGTTTACAGGGATGGAGGTGTTCACCATGGGTGGGGAAGAGCGTTTTATCAAGGCTGTTGATTTTGGTGCGATTCCTCTGCAGTCGACGGCGCAGGAGCGACCTGCCCCCGTTCCCCAGAAAGAGAAAAAGGGATCCTTTCTCAAACGGGTTAAATAATGGCCGGGATGTCCGAACGGGCGCTGATTCGTTTGATTAAGGAATCAAGTGTGAGCGCGGCCCCAGAACTCATCCAGGGAATTGGCGATGATTGTGCGGTCTTTGGAACGACCGATGCGGGTCAGTGGTTAATCACCACCGATACCCTGGTGGATCAGGTCCATTTTGATCGGCACTGGCATCCTCCCGAGCTTCTCGGTCGCAAGAGTATTGCAGTCAATCTCAGTGATATCGCGGCCATGGGCGGGGTTCCCCGCTTTGTTCTGCTCTCCCTCTGCCTGCCTTCCTCTCTGGCGCCGGAGTGGCTGCAACGCTGGTTGTCCGGGGTCTCAGCTATTCTTGCCGAACAGGGATGTGTCTTGATTGGTGGCGATACGGTGCGCGGCCGGGACCTGGTGATTTCGGTCACGGTGATTGGCCAGAAAGGCGAGGGGCAGATCTTGTATCGAACGGGTGCCAGGCCTGGAGATATGGTCTATGTAAGCGGCCCGCTTGGTTCTGCAGCCGCCGGATTAGCCTTGTTTCAGAGGGCGAAACAGGAGGGGACCGATCCAGGACAATGGCCGCAATGGCAGGACTTGCTGGATGCCCATTTGAATCCGACGCCGCAAATTGAACTGGGACAGCAGCTTGGTCTCAGTGGGTGCGTAAGCGCCATGCAGGACATCTCCGATGGTCTGGCCACCGATCTTGCCCATATCTGCCATGAAAGCGGAACCGGTAGTGTCTTGTATGCGGCCAGACTGCCGGTCTTGCCGTCTTTTGACAGCGCGGCTCTCTTTCTGGCTCAGGAGAAGCTGGATCTGCTCCTCAAAGGGGGAGAGGATTATCAACTGCTGTTTACGGTGCGTCCCGGCCGGGAAAAAGAGTTGGAGACAAGCCTGATGAACTCGCTACGCCACCAGATCTATCCGGTTGGCATCATTACCGAAGGTCAGGGCGTTATCCTGGAAAAAAACGATGGCAGCCGCTGCGATATCACCTTCCAGGGCTACGAACATTAAGCACTGCTCAGGTGTTTAGGCTGAAGGCTGAAGGCCGAAGGTCTTTAGGGACAAATAATGCACGAACATACAAAATGCCGGTATCTTTAAGATGTTGACTTGTGTTGCATGATAATTTTATCCTTCAGTCTTCAGTCTTCAGTCTTCAGCCAGAGTAGTTATCAGTTGGCAATCGGTAGATGCGCCAGATCAAGGCAGATCGACTCTCTTGTGCTCTCAAACTGCCGGTAACGGATCCCGGCCCGGTCGAGCATCATCTTGGCGGCCCGTACCGTATCGGTATCCTTGTATTTATCCGACATATAGATAATCTCTTTGATCCCAGCCTGGATAATCACTTTGGTGCATTCGTTGCAGGGGAAAAGTCCCACATAGATGCGGCAATTATTGAGGTTATAGGTGATGGAGTTGAGGACGGCATTGACCTCCGCGTGACACACGTAGGGGTATTTGGTGTCCAGAAATGTCCCTTCCCGCGCCCAGGGCAACTCGTCGTCAGAACATCCCCACGGAAAGCCATTATAGCCGACGCCGACAATCTTGTTCTGTTCATTGGCCACACAGGCGCCTACCTGGGTGTTCGGATCTTTACTGCGCAGGGCCGACAGGAGGGCGACTGCCATGAAGTATTCATCCCAGGATAGATAGTCACTCCGCTTTTGTTCTTTCTTTTTCATAAGAGACTCTTTGTAGGCTATTTGGCAAGATTTTATGTGATTTTAAGTGATTACAGATTGGGGAGCCATTGTTTGATGGTCTTCTGTAGCTGGCCGTCCGCCTTAGTTTGCTGGATAAAATGATTGACCTGTTGCCTCAGTTCTTCATCTTCTTTTCTCATCTCCCAACCCAGATATTCTTCGGTCACCAGGGTCAGGAGAGGGGTCAGCGCTGCCGGCTTGGTGGCTGCAGCGTAATGGCAGATCGTGGGTGCGTCATGGAGGAATAAATCAATCTTTTTATGCGTCAAGGCCTGAATTGCGGCATCGACCTTTTGAAAGCGTGTGATGCGGATGCCATGAATGGCCTTGGTGAGAAAGAGATCGCCGACACTTCCTTCGATAACACCAAGGGTGAATCCGGAATTTTCCAGGTTGTAGATCCCGGTAGAAAAGAGGGCGGTATCTTGAGACCGAACAAGCAGGATCTGTCCGCCATGCAGGTATGGCTCACTGAAGATGACGTTACAATCTGCGCCGGCTCTGATTTTCCGTCCGGACATGATAATGTCAATATGTCCTTCCAGCAGGGCCTCGGTCGCCCTTTTTTCCGGCACCTTGATAAAGTGTACGGTCTTGCCGGCAAATGTCCCTAACTGCTGGGCAAGATCTGCTTCCAGTCCTTGTGTTTTATCGTCTTTTTTATAGGTGAAGGGCGGCGTGTCCAGGAAAACTCCTACCCGTAATATCTGCGGATCGGCCGCGATTTCAGGGTCGGCCAGGGCTTGTGGTGCTGGTTTGCCGGGAGCGGGATCCGGCTTGATTGCCGTTTGCGGGCATTGCTCAATTTTTTTGGTGGGCAAGACCTGTTCAGGAACGTCCGGCCCACAGGTGCTCAGGCTGACACAAAAGAGCAGCGCCAGGAGCGCCAAGAATGGTTGAATGATATATTTCGGCATCTGTTTTTGCATGAAAAATTAGTGATTACTCAGGTAGTTAGACTGAAGACTGAAGGTTTTTAGGGATAAAAAATATGTGATCATACAACATGTCGGGATCTTTGATATGCTTTATCCTTCAGTCTTCAGCCGAATCACCTTCAGTCTCAACAGCCTGTTTTCTCTTGTTTAGTAGTTTTTCGTTTTTTACGCCAGGATGAGACCCCGGTGATCTTGTCGATGAACTGTCTGATTGTCTGAAAGTAGAGTCTGCCGGCCACCGCGATGATTGAGTTATGATCGGCCCCCGGGACAACCTGAAATTCCTTGTTCTTGGCCCCGCAGAATGATTGCAGTTTCTCCGCCTCAACCGCGGGAATCAGTTCGTCTCGGGCGCCATGGAGGATAAACGTGGGCTTGGTGACCAGGGCGATCTTGGCGCTGTTATTAAAACACTCTTCTTCTGTAATCTCAAAATCGCTTAAATTCAAGCCCAAGGATTGCGCCAGGGGCAGGGTATCGGCAAATCCGCTTTCAATGATGAGCCCCTTGATTTCATCGGAAAATTTTGCGGCAAGATCAATGGCGCAGGCTGATCCCAGCGATCGGCCCATGAGGAAAAGGGCGCCGGTGTACCCCTTCTCGTGCAGCCATTTCCTGGCCTCGTGCCACAGGGCCTCTCCATCGCTGAACATGGCAGCGACACTGGGCTGACCGCTGCTCCATCCATAGCCCCGGTAATCCGTCACCAGCAGGTTGATGCCCACCTCATTATATTGCGGGCCAATGGTGTCATGGTCGCTGACCGTCTCGCCGTTGCCATGAAAGTAGAGGATGCAAGGGGCGTCCTGGTCCACGAGATAAAATCGGCAGCCGATGCGCACCCCTGGTTCCATTTCAAAATTGAGATCACAGGCCCCAGGCGGCAAAGGGGTGACCGCTTCCTGTTGCGGGTAAAAGATATGCGAGAGGATCTGGGGACAGTCTAATTTTGAATAATCAACCATGGAAGAACCTGAGTTTTTATTATATGAGGCAATGGAACGAATTTTTTCAATTTTTCTTTTTTGCGTGCAGATGGATCTTTTTCTTGATGGCCAACTCCTGAGCAACCTGGGTTGCCGTTTCTTCAATAGATCTGCCATCAGACATGATAACCGGAATCTCATATTGAAGAAAGATCTGACGGGCCTGATTGATCTCATTGACGCAGGTGGCGAGTTTGGCGTATGAGCTGCCCTTGTACCGTTTTTCCCGGATATGATGCAGGATCTCCGGGGTGGTCGAGAGGGCGATGACCCGTTTTTTATTCCTGACAATATCTGTGGGCAGGCGATAGGCGTTCAGATCATCAGGGACGAGAGGGTAGTTGGCGGTCTTGATCCCCATCTGGGTGGCGAGATAGACTGAAACCGGGGTCTTTCCTGAACGGGAGACCCCAAGCAGGATAACCTCTGCCTCGTCGTAATCCTTGGTCAAGGAGCCATCGTCATGGGCAATACAATACTGGATAGCAGAGACGCGTTGAGCCATGGTGGTTTCATCGAGATGCCGGGAAAATCCTGATTCCCGAAGGGGTTTGGCCTCCAGGAGTTCTTCCAGCCGGGCAAGATAGGTGTCACAGATATTGAAAAACTCAATTTCCGGCGCATCCAGAATCGTGATCAAATCGGGGTTCATGATGGTGGAAAATACTAAGGGGTGGCGGCCTGACGATTGTTTGAGGATATGCTCCCTGGCCTCCCAGGCGTCTTTTTCCGTCCTTATGAAAGGAATCTTTTCCTCATTGAAGCTGATCTCAGGAAACTGACAGAGCAGGGACTTGCCAAGATCTTCGGCCAGAATGCCGGTACTGCCGGAAAGAAAATAGACATCTTTAGATTTCCACATGGTCTTCCTTTCCCTTTTGGCTGTCGGTCGCGCAAACATCAGTGAATGAACGCCAGCAATTACGCCCTGCATCTTTGGCCAGATACATTGCCAGATCAGCATTTTTCAGCAGTGTATTGAGGTCGGTCGTGTCTTGCGGGCAGGTGCTAACCCCAATGCTGGCGGAAATGGAGGCCACTTCATCGTTGAGATAAAAAGGTTTATTCAGGGCCTCAATGATCTTTTTCGTAACTATGTCAATGCCCACGTCAAGTTTGATATTGATAAGCAGCAGGACAAATTCATCGCCGCCAAAGCGGGCTATGGTATCGGTCATCCGAACACAGGCTAGTATTCGTCGCGCTGCCTCGATGAGCAGAAGATCCCCATAATCATGGCCGAGTGAATCGTTGACCTCCTTAAAATGATCTAGATCAATAAACAACAGGGCAAAAGATGACTTGTCTCTGTTGGCAAAGTCAATGGCGTTTTGTAAACGGTAGAGGAACAACCTGCGGTTGGGGAGCTGGGTCAGAGTATCAAAGTTAGCTTGCTGCCAGATGATCTCTTCGGATTGCTTTCTGGCGGTGATATCATCCTTGATTGCCATGTAATGGGTAATCTCGCCGTTCAGGTTGAAGATGGGAGAAATAATCGCGTGTTCAATGAAATGGTCGCCATTCTTTTTTTTGTTATAAAATTCACCTTCCCATTTTTTACCGGAGCTGATGGTCTGCCAAAGCTGTGCATAGACTTCAGGTGGAGTTTGACCAGTCTTGAGGATACGAGGATTTTTTCCCAGGGCCTCGGCAAAGGTGTAGCCGGTGAGCCTGGTAAATTCCGGGTTGACGAATTCGATATTACCCTGGGTATCAGTAATGACAATGGTGACCTGACTCTGCTCCACTGCCTGGGAGAGTTTATGGATACTTTCCTCATTCTTTTTTCTGGCGCTGATATCGTGACCAATGATCACCATGGCCTTGCGTCGGCCATCCGGGTGAAAGAGGGGCGCTCTGTACACTTCAAAAATTCTGTCTTCCTGGTCAGGTGTGCGAAGAATTTCCTCTGATGTCAGCGCTCCACCATGCGTCCAGGCCTTTTCATCCAATATCACAGAGGATACGACGGCATTGTGGCAGAAAGGTCTGTCCGCGGCTAGTTCTGCATCTTTTTTTCCCTGGAACTCCACTCCTTGCAGCTGAAACAGAGCACTAGCTGCCTCGTTGGCGAGCAGCCAGTGCCCTTCTGCATCCTTGAAACAGATGATGTCAGGAGAGGTATTGAGCAGGGTACGTTGCAATTCTTCATTGAAGCGCAGCTCGGCCTGGCTCTTTTTCATTCTGCTGAGCATCTGGTTGAAGATGGTGGTCAGGCGTGTCACTTCGGGACCGCCTTCGTGTTCAAAAGAAGAATATTCTTCCCCGCATTCTTGTATATGGGCGATGAAACGGTTTAGAGGAGCCATGAAGCGGAGCAGAGACCAGACACAGAAAAGAATGACACTCAACCCGCAAATACTGATCGTCACGATGACCATCTTCTGGGTGGTATGAAAAGGTGCCAAGACCTCTTGCATGGGAAGATTGGCGGTGAGGATCCAGGGTGCGGCCTGAAGGTGTTGAAAAGAGGCCATAGCGTGCAGTCCTATGGAGTTTGTCGTCTCACCGCTCCCGTCAAAGCCTTTGATTGCCAGATCAAAGAAGCGGTTAGCGCCAGAGGGGACATCCTTTTGCATTATCCGGCTGGTATCACGATGGATGAGGATGGTCCGATCCTGGGAGTAGACATAAAAATAGCCGCTGTTCCCAACCTTGCGTTTGGCAATATTGCCCAGAGCGTTGTCGCCATTGAGGGTAAGGCCACCGCAGAGATAACCTGAGATCTTCCCCTTGGCGCCATGAATAGGGGCCACAAACTCAATTATGGGCCGGTGACTTGGTTTGATGGAGAGAAACGGCTCGGAGATGAGAGGGCGCGCCCCATTTTTGACCTGTTGGAAAAATGGGGCGGATGAGTAATTCATCCCTTGTCTTTCCCCAGAGATAAAAGGCATTTCGGCTAGGAGTCGGCCTTCTGCCGACAGGATCATCAGGCCATCGTCAAACAGAGAGAGAATTCCGGTTCGATTGGAGAGGAATCGCTGGGCAGAAGAGATGTCCAGCAGGGTTTCCGGCGATATGACTTCAGCCACCACCATTATCGCCTTCAGCTTGCTTGAGAGGTCGGCATCGAGAGACAGGGCTAAGGCCTGTACAGTGGTGAATTGTTGTTTGCCAAAGGTGGTCAGGTATTCTTTTTTGAGAAAACTGACAGCCCCTATCACAATGACAAGAATGCTGGTGATGACCCCAAGAGAGATGACCGTGCCAATGCGGGTGATGATGGTCCAGTTTTTCCAGAATCTGATATTTACCATGGCAAGATCAACTCGTTGAATGATTGCGTAAACTGGCTATCTTTCTTTGCCCCATTTCTTGCGGGAAGGCGCAATGAGCGGTTTTTTCTTGAATGAAAGGGCTGGCGAACCGAAAATCTCCTGGGCCTTCTCGGAAAATTCATGGCATGGCCTGATGGTGAGATCTTTGAGGATCTCGATGTCCACCTCGCCGTGCCCTGGAAAATGCAGGGTAAGCAGCAGGGGACACATTCCATGGAACTGGTAACAGATTTTTTTCAGCGCCTCCAGTCGTTGCCTGGTAATAGTCGTGGCCGACAGCGCCAGCTTGATGGATTCGGTATATTTTTCGCGGGCCTCAGGGAGCAGGTCGATAGACTCGGCGATGATCTTGGCGCCTCGTTCATCTTTCTGCACCGTTCCCTGGATGATCACCGCCTCGGTTGAGGCTAACAGATGATGGACACGGGAATAGGTCTCTGGAAAGACCACCACTTCCACGGAATCCAGGACATCCTCCAGGGTGATGAAGGCCATGGAATCACCCTTTTTGCTCTTCAACAGTTTACAGGTGCGAATGAGGCCGCCCACGCGCACGGGTTGCTCGTCTCCCCACTCCGCCAGTTTACCGATATCGGTGTCGACAACAGTTCTGATTTCATGGATGGCATCATCCAGCGGGTGACCGGTGATATAAAAACCGACGGTCTCCTTTTCAAAGGCTAGTCTTTCGAGCTCACTCCACTCTGGTATATCCGGGAGAGGGATGGCAATGATCTCTTTTTTGGTGGTATTTGGTGCCAGGGCAAAAAGGGACATCTGGCCGCTCAGCCGATCCCGCTGCGCCGCTTTGGCCTGTTCCATGGCCTGGGGCAGGATAGCAAAGAGTTGGGAGCGTTTACAGCCCAGCGAATCAAAAGAACCCGCCTTGATCAGGCTCTCAATGACCCGGGAGTTGACCCGTCGGGAGTCGATCCGGTTGCAGAAATCTTCCAGGGAGGTGTATTTCCCGCCCTCAATCCGCTCCTGGATGATCGATTCGAGGGCTGCGCCGCCGACATTCTTGACCGCAGCCAGACCAAAACGGACACGATCTTCCCGCACGCTGAAGTCGTAGATCGATTCATTGATATCAGGCGGCAGGATCTCGATCTGGTGTTCCCGGCATTCGTTGATATAGAGAACGATCTTGTCGGTGTTGTTCATGTCGCAGGAAAGCAGGGCGGCCATGAACTGGGCAGGGTAGTGGGCCTTGAGATAGGCGGTCTGATAGCAAATCAGGGCATAGGCGGCCGAGTGCGATTTATTGAAGCCGTAGCCGGCGAATTTGGCCATCAGGTCAAAGATATATTCTGCTTTATCTTCGGGGATGGCATTTTTCTTGGCCCCGGCCATGAATTTGACCTTCTCCTTGTCCATGACCTCGGCTTTCTTTTTGCCCATGGCCCGGCGCAGGTTGTCGGCATCTCCCAGCGAGTAACTGGCCAGGATGTTGGCGATCTGCATGACCTGTTCCTGATAGACAATGACCCCGTAAGTCTCCTCCAGCACCGGTTTGATCTGAGGCAGGGGATAAATGGCAGTGGCGCGGCCATGCTTGGTCTCGACAAAGTCATTGACCATCCCTGATTCCAACGGGCCGGGTCGATAGAGAGCGACGAGGGCAATCAGATCGCTGAACTGGGTGGGCGCCATCTTGACCAGTAGCTCGCGCATCCCGGAACTCTCCAGTTGAAAGATGCCCAGGGCATCGCCCTTGCAGAGCAGATCATAGGTCTTGAAGTCGTCGATGGGGATGGCGTCGATGTCCAGATCCGCGCCGATGTCCGCCTTGACGTGCTTGAGCGCCTTGTCAATGACGGTGAGGGTCTTGAGGCCCAAGAAATCGAACTTGATCAGTCCGGTCATCTCAGTGTGCTGCATGTCGTACTGGGTCAGGGTTTCTCCATCCTTGCCCCGGCAGGTGGGCAGGAACTCCACCATGGGCTGGGGGGCGACGACAACGCCCGCCGCATGGGTGGAAGTGTGCCGGGCCAGACCTTCGAGGGATTGGGCCACGCGCAGCAGTTCGGCAATTTTTGGGTCCCGGTTGGCGGCATCCTGAAGGCGAGGTTCTTCTTCAAAGGCCTTTTTGATCGTCATCTTTAATTCTTCGGGGATTAATTTGGCGATCTTGTCAACCTCGCCATAGGGGATATCCATGGCCCGACCCACGTCGCGGATCACCCCGCGTGCCTTCATGGTGCCGTAAGTCAGAATCTGGGCGACATGAGATGCTCCGCCATACTTGTTCTGTACATATTTTATAACCTCCCCGCGCCGCTCCTGACAGAAATCCACATCAAAGTCGGGCATGGACTTGCGTTCGATATTGAGAAAACGTTCGAAGAGAAGGCCGTAGGGGATGGGGTCAATATTGGTGATCCGCATGCAGTAGGCGGCAAGGCTGCCCGCCCCTGATCCACGGCCCGGGCCCACCGGGATATCCTGATCTTTGGCCCAGTTGATAAAATCAGCAACGATGAGAAAGTAGCCGGGAAAGCCCATGGTGTTGATCACATCAATCTCCAGGGCTAACCGTTTTTTATACTGTTCTTCCGCGGCAGGGCTGAATGTCCCGGCCTTACGCATGGCTGCGAATCGTTCTTTCAGACCCTCCTTGCAGGCCTTGGTGAACATGGATTCGAGCGTTTCGCCTTCTGTGACCGGAAAGATAGGAAAGTAATAGTCGCCAAATCCTATCTCCAGATTGCAACGCTCAGCAATCTCAACGGTTGTGGCAATGGCCTCCGGGGTATGATGAAAGTTTTTCTTCATCTCCGCCGGTGATTTGAAATAGAATTCGTCGGAAGAAAACTTGAAACGTTTGGAGTCGGTCAGGGTGTTGTTGGTCTGGATGCAGAGGAGGACTTCATGGGCATGGGCATCATCCTTGTTCAGGTAATGGCAGTCATTGGTGGCCACTGTCTTGATTCCCAGTTCTGCCGCCAGTTGTTTCATCCCCTCATTGATTGGTGTCTGTTCGGGGATGCCGTTTTCCTGGAGCTCGAAGTAGAGCCGGTCGCCAAAGATCTGCTGAAATTCCTTGGCCTTCTTCCTGGCCCCATCCATGTCGTTCTGGCCAATGAGCCAGGGGATCTGGCCGTGAAGGCAGGCGGTAAGGGCGATAAGACCTTCGTTATGGGCGACAAGGGTCTCCATGTCAATGCGAGGTTTGTAATGAAACCCCTCAAACTGGGCAATTCCGGCCATTTTCATCAGATTCTTGTAGCCGGTGTGATCCATGGCCAGAAGCACAAGATGAAAACCTTTTTCCTTGTCGGTACGCTTGCCGGGCGTCATGTAGAACTCGCACCCGATGATCGGTTTTATGCCCGCCTTCTTCGCCTTGACGTAGAACTCAAGGGCACCATACATGGCGCCGTGATCGGTGATAGCCACACTGTCCATCCCGTATTCCTGACATTTGTCGAGCAGGTCAGGAATACGGATGGCCCCATCCAACAAGCTGTATTGGGTGTGGACATGGAGATGAACAAAACCGGCACTCATAGGGTTTATTTTAGACCTTTCACGCCGTCCAGGTGGGCATTGGTCAAGATCATGTTACTTGTCTTGGCGCCGGTAAAATCAGCTTTCGTCAAATTGGCCCCGGTAAAGTCGGCATCGGTGAGATTGGCCCCTTTCAGGTTGGCGCCAGGGAGATTGGCGCTGAGCAGGGTAGCGCCGGTGAGATTCGCCCCTTCAAGATTGGCGCGGCGCAGATTGGCGCGACTCAGGTCGGCTTTATGCAGATTGGCTCCTTTGAGGTTAGCTCCTACAAGGTCTGCCTGTCTAAGGTCGCTTTTTTCGAGATTGCATCCTGGGCAGTTTTTGGCCGTAGATTTCACGGTGTGTTCTACCTCTGCATCAGAGACGGAGGGCGTCTCTTCGTTTTTCTGATCAACAGCAGCAGATGGTTCCGCCTCTTGCGGCGCGGTTGCAGTCTGTCCAGCAGCCAGGGACTCCCTGAGATAGCCGGTCTTGTTCGCTGGTTCAGTAGCCTGATGGGGGACTGCGGCGGCAACAGGTGTGGGCGATGCCTTTCCTGTGGTCAGGGATTCCCGGATAAAGGTGTCTTTTTTAGTTGATTCTGGAGCTTTGTACAAATGCGCCGGATCACCACTTAAAGATTGTGCGTTGTAGGCAAGGGCACCATTATTGATAAAGAGTGCATAATTATTTTTTCCGCTATCGGGAAAAACGGAATAACACCGCATCTCACCGTAGTACCAGACCTTGAATTTAAGACAAAGCTGGTTGTTGCCATTGATGTCCCATCCACCCTTATCGGTATCATCGGCGGTCATCGATTCAGCGCGGCCCGAGATAGTGCCGTCCGGTTGAAAGTACATTTGCGAATTAAAATCAATAGCCTCCATATGCAAGGAGTTACCGGAAACCAGATCAAATATCTGCTTTGCGGCAAGGGGAGTGACGCCCTTGGCGGCCATCTGATTTTGCGTGACTGGGGCGCAACCGGCAAACAAGAGAGTACAAAAAAGAATGGAAGGGAAAAGTCGTGAAGACACAGCATACCTCCTTATATGGTAACATGTTGAAATAAAAAATAAATATTAATAAGCCAATAAATATACCATAAAGGAAATTGCTTTGCACATTATAAACGGAAGCTCTCTGTGTTTGGCGCAGAGGCGTGGTTGGCATGGGAGTTCCTGATGTTTCTGATTTAAAAGGCCTTTTTAATCATTGCAAGGCCGGTCAACATATTCGGAATAGAGATAGCGACCATACTGATCAACATGATTGTAGGTGTCACGACACATCCTCTGGGGCAGCGGTGGTGGAGGCGGGGGGTATTGCTGCGAGAGCGCCATCACTCCCAAGGCAGTGCCGAAGATTGCCAGCGGCAAAATCCAGTCATTGTTATGATGAGAGTATCCCTGGGGATAATATCCATGACGTCTCTCTCCTGAATACGGTGGGGACTGACGGTAGTATCGGGGCGGCTCGTTTCCGTATCGTGGCGGATAGTCGTGGCGGTCAGCGAAACTGAATGTTGGCCAGAGTAACATGATAAGCGCTAATGAAGTAATTTTTTTCATGATTTTGCTCCTGATTCCGTTGAGTTTTCAACTTCATAAAAGCTTTTTTTAAACTATAATGCTTTCTTGTGACAATACCACAATAATGCCGCAATAAGTTTTCTTGTTTGTGGTCAGAAAGCCGCTGTTTTATCCCTGATGCCTTGAAAATTAGATGAGTGAATGGAGCAGATACTTTTCTTGACAAGAAACAGGAGAAGAAATAAACTTTTTCTATGAAAGGACTTGTGGGTATAGTCTTTTTCTATGTGTTTTTTTTCTTTCATTTCTTTTTAGAGGAGGTGTTTTGCTATGGCAAACAAGGATCTGAAGAAGTTTCTGGCCGGTCTTGGTGTGGCCGGGTTGATTGCTGCTGGGGGTATCTCTCTGCGAGGCGCGCATGCTGCAGGGAGTGGCTGAGGTGGCAGTAAAGACAGCGCAGGTAGCGCTGACAAAGTTATGAAACCAGGTGGAAGTGGCTGAGGTGGCAGTAAAGACAGCGCCGTGAGCGCTGCGAAAGAAGAGGGAAAAGAAGACGCAGGCAAGGAAGAGGTGAAAGCGGCGGTTGATCAGGCAGTGAAAAAACCAGTAAAAAAAGCAGCCGTTGAGGGTTGTTAACTGTCTGATATTTTTTATGTTGTATGTTTGGTAGTATGTGGAAAATAAGTGCATACTAAAGCCGAGGCCTCGAAAGAGGATCGGCTTTAGTTATTTCATCTGAACTCTGTAGCAAGATACAAGAGAATTTTATGATTATGACTCTCTTGTTTGTTCGCTTGTAAGGCATCCAGGGCCTTACAGGTAGGTAGCTTTTTCCTGGCGATTAGCATATAATGTTGCGGTATGAAATTACAGTCCCGTGCGAACGTTAACCAGTTAGTAGAATGTATCGACACACACATGAAAATCCTGGCTGGGGCTGGTTGGGTGTTTTGCGTGTGAGGTGAATGAAAATGACGGATAACACACGCCATCTAAGGGGTCATTCCCTTCCCCACGCCACTCATATGGATTCCTTTGTCTTTTTGGATGTGCGTGGGAAGCGCTGGCCCAGGCTCCGGCTTATCATGTTTATTACGGGGCTTCTTTTTTTTATTGGGGTGATTCTGTTCGCGCAGACCCTGTTCCTGCCATCACAGCTTACCCTCCCGCCTGCAGTGCAGCAGCTTAAATCCCGACTGAAGACCCACCAAGCCGAGGAACACCAGGCTAGGCAGTTGGCGCCAAGGCCGTTATGGCTGAATTTTGCCAAAGGTAATAGTGGCGGCATGGCTGCCTTCCCTTTTACCGCCGGTCAATCGGGCGCTGGCGCATCTTTAAAAAAAGGACAGGGGCCGTTGAAGCTGAATGTTGCCAAGGGTAAGATCGGCAGTTCGGCAACAACCTTCCCCTTCATTGCCGGTCCAGCGGGTGTTGTGTCGTCCTTGAAAAAAGAGCAGAGACCGAAATTCGCTTCTATTCATGAAATCCGGTTGGGTTTTTATGAAAGTTGGGATTCAAACAGTTTTGATTCTTTCAAGGCCAATGTTGATAGCCTGACTCATCTTTGCCCGGACTGGCTAACTGTTGAGGATGGTCGTGGCGGGCTCAAGGTTGTTACGGATCAGAAGATTCTTGATCTGGTAAAGGAGCGAGGGGTTATTCTTCTGCCTCTGCTTCGCAACATGGGAGGGGAGGGGGCCTGGCTGCCCGAGGCGGTTGAAGGGCTAGTCAACGGACCAGTTGCCAGGCAGGATCAGTTTATTGCCGCTCTCAAGGGGCATCTGAAGGCTATGGGCGCGGGCGGGGTCATTATCGAATGGGAGCAGGTTGATCCTTCTTATCGGGCCGCCCTGACTACGTTGCTGAATAAGATTGCTTTGGAGCTTCATGCTGAGGCCTTGGAATTGTGGCTGTGCGTACCCATGGGCAAGGAGTTGAAAGTCTTTGACCTGGATGTCCTTGCCGATCATGTTGACCGCTTTGTTGCCATGCTCCATGATGAGAATGCCGAATCTGACCCGCCTGGACCGATTGCCTCAGAGGAATGGTTTAATGGCTGGCTCGACAGCCTGACCGACTACGGTGACCCGGAACAGTGGGTGCTCGCCCTCGGTTCTTATGGCTATGATTGGACTGAGGGGGAAAAAGAGGCGGAGATCATCCGTTTTCAGGATGTAATGAGCCGGGCAGGCCATTCTTCGCTCAGCTCCTGTGACCTTGATGCCCCCACCTATAATCCGCATTTTGTCTATGAAGACTCAGGTGTGACCCATACCCTCTGGTTTTTGGACGCGGTTACTTTCTTGAACCAGCTCAAGGCTGGAAGATCGTACCATGTCGGTGGCATCGCTATATCCCGGCTTGGCACGGAGGATCCTGGCATCTGGAATGTCTTGAAGCTGGATCCCGCCAAAATCCTTGCCGGCGAGAGTCTTGCCGCACTGGAGGTCATCAGGCCCGGAGCGGCGATAGCCCATATCGGCAGGGGGAATTTTATTACCATAGCGGACGAGCGTGCCGATGGGGCGCGGCAGATTATGATGGATAAAGAAGCCGATCCCGAAGATCCGGTGCTCGAACGCTATGAGAAATTCCCAAGTTACCTTACCATCGTTCATCAGGGGAGGGGGGCAAATGATTCTGTGGCTATCACCTTTGATGACGGCCCTGATTCCAAGTGGACTCCGCAAATTCTTGATATCCTCAAAGACAAAGGGGTGAGCGCTACTTTTTTCATGGTTGGTGCGAATATGGAGAAATATCCAGACCTGGTCCGGCGCATCGTTCGCGAGGGGCACACGGTGGGGGCTCACACCTATAGTCACCCCAATATCGCCCTGGTCTCCGAAGAGCGGGCCAATCTGGAATTCAATGCGACTGAGCGCCTGATCGAGGCCATAACTGACCATTCCACTATGCTCTTCCGGCCGCCCTATAACGCCGACACGAATCCCCATGACCCGGAAGAGCTGATCCCTATTAAACTTGCTCAGAAATTGGGATACATCACTGTGACCGAAGATATTGACACTGAGGATTGGTCAAAGCCAGGGGTTGCGGCAATGGTTGAGAGCGTCAAAAATGGTCGCCAACAGGGTGGAAATATCGTTCTGCTCCATGATGCGGGTGGTGACCGGAGCCAGACAATTGAGGCCTTACCCAGGATTATCGATTACTTACGGGCCAGGGGGGACATCATTCTTTCCCTGGGCGCGATGCTGGGGAGCCCGATGGAGCAGTTGATGCCGCCAGTTTCCCGTAATCAGCAGTCCATGAGCAGGGTAGTGAGTGAGAGCGGGTTCAAGGCGATTCATACGGTGACGGAATTTTTCTGGGCATTTATGATCGTGGCGACCACCCTGGTTGTGATAAGGACATTAAGCGTGGCTGGACTTGCGATCTGGAGCCGAAGGTCCGGCAATGCCGGGTTGGCCTCCTGGCCTCCGGCCCCTGGATCGTGGCCGCCGGTAAGCGTCCTGATCGCTGCCTATAATGAGGAAAAGGTTATCAGCCAAACCCTGCGGGCGCTCTTGAACAGCACTTACGCCGGTGAGATTGAGGTGGTTGTGGTCGATGATGGTTCAAGGGACAAAACCGCGGAGATCGTGGCCAAGATGATGCAAAGCGACGGGCGCATCCATCTTCTCCGGCAAATAAACCTTGGTAAGGCTGCGGCCTTGAAGAACGGATTTGATGCGGTTCGCCATGAAATTGTGATCAGTCTGGATGCCGATACCCAATTTGCGTCTGATACCATTGCCGAGCTTGTCCACCCCTTTGCAGATCCCGCCGTGGGTGCGGTTTCTGGACGGGCGAGGGTTGGTAACGCCAAGCCCCTTGTTGCCAGGTTCCAGTCTCTGGAATATACCTGCGGCTTTAATCTCGATCGGAGGGCCTATCATCTTCTCAACTGCATCACAGTCGTGCCCGGGGCGGTCAGCGCCTTCAAAAAGAGCGCGGTCTTCATAGCGGGCGGGATCAGTACCGATACCCTGGCAGAGGATACCGACCTTACCTTGAGTATGCACAGGTGTGGTCTTAAAATTTGCTATGCCCCCAAGGCCGTGGCCTGGACCGAGGCCCCTGAGACCATAAGGACCTTTGCCAAGCAGCGCTTCCGCTGGGCATTTGGCACTTTGCAGTGTCTTTGGAAGCACCGGGATCTGCTTTTTGATGGAAAAAATAAGGCCCTGGGCTGGTTTAGTCTGCCAAGCGCCTGGTTTTTCAATATCCTGCTGGTGGCCCTCGGACCGATTATCGATGCTCTTTTGCTTTTATCGCTACTGATGAGCCCGGCCAACAATATTCTCTATTTTTATTTTTTAGTATTTCTTGGTGCCGACCTGCTGCTGGCTGCTGTTGCCTGCCTCATAGAAGGGGAGCCTTTGTCCCAGATTTGGCTGGTCCTGCCCATGCGGTTTGTTTACCGGCCGGTGTTAAGCTTTGCGGTCATCAAGGCCATTGTTAAGGCGAGTAAAGGGGTGTTGGTCGGCTGGGGCAAACTCGATCGTACCGCCTCGGTCACCTATAACGCTTGAGGAAAATAGAGGAACCATGAAGGCAATGATTACGAGATATGCAGTCGCCGGAACAAAATCAGCTCTTGGTTTTGTCGCTGTTTTGCTCTTCTGCGTGGCTCTGGGCGCCGGCTGCCGGCACGAGGAGGCCGCCAGGGTCAAGGACGAAGGCCCGAAAGAACTCGTTATGCCGAGTACAGGAGCCTACCTTGGGGCGTATGTGGATTTCGGTGATGGTGAGGACAAGGTCACCTATGATGCCATAACGGCCTTTGAGCAGATGACCGGCAAGCACCTTGCTATTGTCGCCTTTGGTAGTTTCTGGGGTGAACAGACCTTCCCGGTAAAAACAGTGAATATCGTTTCAGGATATGGGGCGATCCCGCTGATCTTCTGGTCACCATGGGACAGGCCCTACGTGGAAAAACAACGGCCGGACCGCTTTAATCTGCCCGATATCCTGGCTGGCAAGTGGGACACCTATATTGACCAATGGGCGGATGCGGCGCGGGACTATGGAAAACCTCTTCTCGTCTCCTGGGGGCTTGAGATGAACGGCAACTGGTTTCCCTGGTCAGGCTTCTATTATGGAGAGGGCAGAGTTATAGGCCATAAAGACGGACATCCCCTCTATGCCGGGCCTGAACTGGTGAAAAAGGCCTTCCGCTATGTGGTTGATCGGGTAAGGGCGCGGAAGGCGGACAATATCCTCTGGGGTTTTCATGCCAACCATTATGGCCTGCCCCAGAAACCATGGAACATGATGGCCAATTATTATCCCGGTGCGGCCTACGTGGACTGGCTTGGGTTGAGCGTTTATGGCCAGATGCTCCGCGGCGAGGATTGGGGCTCTTTCTCTAACGTGATGGATAGTTCCTATCAGGAAATCTGTAAGTTGGACCCACAAAAACCTGTGATCGTGGCGGAATGGGGTGTCGGCGAATTCCCGCCAGGCAACAAGGCCGAATTTATTACCAAGGCCTTCGCTGATTTACAGACGAGATACCAGCGGGTCAAGGGGGCAGTCTATTGGCATGAGCGCTGGGAAAACACGGACGGGAGCTATAGCAATCTTCGCGTCAATTCCTCCCCCGAAGCCCTGGATGCTTACCGAGGCGGGGTGGCAGCCCCGTACTGGATCGACCACCCACAATTTCAATTGCGGCAAAAACCTGAACAGCGTTCCCCTGTTGGCCGGTAAATACCTGGCCATAATAGAGGCTCCATCGCTGTTTCCACTCTCGTTGTCGTTACAGGCGCAATGAAATGCTAACCATGAAGAAACTCATGTCTGTGGTCTCGTCCAAGGTGCAACTTTTAAAAACTCTCTATCCCGTCAGCAGCCGTTTTCTTCCCCATGATATTGAAGGTGTTGATCTTCATGATCTCTCTGGCTTTTTACGTGATAATCCGGAAATTTGTCTTGAGTCTCCCTTTCTTGTTGATCTGGCAGCCATAGAATACGCGCGGCATGCCGTGTCGGTGATATCTGTACCGGATGGCGTGACGGTGCGGGAGCGGGGAGTCAATCCGGCCTTGGAGCTTATGCCTGTGCATTGGCATAATTTGCCGGCATTTCTTGATGACCAGTCTATTATTCCTGAGAGTGCTGACGAGTGGGTGCTGGTGTTCAAAAAGCCGGGGACGGAGGTCATACAGACGATCATTCCATCCGGGCATGAGCTTCTGGCCCTGAAGATCGTTAGCGAAGGAACAGGATCCCGGGAGGCGGCCAGTTTGGGCGGCGTCACCGTGGGTGTCATTGATAATATCCTGGCGGCCGCGGTCCAGCGAGGTCTGTTGCTTGCTCCGGGATCCCTTCTGGTGCGGTCGGATTCTTTTCCCCGAGGCAAGATCGTCGATCCGCATTTTTTTTCGACCCCGACCTTTACCTTGCAGTGGCATGTCACCCAGGTCTGTGATCTGCACTGCCGACATTGTTATGATCGCAGTGACCGGAAGGAAATGGAGCTATCGCAGGGGATCGGGGTCCTTGATGATCTGTATGATTTTTGCAAGGCCCATCATGTTTACACCCAGGTGACCTTTACCGGTGGCAATCCCTTGCTCTATCCCCATTTTAACACCTTGTACCAGGAGGCGGCAGATCGGGGGTTTATGACCGCCATTCTTGGGAATCCCATGCCGCGCAGGCGGATTGAGGAGATTCTTGCCCGGCAGAAACCTGAATTTTATCAAGTGAGTCTGGAGGGGCTGCGGGAGCAGAATGATTCTATCCGTGGTGCGGGACATTTTGACCGGACGCTTGATTTTCTTGACCTTTTAAGGGAACTTGGCGTATATTCCATGGTCATGCTGACCCTGACCCGGGCCAACATGGATGAAGTCCTGAAGCTGGCAGAATTGCTGCGGAACAGAGTGGATCTGTTTACTTTTAATCGTCTGGCTATGGTTGGTGAGGGTGCAGCCCTGGCCTCGGTTGCCCCTGATGACTTTCCCCGGTTTTTGCGGGACTACAGGCAGGCCGCGACGCACAATCCCTGTATGGGGCTGAAAGACAATCTGTTTAATCTGCAGGGTCATGAACAGGGCATCCCGTATGGTGGCGGCTGTGCCGGCTATGGCTGCGGCGCCGGGTTTAACTTTGTCTCGCTCCTGCCCGATGGCGAGGTTCATGCCTGCCGCAAACTGCCTTCCATGATTGGCAATATGTATCAGCAGTCTTTGGAGGAAATCTATCATGTCTTGCCTGCTGAGCGGTATCGTCAAGGGTCGGCGGCCTGTCAGGGGTGTGAGATCAGGCCTCTCTGTGGGGGGTGTCTGGCGGTGGCGTATGGATATGGCCTTGATATCTTCCGGGATGTTGATCCGTATTGCTGGAAAGAAAAATAAGACAAGAGATGTGTGGTGAAATCTGAAAAAGGAGTGGAAAAAATGCGTCATAGAGATCCTGAGTTGAAGTATTGTCCGGTGTGTGATGAGGAATACCGGGCTGATATCAAGATGTGTGTTGAGTGTGCGGTGGAGTTGATTCACGGCCGGGATAAGATAGCCGCAGAAGGTGTTCTCAAAGAAAAGAAGGTGGCTCGGTCTATGGAGCTGTCGGCGGATGATGATTTGGTGAATATTCGGAAAGGCCCTTTGCTGGAGATAAAAAATTTACAGCAGACCCTGGCCAAGGAGCATATCCCTTCCTTGATTGCCGGCGAAAAAAAGAGCAATTGCGGTAAAGGATGCTGTGGGACAGATATGTATCTGCAGATCAGAAGAGAAGATGGCGAACTGGCCATGGAGGTGCTGGCCAAGGAGTTCAAGCGAACCACTGCCCTTGATCATCATGACCTGAGTCATATCCAATCAGTTTATGATCAAGGAACCAGCGAGACGGTGTGTCCGGCCTGTGGTTTCCATTTTTCCACCAGCAACAGCACCTGCCCGGATTGCGGTCTCTGTTTCGGATGAGGCAGGGGAATTGCTATACAATGGTAGTCGGGTGTGGCTGCTGCATGTTGATTCTTAATTTGCTTATTTCGGCCACAGTCTGCGGGTTAATTCCATCAGGGATTTCTGCTGATCGCTGGTAAGCGGGCAGAATGGGGAGTTGTCGAAGGTGGTGTCCCGGTTCTCGACAATCAGCACCATCGCATCTGCGCTCAGGGTGTGGGAATGCCAGGCCCCTTTTTTGACGTTATAGACGGTGTGCGGGACCATATCCTGGCCATGAATGGCGGTGACGGTCTGATCCCCTTCGCCTAAAAATAAAAGACAACGGCCCCGCAGCAGGACAAAGACCTCATCGGTCTCGTTATGACGCTGCAGGGCCGTTATTTTTTCCGGTCGCAGCTCCTTGCTGAAATTGAGGATCGCCACCCGCCAGTTTGCATAATCAATGACGGGTTTATAGCCGGCAAGGTTGTGTTCCCGTACTTCCAGTAATGTTTCGCTGATCTTCATTGCTTCTCTGTTTTATCTCCACACATTAAAAGAGTATGACAGTTACCTGCCAGGATCCACGGTACCAGCAATGGTTGCAGATGTCAGCACCGGATCCTGGTGGATGGTTATATCGGCACCTGGAAAGCTCTCTCTGATCAATTTCTCTACATTTTTGCCGATAGTATGGGCCTTTCCGAGCGGCAGGGTGGCATCCAGGTCCAGGTGGAGCTGGATAATGGCTATTTGCCCCGATTGCCGGGTACGCAGGTCGTGCATGCCGAGCACATGCTGATGGCCAAGGACTATCTGTTGGATGGTCTCCCGTTGTTCCCGTGGTAATTGCTGATCCATCAATAATTGAACGGCCTCACTGCCGATCTGCCAAGCGCTGCGAAAGATGATCAGGGCGATGATCATGGAAAAAAGGGGGTCCATGATCTGGCCCCAACTGAAACGGGTCAGCAGGAGGGCAATAATGGTGCAGACATTGGTCAGAAGATCGGTGGCGTAATGGAGGGAATCGGCCTTGATGGCGGTGGATTTTGTCTGCTGGATTACATACTTCTGGAACGTGATGAGGATTAAGGTGGCCAGGATGGAGAAGGCCATAACGCCAAGCCCCAGTCCCAGTGACTGAATGGGGACAGGGGTTTTCAGGCGTTCGATGCCATGCATGAAAAGGATCAGGGCTGAGCCGGTGATAAAGCTGGCCTGGCCCAGCCCGGCCAGGGCCTCGGCCTTGCCATGGCCAAAGCTGTGGTCGTCATCCGCCGGGTTTAAGGAATAACGAATTGCCATCAGATTGATGAACGAGGCTATGACATCCATGAGGGAGTCGATCAGTGAGGCCAGAATACTGAGGGATCCGGTAGCCAGCCAGGCGGCGAATTTGACCCCGACCAGGAGCAGCGCGGTGGCGACAGAGGCATAGGTTGCACCCTTGAGAAGACGGACGGTTTTGTCGGAATGTGTTGTGGTCATATAAACTCTTTGGGTGATGATTTAGGTGGTAATGTTTTCAATAATGGCCCTGGCTGCGTCCGGGCCTAAGCTTCCGGCGGCGTAGCTGTGGAGGCGTTGGGCGCGGCCCTGGCAGTTTTCACACTCATTGAGCAGCGGGGTGAGAAGGGACCAGGACTGTTCAATCCCGTCTTGCCGCCAGAAAAGCATGTGCTCGCCCTGGATGCAGTCAAGCAGCACCTTTTCATAGGCATCGGGCGACGGTCCGGGGTAAAAATCATCATACCTGAAATCCATGGTCATGGACCGCATGCACATCTTGGTCCCAGGGTTCTTGGTCTGAAAGGTCAGGCTGATGGATTCTTTGGGATAAATCCCCAGCACCAGGCGATTGGCGACGACTCTGGCGCCCAGGATATCCCGAAACAGGGAATGGGGCACATCCTTGAACTGGATCACGATCTGCGTCTCCTTGCGGGCCATTCTTTTGCCGGAGATGAGGTAGAAGGGCACTCCCTGCCAGCGCCAGTTCTCCACGTACACCGGCAGCATGGCAAAGGTCGGGATCAGGGAGTCGGCTGCAACCCCCGGTTCCTGGCGGTAGCCCGGGACCTGTTGCCCATCGATGATTCCTGGCCCATATTGTCCCAGGATAATGGCCTCCTGATTGTTGGCTTTATGGTCATGCAGGGGCCGGATGGATCGTAAGAGCTTGATCTTTTCATCCCGCACCCGTTCCGCCTCAAAGTGCGATGGCGGCTCCATGGCAATGAGTGACAGGAGCTGGAGCATGTGGTTCTGGAACATGTCGCGGATGACCCCGGATTGCTCGTAATAGCCGGCCCGATGCTCCACCCCCAGTTTTTCTGCAGCAATGACGCTCACGGATTCGATATAAGCACGGTTCCAGATGGGTTCAAAGATGGCGTTGGCAAAACGGAAGGTCAGAATATTCTGCACCGTCTCCTTGGCCAGGTAATGGTCGATACGGAAGATCTGCTTTTCCTGGAAATGTTGATGCAGGGTTTGATCCAGGGCCAGGGCGGAATCCAGGTCGCGGCCAAAGGGTTTCTCGATCACGATCCGGGTCCAGCCTCTGCCGTGTTCAAACTGGCTGGCAAGTCCTGTCTCGCCGAGCATGGTGGCAACAAGAGGGTAGAGCGTGGGCGGCAAGGCCAGATCAAAGAGCCGGTTGCCCCTGGTGTTTCTTTGTTGGTCAAGGGTGTTCAGCAGGCTGGCCAACTCCAGAAAGTCCTGGCGTGAGTCGTAGCTGAGTGGGAAATAAAAAATCCTGGTCGCGAACTCCTGCCAGCGGGCCATGTCCATTATTTCATCGCCGGCACAGGCTACCTGCAGGAAGGCGCGGAAGGTGTCATGGTTGTAGCCGGTGCGGGCGCAGCCAATGATGGATACCGGGTCGGGCAGGGTGGCGCTTAAAAACATCCGGTACAGGGCAGGGATCAGCTTTCTGGCAGTCAGGTCGCCGGAGGCCCCGAAGATGACAATGGCACAGGGGGCGAGTTCGCCCACGGTCAGGCAGTCACAGATGTTATCCCGGTCACAGATCTTGCCCTGGATGATGGTTGATGCCATCTCATTGTCTCTTGCCGACATCTTCAACCTCAGGGTTTTTGGACGGCATGGCCGCCAAATTCACGGCGTAGCGCCGCCAGCACCCTGTTTTCAAAGGTGTTTTCCTGGCGTGACTGAAAACGCTGGAACAGGGCCATGGTGATGACAGGCGCTGCCACCCCGCTGTTAATGGCCTCCTCCACGGTCCACCGTCCTTCACCGGAGTCATCTACATGGCCGGTGATGGCTTCCAGTCGTGGATCTTGCGCAAAGGCATCTTCCAGCAGCTCGAGGAGCCAGGAGCGGATAACGCTGCCTTGGTTCCAGAGATGGGAGATTTGGCCATAATCAAGGTTCTGGCCATAGGGCGAAGCCTCGAGCAGGGCAAACCCTTCGCCGTAGGCCTGCATCATTCCGTATTCAATACCGTTGTGAATCATCTTCACAAAATGGCCGGCGCCGGTGGGGCCGCAGTACAGATAGCCATCCTTGGGTGCCAGGGTCTGAAGGAGGGGCTCCAGATGGTGAAAGATCTGCTCCTCGCCGCCGATCATGGTGCAGTATCCGACCTTGAGACCCCATATGCCGCCGCTCACCCCGGCGTCTAGGTAGTGAATGCCGCTTCCTTTCAGCTCTTCCACCCGGCGGATATCGTCTTTATAGCGACTGTTGCCGCCTTCGACGATAATGTCTCCTGGTGACAGGAGGCCGCGCAGCTGTCCCAGG
The DNA here is from genome assembly GCA_903887485.1 of uncultured Desulfobulbaceae bacterium. Classification (GTDB taxonomy): domain Bacteria; phylum Desulfobacterota; class Desulfobulbia; order Desulfobulbales; family Desulfocapsaceae; genus UBA2270. The sequence continues at coordinate 14,528 of CAISPV010000112.1, read as the reverse complement.
TGGTCGTCAACAGGTTTCCCGGCTGGCAGCATCAGCCAGACCACCTTGGGCGCGGGGAGATTTTCCACCAGTTCCCGCAGGGAAAAAGCGCCCTCTGCCCCTTCGTTGACCAGCTCTTCAGTCTTATCAGGAGTGCGGTTATAGGCCACTATCTGATGGCCACCCTGGATCAGCCGGCGCGCCATGTTCATGCCCATCCGTCCCAGACCGATCATGCCTATCTTCATGGTGTCGTCCTCTTGACTTGTTGAATCGTATCCGTTCCTTTGTCTTCCGGCCATTCCTGATTTTTTGTCTCAACCCTATAGCAGAATCGGTCCCAGCAAAACTCTTTCCCGCTGACAGGACAGCGCAGGGTAACCTTTTTGTCATCAAGGCCTGCCACTGTCCAGTCGCCATGCCGAGGACCATGGGAGATATGGATTTTTTCACCAACTGTAAAAGGGTAGGGGGTGAAAACGGTAACGCTTGTCTGCATGGTATCTCTCCTGGAAATCATTATCTGTGGATGAAATCTAGTTTGATTATGGCATATCCGAACCGAAGAATAAAGTCCAAATGAAAGAGATGGTTGCGGCGGGTTGACTGTTGGTTGAATCGTGGTATTTTGGGCCTTCAGTAGTCATCATTTTGATGATTAGGAAATTATCTGTCAAGGAGTGTTCTTGAATGTATTCCATTATCCTGATCTATTCAGCGCTTGGCGCGGTGGCCGGAATTCTGGCCGGGATGCTGGGGATTGGCGGCGGGCTGGTGATTGTTCCCATGCTGGTCTTTGCCTTTGGCTGGCAGCATTTCCCGGATCCGGTAATCATGCATCTGGCCCTGGGGACCTCGATGGCCAGTATTATTTTCACCTCGGTATCCAGCTTCTGGGCCCATCATCAGCGCGGGGCCGTGCAGTGGGATGTGGTGCGTCGCATTGTACCGGGGATTCTGGTGGGCACCTTTCTTGGTTCCTGTCTGGCCGCCCGGATGTCCACAGGATTTCTGAAAGGATTTTTTGTGGTCTTTCTTTATTATGTCGGTGCCCAGATGCTGTTGAATCGCAAGCCGAAACCCAGCCGCCAGCTTCCTGGCATGTTGGGGATGTCCGGCGTGGGCGCTGTTATCGGTTCCCTTTCCAGTCTGGTTGGGATCGGTGGCGGGACCCTGTCCGTGCCGTTCATGATCTGGTGCAATATTCCTGTGCATACGGCCATTGGCACCTCTGCCGCCATAGGTTTCCCCATCGCTGTCTCCGGGACCCTTGGTTATCTCTATAATGGGCTGCATCTTTCTGACCTTCCTCGATATTCATTGGGGTTTATTTACCTTCCCGCCTTGACGGGTCTGGTCTTTACCAGTGTCCTGACCGCACCTCTGGGAGTGCGTCTGGCCCATAGCCTGCCGGTTGAGCGGTTAAAGCGCGTCTTTGCCTTTGTGCTCTTTGTGGTGGCAACCCGGATGGTATATGGTCTGTTTTCATAAAAAAGAGGCGTTGGGAAAAACGTGGCGGCAAAAGAAAAGAAATCATTTTTGTTTTTTGATCTTCCTTCCCCTTGAAACGAGCAGTTTTGGATGATACTATCCATTTGTTACTTTTTAAAAATATTGATTGGTTACAAGAGGGGATGTCATTTTTCTCATTGGAAGCATGTGAGCAAAGGAAAGCTGGATGCAATCTCGAAAAATTTTAGTGATTGACGATGAGGTGATGGTGGCAGACGTGAGCAGGAGTATTCTTACTCTTGCCGGTCATCAGGTTGTTTGCGCCTATAGTGGAGAACAGGCTGTGAAACTGGCCATGGCGTCGCGTTTTGATCTGGCCATTATTGATGCTATGTTGCCGGGCATGAACGGGATTGAGACTTTTGAGGCTATCAATCTGAGCTGTCCTCATATGAAAGGGATCCTGGTGAGCGGAGACCTGACGAAGGCCATGGTCATTGAGGCCATGGCTAAAGGATTCAGCAGGGTGCTTGCCAAGCCGTTACTGTCAGGAGATTTGTTGCGGGCTGTACAGGGGGTTCTTGCTGAATCTGATCTGCGAGAGGAAAATATTTCTTTAAAAAAGCAGATATTGAAGATGCGGACCCTGTTTGAGCGTTATATGGCCCCGGAGGTGGCTGCAATTCTGTTGAACCGACAGAATCGCAAGTTGGATGTTGCCGGCGAGGTCCAGGAGATTACCGTCCTGTTTGCTGATATCCACAATTTCACATATCTGGTGCAACATTTACAGTTACAAGATTCGCAGAAGTTTTTAACGGAGTTTTATGATCTTGTGGCAGATGTTATCTCGTTAAGGCAGGGTACTCTTGATAAGTTTATCGGTGATGCCGTCTTGGCAATCTTTGGCGCACCGGTGTCACAGGACTCACCCAATCAGTCTGCCGTGCTTGCTGCATTTGAAATCCAGAAGGGATTTGAGGCGTTGCGTGCCAGGTGGGCCTTGAAGTCAGAACTTTTTATGCAGATAGGTCTGGGGATTGGGATAAGCCGTGGGGATATGTATCTGGGAAATGTCGGCTCTGGGCGTCGTCTTGATTATACGGTGGTTGGCGCCGATGTAAATATCGCGCATCGTCTTGCCTCGGATACGGTGACCGGTCAGATTCTTATTACCGAGTCAGTTTATAGTGATGTGGTGGGCATGATTGCGGTTCAGGAGAAAAAGACCAGATTGCTTCGAGGTCTGGAGAAAAAGATCCGGATTTATTCAATTATTCCATTGGTGGAGTGAGATCGAGATCAGGGGTTATTGCCTGAAGGCCTGTTCCTTTTCGCCGATACCTTTTATGCGTGCTTTGTGCACTGTACCAGATACAGCGTGTTTCCCATCATGACCTGGTCTCCATGAGTCAGCTTTCTTCCTCGTCTTGTTTCCACAACACCATTTACCCATACTTCACCATTTTGTATCTGAATCTTTGCCTCCAGTCCATCTTGAACCAGATTGGCCAGTTTCAGGAATTGTCCCAGGCGAATAGGTTCTTCGGTGATGGTGATACTGTTTGATGGTAAGGACATGATGAGCGTGAGTTGTGTTTAAATTGATGAGGAGTTGTGAAGGAATAAACAGCACTCTTTCGGATTATTTTCTTCAGGGAACATTGAAAAAATATTGATTTTATTGTGTCTTTTAAGTTCAGGAAAGTAGGGATAGATAGTATGTAAAATATAAATTCATTGTATAGTATTTGTTTGGTAAATCAAGATATTCTGGATAGGGTGATGGAATATCATCAATGATGAACACTGGCTCTATTTGTTTGAACGGACAGCGGATATCATGCTGTCGTGATAAAATGATCTTGTCATCTGAACGGGTAAGGCTAGGGAGCAAGATGGAAAGTCAAAGAATATCAGTGATTTTCTCCTGACGTTTCGGATGGGGAAAAGCGTTTTTATTCCTGGCGTTTTCAGTGTGAGGTGAGAGTAATGAAATTGAAAGACCCTGCCTTGTTCAGGCAGGAATGTTATATTGATGGTACCTGGGTTACGGCGAAAGAGTCCTTTGAGGTCTTTGATCCCGCAGACGGTAAAGTTGTTGGGCGGGTGCCGTCCCTTGGGCAGGCAGCGACCAGGCAGACTGTTGCCGCCGCCAGTGCTGCCTATCCTGGCTGGAAGGCCCTGACCGCCAAAGAACGTTCCGTGATTTTGAAACGCTGGCATACCTTGATCGTTGAGAATAAGGACGATCTGGCCATGATCATGACCCGAGAACAAGGGAAACCACTGGCCGAGGCCGTGGGAGAGGTCCTGCATGGCGCATCCTATATTGAATGGTTCGCCGAAGAGGCCAAGCGGGTCTATGGTGATACCATCCCCACCACTCAGAGAGGCAAACGGACGATAGTCCTCAAGGAACCGGTGGGGGTCTGCGCCGCCATCACCCCCTGGAATTACCCCTCTGCCATGATCAGCCGTAAGGCAGCGCCCGCCTTGGCTGCAGGCTGTCCGGTAATTGTCAAGCCGGCGGCCCAGACGCCTCTGTCTGCCCTGGCCCTGGCCGAACTTGCTGATCGGGCAGGTTTTCCCCGCGGCGTATTTAATGTGATTACCGGTCCTGCCGCCGAAATTGGGGGCGAACTGACCCGTAATCCTCTGGTGCGCAAGTTGAGTTTTACCGGCTCCACGCCCGTGGGGAAACTGCTCATGGCCGCCTGTGCCGACACGGTGAAGAAAATCTCCCTGGAACTGGGCGGCCATGCCCCTTTTATCGTCTTTGATGATGCCGATCTTGATCTGGCGGTGGCCGGGGCCTTGGCCTCAAAGTATCGGAATTCAGGGCAGACCTGTGTCTGCGCCAATCGTTTTCTCGTGCAGGAAGGGGTCTATGAGGCCTTTGCCTCCAAACTGGCCGCCGCGGTTCGTTCTGAGTTCCGGGTGGGACCAGGGGTGGAAAGGGGAAACAATCAGGGGCCGCTTATTGATCTGAACGCGGTGATCAAGGTAGAAGAACAGATTCAGGATGCCCTGCAAAAAGGGGCCAGGCTGGTAGTTGGTGGCAAGCGGATTGGGGAAAAAGGTTTTTTCTTTGAGCCAACCGTGCTTGTTGATGTGACCAGTGAGATGAGGATCGCTCGGGAAGAGACCTTTGGCCCCGTGGCCCCGCTTTTTGTCTTTAAGGAAGAAGCGGATGCGGTCAGGATGGCCAATGATTCTCAATATGGGTTGGCCTCTTATTTCTATAGCCGTGATATCGGCAGGGCCTGGCGTGTTACTGAGGCCCTGGAATATGGTATGGTAGGTGTGAATACCGGGATTCTTTCTTCCGAGGCCGCTCCATTTGGCGGGATGAAGGAGTCAGGCATAGGGCGTGAAGGATCAAAATATGGTATTGATGAGTATCTGGAGATCAAATATATGTGTATTGGCGGGATTGATTTGTAGGGAGCATGGCGCCATATCATTTGGCGGTGTCTGTAACCAAGAATCTTCTCGACAAACGGAGATCTTTAAACTAATTATACTTTATGGTTAGAGTATAAAAATTTATTTTTTTATTGGACAAGGGAGATTGCATGATGCGATACACGAAATCACAAAACAAGGTAGTCCTTTTTCTGCTTGTAGTTTCCATGCTGCTGGTGAGTAGTTGTGCACCAATGGGGAGTAGCAGCGACACCCCGCCCCCGATGGAAAACCTTCCGGCATTGTCCAACTTTGTTGGGGAGTATCGTGATATCGAGCTTCCCGCTGATATGAAATATGACCACAATAAAAGCTTGGTTGTCCGCACCGATTCCTTTACCGGTGGGGTGTTTTATTATAGCGGCAAGGTGCAACGTGATTCATTGAAAACTTTTATTGTTTCTTCCATGCAGAAGAATGGCTGGAAACGGGCTGGTGAGGTTTCGTACGACAATGTCTTGTTAGCCTTTACCAAGCCGAACAAGTCCTGCACGGTTGTCCTTGAAGAGGGTTTCGGCGGGTCATTTGGCTCGACCTATGCGGCTATTTATGTCGCTGAAGATGTTGCCGCAGGTTCCGGTCGTAATTGATGTATTGAAAGGGTGTCATGAATGAGGCAAGATCCTCGTAGTGTCTTTTCGACAATATGCTGATTTGCTGAGCAGATTTTGTTTGTGTTGTGAACTGCCGCCATACCGTTTCTGGTATGGCGGCAGTTTTGTTTTTTGAGGAGTTGTTACGAAAGAAATATCTTGTTTCCTGACTATTTTGTTACGATAGCCATCGACTGAGGCTGGTCGTCAAGAGTGGATCAATGAGTCGTGTTACTTTTTGTGATTTATAAATTTTGTAAATGGTGATGGAGAGAAGGCGGTATGTTTCAATCCCTGTGTCACTGGTCAGTCAAATTTTTCTCAATACTTCCATTTCGGTCAGCTCTTCCCTGAGCGGGTTGTGCCCCTGGTAGGTTATGCAAGTCGGCAAGATTCGCTATATGGACGGGAACGGCTGTCGGAGAAAATTTAATATCGATGCTTTGCTGCAGGCTCTTTCCCGGAAATCTGATAATAAAAAGTGTACTGAGTAACTTCGGCTAATATTGCACCGTCTTTATTCTCTGGTTCCGTGAGATGATTTCTCTTTTTTGGAGGTCGATATGAAGGCGCTTGTTATCGGTAGTACGGGATTTGTGGGAATGCATCTGATGCGTCGGTTGGATCAACCGATTGCAGTTGGCCGCAGTTCGGAAAAGATCAGGCAGCGGCTTGGTGATGTGGAGGCGCGGATCTGGGATCCGGGCCGATCAGTAGAGCCCTCACTGCTGGCTGGAGTGGACACGGTCTTTCATCTGGCCGGGGAGTCGGTCTTTAATGGTCGCTGGAATGCGGCCAAGAAAGATAAGATCCGGGCCAGCCGGGTGGATGCCACCAGGCGTCTGGTGGATGGGATGGCCTCCTGTGCTCAACCGCCAAAGACATTGATCTGCTCTTCGGCCATTGGCTTTTATGGTGATCGTGGGGCTGAAAAACTCAGTGAGCTCTCAGCGCCAGGACATGATTTTCTGGCCGGGGTCTGCGAGGCCTGGGAGCGTGAGGCCCTGCGGGCGCAGGGATTTGGGGTTCGGGTGGTGTGTATCCGTACCGGGGTGGTACTGGGCAAAGGTGGCGGGGCGCTGGCCCAGATGCTGCCCCTCTTCAGGATGGGGTTGGGCGGCTGGCTGGGTAATGGTCACCAGTATATGTCCTGGGTTCACATTGATGATCTGGTGGGGATCATGCTCCATGCGGCCGGGCAGGAAGGCGTCAGCGGTCCGGTGAATGGTGTGGCCCCTGAACCGGTGACCAACAGGGAATTTACCAGGACTCTGGCCCAGGTGCTGCATCGACCGGCTCTCTTCCCGGTCCCCGGCTTTGTCCTCAAGTTGGCCCTTGGCGAATTTGCCACCGTTCTGCTTGCCTCACAACGGGTTATTCCCGAGAAGATCAGCCAGGCCGGTTACCGGTTTATTTTTCCGGCACTGAAAGAAGGGTTGGGGAATCTTCTGTAGTTCTCTTCCTCAGTCAATCGGTACTTTTTCGGTCACGCTTTTGCTATTCTCAGCTCGCATTCCAAGGGTGCCTTTTGTGCAGGCCTTGTCGCCGTTTGCTCGTCGATGGGGCTGTGTACCCTCACTGTCTTTGCGTTTTTTTTTGATTTGGAACTGGAATTATGTTGATTTTGTCATGAATTGATGAGGAAACTGTGGAAGTGGTGAATGTATGGGCAAGTGCTTGTTGTGGTTGATGCTGGTTTTGAGTGTATTCGCTGGAGAGTGTCTGGCTGGCGATGATCCCTATGTCCTTCAGCTCCAGAAACTTGCCAGTCAGGGTGATAATGAGTCCCGGTTTGCCCTGGCCCTGCTCTATGAGTATGGCGAGCAAGGAGTGGCCCGTGATCCTGAAAAGGCGGTTGCCTTGTTTTTGCAGGCCGGTAAGGCAGGGATTCCGGCAGCCTGTCTCTATCTGGGGATAAAATATGAAAATGGCAGTGGTGTTGTCAGAGATCCTGTCGTGGCTGGCAACTGGTACGGCTGTGCCGCCAGGAAAGGGTGGGCCATGGCCCAATTCTTTTTGGCAGAGTTGTATAAAAAAGGCAAAGGGGTGAAACAGGATAATTGTCTGGCCCTTGCCTGGTATGGCTTGGCCGAAGAGCAAGGATATCCTGGCGCCAAAGAGGCCATGACGCAGTTGATGCAGGAGATGAACGAGGCTGATCGGGAAAAGGCTGTCTCCCTCCGCCCAAGGCTTATAGCCATTGGCGCTCAATGAAAGAGGGGGATGAAGAGAGTTGGGTCAGGACTATCCTGGTATCTTTTTTGTGCTCCTCCATCCTTGTGCAAATGATTGACTTTAAGGCGTGTGTTGACTATATTATTGCGGTTGTTCCTTTGAGAAATAATGGTTTGTGCTGAAGCACATTGTCGAAATACCCTATATTGATGACTCTCTTATATGAGAGTGACGAGCAGATTCAGGAGAAGATCATGGCCAGTGTCGTGGTAGTGGGAACCCAGTGGGGAGATGAGGGAAAAGGGAAGATTGTCGATATCCTCACTCGTTATGCTGACTACATCGTTCGGTTTCAGGGTGGTAATAATGCCGGACATACGCTGGTTGTTGAGGGGAAGAAGTTCGTTTTTCATATTATCCCTTCCGGCATTCTGTATGCGGATAAAGTCTGCATGATTGGCAATGGCGTTATTGTCGATCCTGCGGTTCTGTTGACGGAGATGGATGAGCTTCAGGAAAAGGGCTTGCAGGTCACTCCCAAGCGGATGATGATCAGCGAAAATGCCCATTTGATTATGCCTTATCATCAGAGTCTGGATCAAGCCAAGGAAGCTGCTCTGGCCACAGGGAAAAAGATTGGCACCACCGGACGCGGCATTGGCCCTTGTTATATGGATAAGGTGGGCCGAGTTGGGATCAAGGCTGGGGATCTTCTTGATGATGACCTGTTTCGTGAAAGGCTGCAGGAAAATATTGAAGAAAAAAACTTTCTGTTGACCAAAAAATATAATGGTGCCCCCGTTTCTTTTGAGACGGTGTATGCGGCATTTCAGGGGTTTGCGGAAAAGCTGATTCCTTTTATTGGCAATGTCTCGGTCGAATTGGACAAGGCGCGAAAGGGTGGCCAGAATATCTTGTTTGAAGGAGCCCAGGGGACTCAGCTTGACATTGATCATGGAACCTACCCCTTTGTTACTTCGTCAAATACGATTGCTGGCAATGCCTGCAATGGCTCAGGGTTTGGTCCAGCCCATATCGATTCTGTTATCGGTATTTTGAAGGCCTATACCACTCGGGTGGGCGAAGGACCCTTTCCCACGGAGCTCTTTGATGGTGTGGGCGATGAGTTGCAGAGAAAAGGTGGAGAGTTTGGCGCCACTACTGGTCGGAAACGTCGCTGTGGCTGGCTGGACGGGGTGGTCGCGGCTGATGCAACCCGGTTGAACGGTCTCACCGGGCTGGCCCTGACAAAACTGGATGTCCTGAGTGGGCAGTCTGTACTGAAGATGGCTACGGAGTATGAACTTGCCGGAAAACGTTTATCGGCCATGCCGTCCAATATCAGACAGGCTGCCGCTGTAAAGCCTGTTTATGAGGAGCTTGCCGGCTGGCAGGAGGATATCACCGGGGTGCGTGATTTTGATGATCTTCCGGTCAAGACCAGAGAGTATATTCGACGGATTGAAGAGTTCACCGGGGTGGAGACGGTTATTGTCTCGGTGGGGCCGGATCGTGACGAGACCATGCTTTTAAAGAATCCTTTTGAAAAATAAAGGTATTCAGGTAGATAGGCTGAAGGTAAAAGAATAAACTTGCGTCAAGGGCACTCAATAAGAGAGTAAGCTGTTGTGACAAAATAATGTCGTCATTGGGATGGCAAAAACGGCATAAAGAGCCATAACGAAATAGTTGGAAAGTAGTGTTATTTCGTAACGGCTTCAAAGAAAAGAGGTTACTGTATGGCAAGAATTACCGTGGAAGATTGTTTGGAGCAGATTGGTGATGACAACCGGTTTAATCTGATTCATCTCACCGTTGAACGCATTAAACAGCACCGACATGGCGAACCTTTTCTGGTGCCAGGGAATAATAAAGAGATCGTTATGACCCTGCGTGAAATTGCTGCCGCCAAGGTTACCTTCAAGAATATCAAGGGGCTGACAGATCACTCTCGGAAGGAAGTCCTGGAAAAGGGCGTCTCTGAGCAGGATGTTGTTGCATAAACCGTCGTTCAGGTAAACGAAGACTCCGAAAATAACTATAATATTAGAATGTCGTGACCGGCATAAGGAGCTGTAACGAAATGGTCAGGAATGTAATGGTTATTTCGTAACACCTCCTCATTTTTTTTGTACGAGTTAGAAGAATGCCAAGAGATTATTATGAAGTATTGTCTGTAAGTCGGACCGCAAGCAGCAGCGAGATCAAGAAGGCGTATCGGACGCTTGCCATGAAGCATCATCCTGACAGGAATCCGGATGATAAAGAGGCGGAGTCCCTTTTTAAAGAGTGTGCTGAGGCCTATGAGGTGCTCAGTGATGTCCAGAAACGAAAGATCTATGACACCTATGGTTATGAAGGCCTGAAGAGCAGCGGCTATCAGGGGCCGGGTAATTTTGAAGATGTCTTTTCGGGTTTTGGCGATCTGTTTGGCGACCTCTTTGGGAGACGGGGTGGCGCGCAACCTAGGCGCGGGGGCCCGATCCCCGGCAATGATCTGCGTTATGATGTCACCATCTCGTTCATGGAGGCCATGCATGGTGTGGCCAAAGAGGTGGAACTGACCAGACGTGATACCTGCTGGAGCTGTGAAGGTTCAGGGTGCCGTCCTGGTCACAAGAGAGAAACCTGTCCCCTTTGTCATGGACGGGGCCAGGTGATTCGTTCCCAGGGATTTTTCCAGGTCAGCTCTCCTTGTCCGCAATGTCATGGCGAGGGAGAGATTATTACCGATCCTTGTGCGGACTGCAACGGGTCTGGACTGGTGAACAAGAGTAAGAAGGTTTCGATCAAGATTCCTGCCGGTGTTGACCATGGCGCCCGGATGCGCTTGCGTGGAGAAGGTGAGGGCGGTCGTCGTGGTGGGACTACCGGTGATCTCTATGTGGTTATCCATGTGGAAGAACATGAGTTTTTTAAACGGGAAGGAGATACTGTTTATTGCCGTTTTCCCGTGTCCATGGCGCAGGCCGCCCTTGGTTGCAAGGTAGAGGTGCCAACGATTCATGGTAAAAAGAATCTGAAAATTCCGGCAGGCAGTCAGTCCGGAGTCATGTTTACCTTGCGACATGAAGGAGCTCCCAGCCTGCGTGGCAGTAAGCGCGGGGATATGGTGGTTGAGCTTCAGGTGCTGACGCCTGTCAATCTGTGCGATGAACAGAAAGAACTCCTGGAGAAGTTTGATGCTCTGTGCCGGGAGCATGGGCATCATCAAGAGCAGGAGGGTTTTTTTAGTCGACTCTTTAATGAAGTTCTTGGTAAAAAAACCAAAGAGGAAGAGTAGCTGCTTATGAGCCAGATGGATAAAGATTCAGGATTTACTCATTTTGATGGCGATGGCAATGCCAGAATGGTTGATGTCAGCGGCAAGAGTGATTCGGCCAGAGTGGCCCTAGCTGCCGGGAGTATCAGTATGTCGGCGCCGGCCTACGCCCTGGTGAAGAGCGGTGCCATGGCAAAAGGTGATGTTCTGGGTGTCGCTCGGCTCGCTGGGATTATGGCCGCTAAAAAGGTTGATGAACTTATTCCGCTTACTCATCCATTGATGATTACCAAGGTCAATGTGGATTTTGTCTTTCATGATGAGGATTGCTCCATTGAAATACAGGCAACAGTCGGGATCTGTGGCAAGACAGGTGTTGAGATGGAGGCCTTGACTGCGGTTTCAATGGCGGCATTGACTATTTATGATATGTGTAAAGCAGTCGATAAAACCATGGTGATTAATAATATTCGCCTGTTGAGAAAAACGGGTGGTAAAAGCGGGACCTTTGTTCGATAAGAATAAGGGGGGGTACTTTTTTCTGTACTTTATCAACCCTGACAGGGTTGCTGGATAATTTGAGGGAGGATTGAATGGAGCAGAAAGAGTTGGATCGGTACAGGAAACTGCTTGAGGATAAACGTGCTGAGATCCTGAGTGAAGCGGAGCGGACACTGATTGAAATGACCGATCAGAGTGGGAGTATTCCCGATCCTAATGATCGGGCAAGTGCTGAGGCCGACCGGAGTTTTGAGCTTCGCATCCGTGAACGTGAACGAAAGTTGCTTCCCAAGATTGAGGATGCTCTTAAGCGGATCAAGGACGGCACCTTCGGTGCATGTGAGGGGTGTGGTGAAGATATCGGCATGAAGCGTCTTGAGGCCAGGCCAGTTACCTCTCTTTGTATTGATTGCAAAACCCTTCAGGAAAAGAATGAAAAAGGCCATGGCGCCCATGGTCTCCATGAAACAGAATAGCCATGCCTGAGTTACGAAAAGATCCTGTTCTCGGACGCTGGATTATTATTGCCGAGGAACGTGCCAAACGACCCACTGATTTTATTGTCGCCGAGGCGCCTACCTCTGGAGGTTTTTGCCCGCTTTGTCCTGGGAATGAGAACACAACTCCCCCTGAGGTGCTCGCTTATGGCCGACCGTATGGGGCACCTGCCAATACCCCTGGCTGGCAGGTGCGGGTGGTTCCTAATAAATATCCAGCTCTTGTCATTGAAGGAGAGCTTGACCGTCAGGGTGAGGGTCTTTATGACAAGATGAATGGGATTGGCGCTCATGAGGTGGTAATCGAGAGTCCGCGCCATGAGGATGTTTTTGCGGAGCTTGGGGTTGCACATATGGTACTGATCTTTCAGGCCTTCCGCGCCAGGATTCAAGACCTGGAGCGTGATCCTCGTTTCCGTTATGTTCTGGTCTTTAAGAATTTTGGTCGTGCCGCCGGGGCCTCGCTGGAACATTCGCATTCCCAGCTTGTTGCCTTGCCGATTCTCCCCCGCATGATCGTCTCTGAGCTGCAAGGGACATTAGAGTATTATAATTACAAGGAACGCTGTATCTATTGTGATATCATCCGCCAGGAGATCCAGCAGAAGGTGCGGGTGGTGTGCCAGAATGAGCTTTATATCACCATGACTCCTTTTGCGCCGCGGACTCCTTTTGAGATGTGGATTCTCCCCAAACATCATGAGTCCGGTTATCATAATCAGAGTGACCAGCAGCTTGCGGTCTTGGCCGAAATTTTTTCCGAGACTCTGCGGCGTCTTGATGCATGTATTCCGGGTGTGCCCTATAATTTTGTGTTGCACACCCAGCCCTTGCGTTCTGAGAGTATGAAACACTTTCACTGGCATTTTGAGATCGTTCCCAAGTTGACATCCATTGCTGGATTTGAATGGGGTTCCGGATTTTATATCAATCCTATGCCCCCTGAAGAGGCTGCACTGTATCTGCGTGAATCACTTGAGAAAGGAACACAGGAGGCAAGGCCATGAAGAAGATCTTACTGGTTGATGATGATGAGGGTATTCAGCTTCTGTATCAGGAAGAGTTTCAGGATGAGGGCTACGAGGTGATCTCTGCCTTTACTGGCGAAGAGGCCCTGGAAAAATTCAAATCTGAAGTCCCGGATTTGGTCATTCTTGATATCCAGATGCCTGGGATGAATGGGATTGAGGTCTTGAGACAGATGAAGATGATTGCCCCTCAACTCCCGATTATTCTCAGTACCGCCTATCATGAATATAAACAGGATCTCAGTGCCTGGGCGTCGGATGAATATATTGTTAAATCCCCAGACCTGCAGAAGTTGAAAGAGGCGATTCACAAATATCTGGGGTAATCTGTACGTCCTTCCCTTTGAATTGGTTCCTTGATTATGAAAGATATCCAGAGCGAGCTGGATTACAGACGCATCAATATCAAAAAGGTCGGGGTTAAAACTATTTCATACCCGATAACAGTTCTGGATAAGGCAAGGAAGTGTCAGCATACCGTGGCCACGGTCAACATGTATGTGAATCTGCCCCATCGGTTCAAAGGGACGCATATGAGCCGATTTGTTGAGATCCTGAACCGGTTCCATGGACAGATTGACTTGCGAGGTTTTCATCATATTCTTGAGGAGATGAAAGAACGGCTGGAGGCGGAGGCTGCCCATGTAGAGATGGGATTTACTTATTTTCTGCCCAGAAAACAGACTCAGGATGGCTTGAACGCCTGCCGTTATGAGTGCCGGATGCACGGTTCTCTTGCCCAGAGTGATGACCTGGAATTTCAGTTTACCGTTCCGGTGTCGTTACCATTGAAAGAAATGGTGGTGTCTGGATTGCCCCGGTCTCTTGGTCATTGGGGACATGCGGTTATTGCGGTCAGGTTTCGTCATTTTATCTGGATAGAAGATATTATCACCCTGGTTGAGCGGGCCATAGAGCAGGTTATTGGCCAAGAGCAAGAGCAGAGCAACCAGGACCTGCAGGGAACGTTGTCTGTGGAATCATTGACCCGGCAACTTGGGATTCGCCTTGCGGAATTGTCCGCCTTAAAATGGTTTTCGGTAACGGTAGAGAATCTTTTTGAAGGGTATTCTACCTTTGCTACAACTTCTTATTCTTCCTGATTTCTTCCTCTCTATATTATTATGGCCGATCTTCTCTTTGAAATAGGTACCGAAGAACTTCCCGCAGGTTTTCTTCTCCCTGCCCTTGAACAATTACAACAGAATTTTATCAGGAAGGCAACGGAGTCGCAGCTTGGTTTTGGGCCGGTCAAGGTGGCCGGGACCCCGAGACGTCTGACCTTGATCGTTCAGGATCTTATAGAGCGTCAGCCGGATCGCCGCGAAGAGCTTCTGGGACCTTCTGCAAAAGCAGGTCTTGATGCGGATGGCGGGTTCAGCAAGGCGGCCCAGGGATTTGCCCGTTCAAAAGGGGCTCAACCCACAGATTTGCGGGTAGTGAATACGGCCAAGGGAGAGTATCTGATGCTGGTCAGAGAGGTGGCAGGCGTTCCGACCACAGACCTTCTGCCTGAACTGCTGCGTGGGCTGCTTACTGAATTTGCATTTGCCAAATCAATGAAATGGGGTTG
>CAISPV010000111.1 GCA_903887485.1 uncultured Desulfobulbaceae bacterium | reverse complement strand
TTGTCAATAATTGTGTTGATCTCTTCTTCGCTAAGGTTTGGTCGAAGAATATAGATCGTTTCGTACCTGCGCATGTGTTCCTCCTCGTGGACCCATGATTGTCGGGATGTGTGTATCCCTGATTTTCGGCTCTCATCAATACATAGCAGAGAGCGAAGAGGTGCCTGTCTGACACCATTGCCGGACAGGTTAAGTGTTGAATACTATAAATTGATCCAACACTAAGTAGAAAAATGAGTATAAATACATCGGCTCTTAAGCCGTGTCAATTTGTTTTTTTCTCTTTTTCCTGAGATTTGATGGCCCGCCACTGTTGTTCAAGTTTTTCGATGGTCCCTTTTTCGCCGCCGGCAAATACATGGGGGTGGCGGCGGATCATCTTTTCATTAATATTCCTGAGGATGTCCCGCAGCGTAAAGGTGCCATTCTTTTTATTGATTTCGGCCATGAGGATCACCAGAAAGAGCATGTCGCCAAGTTCCTCACAGAGATTGTCGGGATCATTGTTGTCGATGGCGGCGATAATCTCGGCGAATTCTTCGACAAAATATTTTTTCAGGCTGAGGATGGTTTGCTTCTGGTCCCAGGGGCAGCCGTCCGGGCCAAGCAGGGAACGTATCGTATGCAGGAGGAGAGAAAAGTGGTGTTCGTCGGTTGGCATGGAATGGTGTTTCTTGTAGAGATATCTTGAATGTCTGATTCGAGGGTTGGTTTTTTTTTGTTAACCTCTTCTGTCAGCGAGCCGTGTTTTTTTCTGTTGGAGCAGGCAGAGGTAGTAGCCGTTGACCTTGCCGATCAGCTCATGGGTTTCCTGGTGGGGGGCGTATTGGCCCTGTTTCAGCTCTTTGATATTCTCCCCGGCATTCCAGGCCGAGAGCACAAGAGCGAGTTGACCGTTGAATTTATAATTGTACTTGGCGATCAGGTAACAGGTGAGCAGGATATTGACGGCCGGATCATAGAGATCTTCTTTGCTAAGATTGCTCAGTCTGGCGCGGCTGACATTGTGAAAATCGATGGTGCCTTTTGAAAGTTCAAGGCCAGCCTCTCTCCCTGTGCTGGGGATGATCTGGCCCAGGCCGATGGCGTTCTTGCAGGAGATGGCCCTTGGGTTGGCGTCGGATTCCGCCAGGATCAGGGCGCGAATGAAATCAGGGCTGACCTTGTGTCGTGGTTGAAAAAAAGTGAATCCGGTAAAATATTCGATGAGTTCGTGGTATCGGTCTATTTTATTGAGGCGTTCACCGGAGAGGTTGACGTCCTTGTATTTGTTGACAGAATTGATGAGTTGGCTGTATCCGGATGCGGGGGTGAGTAAAACAGTACCGGCACAGATAGTGAGCAGGAAGAGGACGCTTTTCAAGGTTTGTTTTGGCATCGTTTATCCGTTTGTCTGGGGGAGGTGGTCGCGGGTGAGAAACCGGTTGATCGTTTTGTACAGCAGGAAAGGATCGTGACTGCCGGTCATCTCGCGGATGGAGTGCATGGCCAGGGTCGGGGCGCCAACGTCCACGGTGGGGATTCCTAAGATGGCTGCGGTATGCGGGCCAATCGTGCTGCCGCAGGCCATGTCGTTGCGCATGACAAAATTCTGGGTGACAACCCCGGCCTCGGCGGCGATTGTTTTATAGATGGCCGAACTCACGCTGGTGGTTGCGTAGCGCTGATTGGCATTGGTCTTGAGCACCGGGCCATGGTTGAGCAGAGGCATATGTTCCGGGTCTGACTTATCGCTGAAATTGGGGTGGACGCCGTGGGCATTGTCCATGGAAATGAAAAAGGACCCGCGCAGGGCGCGATGTCGGCTGACTGAATCAGGGATGATGCGTTTCAGTATCGAGTGGAGAAATGAACCCTGGGCGCCAGCGGCGGTAATAGAGCCGATTTCCTCATGATTGTAGCAGATCAGCAGGCGGTTATTGTCTGCTCTCGTCTCGGTCATGGCGGTGATCCCAACAAAACAACTGAGCAGATTGTCGAGGCGGCTGCCCATGATAAATTCATTGCCAAGCCCAAGAAAAGAGGGCGGTTGGCAGTCATAACAAAAGAGGTCAAACCCCATGATGGCCGCGACCTGAGTATCAGGATATTCCTTGTTGATCTGTTCGGCAAGAATTGATGAAAAATTTAGCGCATCAGCCCCTGTTATCTGCGAGAAAATTGGTGTCAGCTCATTTTGTTTGTTGATGGCGCGGCCATTATTGGCCTCACGGTCAAGGTTGATGGCCAGACTGGGGATGATTGCCACCGGCCGTTTGAAATCGACAAGCAGGGTTGACAGAGAGTTATCAGTTGTTGTGCAGACTACCCGTCCGGCAATGGAGAGATCGCGGTCAAACCAGGTAGCCAGCAGCGGCCCGCCGTACACCTCGACCCCAAGCTGAAAAAAGGAGTGCGATGTCTTGCCGGCCAGGGGTTTTAGCTGCAGTGCCGGGCTGTCCGTATGGGTCCCCAATATCCTGAAGCCCTGATCCTGGTAGTCTTTAGCGGCCAGGGTGAAGGCAGCAAGTGCCCCGTTGTCACGGATGATAAAGTAGGAATTTCCGGGTGCAAGCGTCCATGGCTCGGTCTCGGAAACCTGGTGGAAGCCGGCGTCCCGTAACTTCCCTGCCATGGACGAGACCGCGTGAAAAGGGGTGGGCGACCCTTGAAGGAACTGAAAGAAATCCTGGTTGAAATGATTTTCCTGCATACTTTAATATACTCAATCAGGGATTATTTGTCTAGGTCCAAGGCGTCACCGGAAGGATTTGTGGTTTCTTCCCCAGGGTTTGCTGGCGGAGCCTCTGTTGTTATCCCGAAGGAAACCGCGGGCAGAAATTCCTGAAAGGATTCGCCATAGATCTCCCAGATGGTGACAAAGAGGGCGGCGAAGATCGGCCCGACGATAATGCCGATGATGCCAAACATGGAGATGCCGGCAAAGGTGCTGAACAGGATGAAGAGGTCATGCATCTCGGTGTCTTTTCCCACCAGCCGCGGGCGGATCAGGTTGTCGGCGTTGCTGGCGATCAGGCCGCAGAAGATGCCAATGATGACGGCCCCGGTAAAGTCCTTGTTGAGGATCAGGATCAGGAGGGTAGGGCCCCAGACAATGGCCGTCCCGACGGCGGGGACAATCGAAAGGACGGCCATGAGGCATCCCCAGAATACCGGGCTGGGAATACCGGCCAGGGCAAATCCTGTGCCGCACAGGGTGCCCTGGATAATGCCGATGATGAGTGTGCCCTTGATGGTGGCCCGCGCCACGGAGGTGAAGCGTTCCAACAGTTGCTGTTCGTCTTTGTTCTCAAGGGGGATGTAATAGAGGATCTTGTACAGCAGCTTTTTGCCATCAATGAGAAAATAAAACATGGTGTAGAGCATGATGATGGACATAATGGCTGCGTTCACCGTCACCTTGGTTATTGAGGAGAGCGAATTAATAAGCAGGTTTGAGGTGTTGTCCACCAGACTTCCTATCTTCTGGAGGATCATGTCCCGATGGGGGAGGAGCTGCTCGTAGTGGGGCACCTTGCGCAGGAAATCAGTAGCGATGGTGGGTTGTTCGATAAATTTCTGAACCCAGGGAGTGACTGATTCGCTGACGTGGATGGCCTGAGCCACCACAACACTCATAAGAGCGATCAAAGGCAGGAGGACAAGGCATACTATGATGAAGACGGTCAGCAGGGAGGCCGCGGTTTTCCTGCCTTTCAGCAAGAGAAGAAGTCGATGGTAGAGGGGGGTAAGCAGCGCTGAAAAAATGGCGGCCATGAAAATAGTCATGAGGAATTGATGCATCATGGACAGAAAGATGGCGGAGATACCGAGAACAAAGAGGAGTAGAACGGTTTTATTGACTATTTTTGCAGGAGGCATGGTCGGCGGTTGGGATAGTTGAGAATTTTTGTGGCACGAAAAATAAAGGGTGCCCTGAAAATGACATATCAGTTGGATTATCATCGTTTTGGTGAAGACCTTCAAGGAGAAAATGTGAGAGAGTCTCTTAGATTCAAAAAAATTGATAAATAATGAAAAAAAAATGAATACTTGCTTGAAAAAAAAGATAAAACCAGTTAGGTTTTAATGCTTTTCTAATCAGTACAGGTTCAATGTGACGTTGCTTCTCAGGATATCTATCGCGGGCGCGTGTCAGGAAGGGACAACAGAAAACTGGCTGAACGTTCACAGGTCTTTTCTGGCGGGCAGGTGGTAGAAAGTTAAGTGAATACCCTAAAGATTATTAAACAACGGTGTGTTTTCAGGAATGAGGAATTAAGATGAGTGCAAAGATCATAAGCGGTACGGAAGTGGCGAAGGCGATCAGGGAAGAGTTAAAGGTGGAAGTAACCGAGCTGGTCGAGAAACATGGGATTGTTCCCGGTCTGGTTACTATTCTGGTAGGTGAGGATCCTGCTTCACAGTCTTATGTGGCGGCCAAAAACAAGACTGCCCATGCCCTCGGGATTCATTCCGAGCAGGTTACGCTGGCCGCAGACACCAGTGAGGCGGATCTGTTGACGCTGGTAGATAAATATAATAAAGATTCGAAGATCCACGGGATCCTGGTGCAGCTTCCTCTGCCCAAGCATATCAACGAGGCTAATGTCCTCTATGCTATCAATCCAGACAAGGATGTGGATGGATTCCATCCAGTGAATGTCGGGAAAATGGTGCTGGGCGAGCAGTGTTTTCTGCCTTGTACCCCCCATGGTATCTTAGAGTTGCTTGTGCGCAGTGGGGTAGAGACCAGCGGCGCCGAGGTGGTGGTGATTGGTCGGAGTAATATCGTCGGTAAACCCATTGCCAATCTGATGCTGCAGAAACGTGCCGGCGGCAATGCCACAGTCACCCTCTGCCACACCCGCACCAAGGATATGGCAGCCCATTGTCGGCGTGCCGATATCCTGATTGCCGCAGTCGGTGTGCCCAAGATGGTGACTGCCGATATGGTGAAAGAGGGCGTGGCGATTATCGATGTTGGTGTCAATCGTATCGGTATGACCGAGTCCGGCAAGGCGATTTTAGCAGGTGATGTTGATTTCGAGTCGGTGAAAGAGAAGGCTTCCTGTATCACTCCGGTGCCGGGCGGTGTCGGCCCCATGACGATCACCATGCTGATGAAGAACACGGTGCAGGCGGCTAAGATAGCTGGAAAGCTGATCTGATACAGAAAATTACAATACGAGTTAGCGAGTTATCGTTCCCATACGATTTATTCTGGAGGAAACACTATGAGTGATGAGAGAAACGGATGCAGCTCCTGCAATACGATTAGCCTTGCGTCAACAAAGGATCTGTTGAATCAGGATCTGGCCAAGCAGGTGCGCACGGCCTATGACCGCATTGAAAGCCGCGGCATGTCATCCTGCCTTTTTGGCTCCAGCGGCACCTGTTGTAAGAACTGTAATATGGGGCCATGTCAGATTATTGATGGTGTTGAGGCCATGATCGGGGTCTGCGGGGCTACGGCTGATACCGTCGCCGCCAGAAATTTCGCCCGGACTATTGCGGCAGGCACAGCCGCTCATACTGATCATGCCCGGGAGATGGTGCGTGGCTTTATCGCCACGGCCAAGGGCGAAACGCCGCATGAGATCAAGGATGTGCAGAAACTGCATGCCATGGCCGAGATCTTTGGAATTGCCACCGAGGGACGCGACAAGAACGAGATCGCACTCGAATTGGGCAATAAGGCCCTGGCTGAGTTTGGTCAGCAGGATGGACTGCTTACCATGCTCAAGCGCGCCCCGAAAAAACAACAGGCGATCTGGAAAAAATTGGGTGTTGAGCCGCGCGGCATTGACCGTGAGGTGGTGGAAACCATGCATCGGACCCATATGGGTGTTGATCAGGAATTCCACAATATCATGCTCCAGGGCTCCCGCTGTGCCCTGGCGGATGGCTGGGGCGCCTCCATGCTCTCCACTGAACTTACCGATATCATGTTCGGCACCCCTGTTCCCCGGCGTGCCATTGTCGATCTCGGGGTGTTGAAGGGTGATCATGTAAATGTCACCGTCCATGGTCATGAGCCGCTGCTGGCTGAATCGCTTTGTCTGGCCGCCGAAGATCCTGAGATCCTCGCCCTGGTTAAAAAGGTGGGGGCCAAGGGGCTCAATCTGGCCGGGGTCTGCTGTACCGGCAATGAGATCCTTATGCGTCGCGGAATCCCGGTAGCCGGTAGTTTCATCCAGCAGGAGATGGTGCTGGCCACCGGTGCCGTTGAGGCGATGGTGGTTGATGTTCAGTGTGTTATGCAGTCAGTGGCTCAGGTCGTTAAAGGCAAACATACGGATATTATCACCACTAATTATCGGGCCAAGATGCCTGACGCCATTCATATCCAGTTTGAAGAACATGATGCCATGGGATCAGCCAAGAAAATCCTGATCCATGCCATAAATAACTTTAAAAAACGGGGCGACTATTATATCCCTGTCGATAAGAAGTTTGATGTGGTGGTGGGCTTCAGTCATGAAACCATCAATTACATGCTGGGCGGACGTTTCCGTCAGAGCTACCGGCCGCTCAATGACAATATCATCAATGGCCGGATCAAGGGTGTGGCGGCGCTGGTTGGCTGCGAACATTATAAATATGCCGATGACGTTCACTTCAAGATTGCCGTCGAGCTTCTGAAGAACAATGTCCTGATTCTGGCTACCGGATGTGCAGCCCAGGCTCTGGGCAGAATGGGGCTGATGCGGCCCGAGGCTGCGGCTGAATATTGTGGCGCGGGACTCGCTGAAGTGTGTGAGACCGTGGGTATGCCGCCGGTTCTTCATGTTGGATCCTGCGTGGATAACAGTCGTCTGCTCATCGCCTTGACCGAGATGGTGAAAGAGGGTGGTTTGGGTGAGAGTATTGCCGATCTGCCAGCCTGTGGTACTGCTCCCTTGTGGATGAGCGAGAAGGCAGTGGCCATTGGCCAGTATTTTGTGGCCAGCGGCGCTCATGTTGTGTTCCAGAACCTGCCGGTGACCGGCGCCAAGGCCTTTAACAAGTATCTTCTTGATGGCATGAAGGAAGAGTATGGGGCGTGCTGGGATTACGAAGAAGACCCAATTAAATTGGCCCACAAGATGATCAAGGCCATTGACGAAAAACGTGAGGCCCTGGGTATTAATAAAAAACAGGATCGTGTCCTCTTCGATATGGGGATGCGCCGGGATCTGAGTTCTGGTGTTCCTGGAATGGGCTGCGGACAAAAATAAAAAGCTGAAAGCAGGGTGTGCCCGGCGTACCCGGCAACTGATTGTTACGAATTTAGTGAGTTTTTCTGATGGAGGAGCGCGTCCGATGAAATCGGGGAGTAATCTTGAAAGGGTGTTGAGGGCGGGAGAGTTTGCAGTTACAGGTGAACTTGGGCCTCCTAAAAATGGGAATCCTGAGGTGGTGCGGGAAAAGGCACGCCTGTTGAAAGGTCATGTCGATGCGGTGAATATTACCGATTGCCAGACCGCGATTGTCCGCATGTCATCTATTGCCGCTGGTTTGATTACCCAGAATGAAGGGGTTGAGCCGGTGATCCAGATGACCTGTCGGGACCGGAATCGGATTGGCATGCAGTCGGATATCCTTGGTGCGCAGGCCCTGGGCTTGAAAAACCTGCTCTGTCTGACTGGTGATCACCAGAAATTCGGCAATCATCCTGGGTCAAAAGGGGTCTTTGATATGGACTCCATCCAGATGCTCGGTATGGTCAAGGCCATGCGCGATGAGAAACGGTTTCAGTGCGGCGAGGAGATCAAGAGCAATGAACCTCGGCTCTTTCTTGGCGCTGCCGCCAATCCCTTTGCCCATCCTTTTGAATACCGGGCGGTCCGTTTAGGGAAAAAGGTTGCTGCCGGTGCTGATTTTATCCAGACCCAGATTATCTATAATGTCGAAAAATTCACCCGGTTCATGGAGATGGTGCGTGACCTTGGGTTGGATGAAAAGGTCTATATCCTGGCCGGTGTTACCCCTCCCAAATCCGTTGGCATGGCCAGGTACATGAAGAGTTCCGTACCCGGCATGGATGTGCCTGATGAGGTGATCCGGCGGATGCAGGACGCCAAAGACAAGCAGGAAGAAGGAATCAACATCTGTGTGGATATCATCCGGCAGGTCAAGGAGATCAAGGGTGTTGCCGGTGTCCATGTCATGGCCATTGAATGGGAAAGCGCGGTACCGGAGATCCTGAAACGGGCCGGTCTGCTGCCGCGCCCATCGATCATGGATGCGTCGGCTTCCCAGGCTGTGACTGACAAGAAAGAGAGCCGGGAGTCCATTCAGGTCCAGGCTGTTGATATGGAGGAAGTACTTGCCAAGGCCAGAGCGGAGGCAGAGGCGATCGTTGCTACTGCCCGCCAAGAGGCGGAGGCGTTGATGATGAAGGCCCAGACGGCGGCGCTGAGTGCGGGTGGCGCTCAGGTGGCTGCGGCTGATATGATTACGATGGGAACAACTGTGCCGACGGGTGCAATAGATGACGCAGGAGAGCATGAGATGAATGAAAAAGAGCGTGTCATGGCCTTGGAGGCCATGAATCAAGGGCTGTCAGCCCTGAAAAAGGCCTATGGTCTGTCCGATGAGCAGTTTGCGGCCATCACCAGTTTTGCCGGTGTCCATGCCATTCTCAATCGTGAACCGGAAAGGGCGGCAGTAACTCCTGCGCCTGCCGCTCCTACGGCTGCCCCAGCGCCAGCAGCTCCGAAAGTGGATACAGCGGCTGTTGATGCCGCCAAGGCTGCGGCCGAGGCAAAGATGAAGGCGGAGGCCGAGGCCAAAGTTGCAGCCGATGCTGCCGCTCAGGCCAAGGCCCAGGAAGCGGCACAACAGGCGGCACAGGCCAAGGCTGCGGCCGAGGAAAAGTTGAAGGCTGACTCTGAGGCCAAAGCCAAGGCTGAAGAAGAGGCAAAGGCGAAAGCTGCTGCCGAGGCCGCCAAGGTCAAGGCAGAGGCAGATGCTAAGGCTGCGTCCCAGCCGGCAGCAACATCTGCCGGCGCTGATTTTGCAGTGGCCGCTTTAGCCCTTGAGAAATCAACTCTTGCCGAGCGTGCCACCAAGGTGGATGAAAAATCCTACAAGGAAAAATATACCGGCGTTATCCGGGAGACCGTTCTGGGTAACGGCGATCATACCATCACCGTTGGCGGCGCCGCTTCCATGCCGTTCCATCTCTTTGAAGGCAAACAGCCCCATAAGTCCCTGATTGCCATGGATGTCCTTGATGCCCGTCCTGAAGACTGGCCTGAGACCCTGTCCCGGCACTTTACCGATGTTATGGACAATCCGGTTGCCTGGGCCCAGAAATGTATCAAGGTCTATGGCGCTGAGGCCATCAATATCTCGCTTGTCTCGACTGATCCCAACGGCATGAATCGTTCTGCCTCTGATGCGGCGAAGATTGCCGCTCAGGTGATCGAGGCGGTGGAGGTCCCGATCATCGTCTGGGGTTGCGGTAATAATGAGAAGGATACCGAGACCCTACGGGATCTGACCTCGGTTATCGGCAATAAGAAGGTCTGCCTGGCTCCTCTAGAAGATGCCAACTATCGTACAATTGGTGCCACGGCTATGGCCTTCCAGCATGCCATCGTCGCGGCCTCGCCCATTGACGTCAATCTGGCCAAGCAGTTGAATATCCTTCTCCAGAATCTGGGTGTTTCACTCGAAACGGTGCTGATGGATCCTTCTGTGGGCGCCCTGGGCTATGGTATTGAGTACACCTATTCGGTCATGGAGCGTATCCGCATGGCTGCCCTCATTCAGCAGGACGAAAAGCTGCAGGTGCCCATTATCTGTAATCTTGGTCGTGAGGTGTGGAAGGCCAAAGAGACCAAGCTGCCGACCGATGCCATGATTGGCGATCAGGAGAAGCGGGGAATCATGATGGAGGCGCTGACGGCAAGCTGTATGCTGCTGGCTGGTGGCGAGGTTCTGATTATGCGTCATCCCAAAGCGGTGGCCATGACCAAGGCCTTGATCAATGGTTTGATGGGTTGATTTCAGCAAGAGTTGATAGCTGATAACAGGGATACAATTAAGGGAGTTTAGATTATGTCGAAGATCATCTGTTCCGCTGCCATTCGTGGGGCCCGGAAAATTATAGATATGGCCGAGGAGAGTTATGAAGAGGCGCTGAAGAAATATGGCGCTGATCATGAGGTCTCTTTTCCCAATACCGCCTATTATCTGCCAGTTATCTACAGTATGCTGGGAGCGAAGGTCGAAAAACTGGGTGATATGAAGGATATCTTTCAGGAATGCCGCAAGTTGATGCCGCCCGTGGTCACCGCGGATATCTGGCTGCCCTATCTGGCGCCGGCCCTCGATGCCGGTATGGCCACCTTTTTTGCCGAGGAGATGTACGAGGCTATTCGCTATCTGAATACGCCCAACTTTTATACCAAGACCGAGGATCCCACCGCTGATAATATCTGGCTGGGTGCGGCCGACGATGTCATCTTCCGGAAACGCGGGGTTGAGTTTGTTGACGGCACGGCCCCAGGCTTTGCTGCGATCATGGGCACCCCGGCCGACCCGGAAGTGGCCTCCAGGATTGCCCTCGAACTGCAGGAAAAAAACCTCTATATCTTCATGCACGATCAGACGGGCGGGTTGACCATGCCTGACCTGCTGGTCAAAAATAATGTCCAGGTGGGCTGGAATACCCGTCTGGTGCCTTTTGGCCAGAGCTATACCACGGCAGTCTTCGCCATCGGTTTTGCCTGCCGCGTGGCCATGGCCTTTGGCGGGATCAAGCCCGGCGATTATAAAGGCAATCTGATCTACAATAAAGACCGGACCTTTGCCTTTGTTATGGCCTTTGGCCCGGTCAGTGACGAGTGGTATGCCAATGCCGCCGGCGCCATTAACTGGGGCTTCCCGACCATCTCTGATTATGATATCCCCGAGGTGCTGCCCACCGGTATCTGTACCTATGAACACGTTGTCTCCAATATTCCCCACAACGAGATCGTCCAGAAGGCCATTGAGGTACGTGGCCTGAAGGTGAATATCACCAAGATCGATATTCCTCTGGCCTTTGGCCCAGCCTTTGAGGGTGAACGGGTGCGTAAGGATGAGCTGTTCATGGAATGCGGCGGTGGTCGGACACCGGGTGTTGAGGTGCTGATCTCCAAACCCATGGATGAGATAGAGGATGGTCTGGTCACCCTTGAGGGGCCTGATATCTGTGATATCCAGCAGGGTCAGAATCTGCCCCTGGGCATCCTGGTCGAGGTGGCTGGCCGGCAGATGCAGTCGGATTTTGAGCCTATTCTCGAACGCCAGTTTCATCATCTGATCAACTATATTCAGGGCATCATGCACATGGGGCAGCGGAATATCATGTGGGTGCGGATTGGTAAAGCGGCGGTCGAAAAAGGCTTTTCCTTCAAACATATCGGCAAGGTGCTGCATGGCAAGTTGCATCAGGAGTTTGGCGCCATCGTTGACAAGATCCAGGTGAAGCTCTTCACCGTTGAAGATAAGGTGCGGGAGGTTATGGCCCTGGCCAGCTCTGTTTACACCGAGCGCGATCTGCGTCTGGGAGCCATGACCGATGAGACCGAGGATGTGTTCTATTCCTGTACCCTTTGTCAGTCATTTGCCCCCAGCCATGTCTGTGTCATTACCCCTGAACGCATCGGCATGTGTGGTGCCTATAACTGGCTGGATGGTAAGGCCTCGTTTCAGATCAACCCCACCGGGCCCAACCAGCCCATTGAAAAGGGTGAATGTACCGACCCTGACAATGGTTATTATGTCGGTATTAATGAGTTTGTGAACCAGGCCTCACGCGGCGCGGTTCCTGAGGTCAGCTGTTATTCCCTGATGAATAACCCGATGACCGCCTGTGGCTGCTTTGAGGCCATTGCCGCCATGCTGCCCACCTGTAACGGGATCATGGTTGTGAACCGTGATTTTGTGGGAATGACCCCCTCGGGGATGAAGTTTACCAGTCTGGCCGGTATGGCAGGTGGCGGTAATCAGACTCCCGGTTTCATGGGCGTCAGCAAGCATTATATGACCAGTAACAAGCTGTTTAAGGCCGAGGGTGGTCTCAAGCGGGTGGTGTGGATGCCCAAGATGATGAAGGATGAGATCAGTGAAAAGCTGAAAGAGGTCTGTAAGAATCTCGGCATGCCTGAGCTGTATGACATGATTGCCACTGAAGAACAGGGAACCACGGAAGAGGATATCTACAAATTCCTCAAGGAAAAAGGACATCCGGCGCTGGAGATGGAGTCGGCTGTTTAGGTGCCGTTACTCAGCAAGCAAGGTCTTTTTCTTGCTTGCTGAGTCTACGGCACCTTATGCCGCTCCAAAGAAACAGCTAATCTTTTTCGGCTGTTTCTGTGAAGCGGCGCCTGGCAGATAACATTTACGGCCCAATTACTGAATTTTTATTAGTGAGCTGCGAGCATATTTCGCGGCACAGCTCACGATGACACATTTTTTGTAGATACAACTGGAGGATACCATCATGGCGTTAACCGGCATTCAAATTCTCAAGATGCTGCCTAAAAAGAATTGCGGCGAGTGCAGCATCCCCACCTGTCTGGCATTTGCCATGAAGGTTGCGGCTGGTCAGGTGGAAATCGATACCTGCCCCTACGTCAGTGACGAGGCGAAGGCCACCATTGGTGAGGCGTCTGCTCCACCTATCCGTACCTTGAAGCTGGGGAGTGGTGACAATGCCTTTACCGCAGGTGGTGAGACCTGCATGTACAGGCATGAAAAACGATTCGTCAACCCTACCGGTATTGCCGTACTGGTGACAACCGATATGGATGAGGCTGCTGTCAGTGGCCGGATCGACCGTTTTAATACCCTGGTGTATGAGCGTGTTGGTGTGATCATGAAGGCTGAACTCATCGCGGTCAAGGACAGCAAAAATGATGAGGCCTCCTTTACCGCCCTGGTGCAGAAGGTGCTGGATGGTTCAGCTCGTGCCGCACTCATCCTGATCAGTGACACCCCGGCCCATCTGGCTGCGGCTGCCAAGGTCTGCGGGGCCCGTATTCCGCTGCTCTATAGCGCCACTGCTGATAATGCCGCTGCCATGGCCCAGGTGGCCAAGGATTGCTCGGCGCCTTTGGCAGTCAAGGGGACAAACCTTGATAACTGTGTTGATGTGACCAATACCCTGCTGGCTGCAGGCTTGAAAGATCTGGCCATTGATACCGGTGCCCGGACCCTGCGCGCCGCCTTTGAAGATAATGTCGTGGCCAGGAGATCCGCGGTCAAGGCCAAGTTTAAGCCCCTGGGCTTTCCGACCCTGACCTTCCCCTGCGAGATGAGTGATGATCCGATGATGGAGGCAATGATCGCCTCGATCATGATTGCCAAATACGCGGGAATCATTGTCCTCTCTGATCTGCAAGGGGATATTCTCTTTCCATTGTTGCTGGAGCGGATGAACATCTTTACCGATCCGCAGCGGCCGATGGTGGTGACCGAGGATGTCTATCCGTTGACCGGTCCTGGCGAGGATTCGCCGGTGGTCATTACCTGCAACTTTTCTCTCACTTACTTTATTGTCTCCGGCGAGATCGAGGGTTCCAAGGTGCCGACCTGGCTGCTTATTAAAGACACCGAGGGCCTTTCCGTCCTCACTGCCTGGGCCGCCGGCAAATTTGGCGCTGACATGATCGCTCAGTTTGTTAAAAAGAGCGGGATTGAGGACAAGGTGAAGCATCGTGATCTGATTATCCCCGGCTATCTGGCTTCCCTCAAGGGTGAGCTGGAAGAGGAGCTTCCGGCCTGGAATATTATTATCGGGCCAAGAGAGGCAGGGCATCTGCCCGTATTCTTGAAGGAATGGAAGCCAGCTAAATAAGGTTTTTTTTGGAAGAAATTTTAAAACTTTAACTCTTACCGCTGAACACGCGTATGACGACTGTAACACTTACCATTAATGGCGCTGAGATTGTGGCTGAGGCTGGCCTCACCATCCTTGAGGTTGCCAGACGAGCGGAGATCAATATTCCGACCTTGTGTCATGTGCCGGGAAAACCTGCCGAGACACCCTGCCAGATGTGTGTGGTCGAGATCGAAGGACAGGAAGGGCTGGTTTGCTCCTGTGTCGGTCTGGCCCAGGACGGGATGGTTGTTGCTACGGAGTCTGCCAAGATCGTTGCCCATCGCCTGGAGCGTCTGTCCATCTTGGCCGAGACCCATTTTGGTGATTGCAAGGCCCCCTGTAATTTGACCTGTCCCGGACAGATCAATGTCCAGGGCTATATTGCCCATGTTGCCAAGGGCCAGTATGAAGAGGCCCTGCGTCTGGTCATGGAACGCAACCCGCTGCCGTTTTCAGTAGGCCGGGTCTGTCCCCGTTTCTGTGAGACTCGCTGTCGTCGTATCCTTGTTGATGAACCTGTCTCCATTAATCACCTGAAGCGCTTTGTCGCTGACTGGTGCATGCGTCATGAGATTGATCTGGAGATCCCCAAGGATGCCCCCACGGGAAAACGGATTGCGGTGATTGGCGGCGGGCCTTCCGGTCTGACTGCCGCCCATTTCCTGACGCGCAAAGGGCATGATGTGACCATCTTTGAGTCATCACCCATGCTGGGCGGGGCTCTGCGTTATGGATTCCTGGAGTATCGCATTCCCCGGGATGTCTTGAATTACGAGATTAATACCATCCTGCGGTTGGGTGTGTCGGTCAAGCTCAGTCAAAAATGGGGCAAGGATTTTACCCTGCAGTCCCTGAAGGATCAGGGCTATGCCGCTATTTATCTTGCCACCGGGGCAGGTGTGGATGTTCCTCTGGAGATCCCGGGCGTGGTCAATCCGCACACCTATTCGGCGATGAAGTATCTGCGCCGGGTGGCGGAAGGGAAGAAACCGGACATGGGACGCCGCGCGGCGGTAATCGGCGGCAATAATATCGCCATGGAAGTGGCGCGCACCCTCATCCGTCAGGGGGTGGCGGAGGTGACGGTAATTTATCCCCGTTCTCGTACAGAGATGCCGGCCCATCAGCGTAATATCCGGGAGGCCGAGAAAGAAGGGGTGCAGTTTCTGCTCATGGCCTCGCCGGTTGAGATCTGTGATTCTACGGAGCAAGGTTCCCGGCTGAAACTGGAGTTGATCCGCATGAAGCTGGGTGAGCCCGATGCTAAGGGCGTCAGACAGCCGGAACCCATTGCCGGTTCCACCAATACCCTGCAGGTGGATTCCATCGTCTCCTCCCTTGGTCAGACTGCTGTTGCTGATAAATTCAGCGGTGGCGCCCTGGAAAAGTCCATCGCCATTTCCCCCAACAAGACCCTGGATGCCAATGTCCGTTCTTCCCAGATCAATATTGAAGGGGTTTTTGCCGGTGGCGATGCGGTCAGCGGGCCAAGATCGGTGATCCAGGCCGTTGTCGCTGCCCGTCGCGCTGCCGATAATATCCATGCCTATGTCATGGGTACTGTCAAGGATGAGGGGGATAGCCGGTTTAACTTCACCCGCGGCAAGGGCTTTGATGACGTTGATCTGAAGAATTTTGACGGCATCAATGTCAAGCTCCGGGAAAAAATGCCCACCCGGCCGCCTGAGATCTGCAGTCAGGATTTTGATGAGGTGAAACTGGGATTCTCCGAGAAGATGGCCAGGCATGAGGCCGAGCGCTGTCTCTCCTGCGGCTGTACCGCCTATGATCGCTGCAACCTCAAGGATCTGTCCATTGAATACAATCTGAACATCAACAAGACGGGCATGGGGACAACGCCTGTCTATGCCAAGGACTCTTCGCATCCGGCCATTATTGTTGATAAAAATAAATGTATCTTCTGTGGGCGTTGTGAACGCTCCTGTGAGTATGATGCACTCGAGCTTGGCGCCGAGACCTTTGATGACAAAGGGCGACCGGTGGGGTTGTTCCTGCGTTTCAAGGACAACTGCGTTTCCTGCGGCAAGTGTGTGGATAACTGTTCCACCGGGGCCCTGAACAAGAAGGCCCAGACCATTCCTCTGCACAGTGAACCGGTGAAAGAGGTGCGCAGCACTTGCCCCTATTGCGGGGCTGGATGTCAGATTATTCTCCGGGTCAAGGGCGGTACCATCATTGAGGTCACTGCCGATCCTGAGCAGGCGCCAAATTATGGGGCCCTGTGTGTCAAAGGCCGTTTTGGTCATGATTTTATTCAACACAAAGACCGGTTGACCAAACCGCTGATCCGCAAGAACGGGATGCTGGTCGAGACCAGTTGGGATGAGGCCCTTGATTACACGGCCAAGAAACTCTTTGACCTCAAGGCCATGTATGGTCCGGATTCCATTGCCGGCTTCAGTTGCGCCCGGGCCACCAATGAGGAGAATTTCCTCATGCAGAAGTTCATGCGCACCTCGATCGGTACCAATAATATCGATCATTGCGCCCGTCTCTGACACGCTCCCACTGTGGCCAGTTTGGCCCTTTCATTTGGTAGCGGCGCGATGACCAACTCCATCGCTGACATTAAAGAATCGGATGTGATCATGGTAATCGGCTCCAATGCCGACACCAGCCATCCCACCATTGGCCTGCGGATCCATCAGGCCAAGAAGAACGGCAGCAAGTTGCTGGTGATTGATCCCCGGCGCACCGGTTTTGCCGATGAGGCCGATCTCTGGCTGCGGCCCAATCCCGGCAGTGATGTCGCCCTGCTCAACGGCATGGTGCATGTGATTCTCGAAGAGGGGATCTGGGACAAGAAGTTTGTTGAAGAGCGCACTGAGAACTTCGAGGAATTGGAGATTGTTACCGCCAAGTATACCCCGGCCTATGTCGAACAGATCACCGGTATTGCTGAGGAGCAGCTCCGTGCCGCAGCCCGTCTCTATGCCTCACCCGGTAAAAAATGCGCCATTTTCTATGGGATGGGTCTTGCCCATCATGCCACCGGCACGGATAATGTCAAGTCCATTGCCAATCTGGCTATGCTCTGCGGCAAACTCGGCGTTGCCGGCGGCGGGGTGAATCCCCTGCGCGGCCAGAACAATGTCCAGGGGGCCTGTGATATGGGGGCTCTGTTCAATACCCTGCCTGGATATACCGGTCTGGACAACAATGATGCCTTTGATCGTTATGAGAAGATGTGGGAAGTGAAGCTGCCACGACGCAAGGGCAAGGCGGCCACCGAGGTTTGGGATGCCATTCTTGAGGGTGATATCAAAGGGATCTATGTCTTCGGTGAGGATCCGGTACTGGCCGATCCCAATGCCCATCATGCGGTAGCGGCCCTGGAAAAACTCGATTTTCTCATCGTCCAGGATATCTTTCTTACCGATACCGCCAAGATGGCCGATATCGTCTTTCCGGCGGCCTGCTATGCGGAAAAAGACGGTACCTTTACCTGCACCGAGCGTCGGGTCCAGCGGGTGCGCAAGGCGGTGGAACCACCCGGCGAGGCCAAGGCTGACTGGGAGATCTTCTGTGAGCTGTCCCATCGCATGGGTTATGATATGCCCTACTCAAACCCGGAAGAGATCTTTAACGAGGTGACGCAGCTTATGCCCCAATATGCCGGTATCACCTATGAGCGTATTGAGAAGGTGGGGCTGCAATGGCCGGTGCCGAGTCAGGATCATCCAGGAACACCGGTATTGCATATTGGAAAATTTACCCAGGGCAAGGGCTTGTTTATCCCTGAGGATTATACGCCGCCCACCGAGATGCCTGATGCCGATTATCCGCTGATCCTGACCACCATCAGGGAGACGCCCCAGTACAATTTTGGCTCCATGACCCGGAAGACCCCGGAGATTGAGGCCCTGTGTCCCGAAGCCTTTGCCGAGATCAATCCTGCGGATGCTGTCCGCCTCGGTATCGCTGATCTGGATACGGTCGAGATCAGTTCCAGGCGGGGGACGGTGCAGTTGCGCGCCAGGATAACCGATCGTTCGCAGCTTGGCACCATTGCTATTCCGTATCACTTTGCAGAAGTTCCTGTGAATAACCTGACCTTAAACAGTCTTGACCGGCTTTCGCGCAGTCCCCAGTACAAGATCTGCGCGATTAAGGTCTCTAAAATTGAAGCATAATATAAGGGAATCTTAAAAGAGACCCAACGATCATTTTTCAGGAGTAACATTATGGGTAAAGCAATGAATCACCGGGAAGGATCGGTGATGATTCTGGGCGGGGGCATCGCCGGAATACAGGCCGCGCTTGATCTGACTGAGCTTGGTTTTTATGTCTATCTGGTTGAGAAATCACCGGCGGTTGGCGGGGTCATGGCTCAGCTTGACAAGACTTTTCCAACCAATGACTGTTCCCTCTGAATCCTGGCGCCAAAGCTGGTAGAGGCCGGTCGGTCTCCCAATATTGAAATGTTGACCAATGCTGATTTTCTGGCATTGGAAGGAACAGCAGGAAATTTCACAGCCACGATCAATCTGCGGCCACGCTATATCGATGCCGATGCCTGTACTGCCTGCGGCTTGTGCACCCAGTATTGCCCCAAGCATCATGTGGATCCCTACAATGAGGGACTGGCCATTACCCGGCCCATCCATATTGATTATGCCCAGGCCGTGCCTGCCACTTATTACATCGATCCGAGCTCCTGTCTCTTTCTGCAGCATGAGACCTGTCAGATCTGTGTGCCGGTCTGTCAGAGTCATGCCATTAATTTTAAGCAGCAACCGGAAGAGCGGAAGCTGAACATCGGGGCAGTGATCCTCTCGCCCGGTTTTGGCAAGATTGATCCCAAGACCCTGGCCAAGTTCAGTTACGGCAAACACCCGGATGTGGTCACCTCTTTTGAGTATGAACGGATGACCACCGCCTCAGGCCCTTTCATGGGCGAGGTCAAATGTTTCTCCGATGGCAGGCATCCCAAACGGATGGCATTTATCCAGTGCGTCGGCTCCAGGGACATCGGCTGCAACAACGGCTACTGTTCTTCGGTCTGCTGCATGTATGCCATCAAAGAGGCGCTGGTGACCAAGGAACATGACCCGGAAGTGGATATCACCATCTACTACATGGATATCCGTACTCAGGGCAAGGACTTCGACGCCGCCCGCGAGCGGGCCGAGGCCATCGGCGTCAAGTTTGTCCGGGCCAAGGTGGCGGATGTCACCCCTTGGGAGAACCATCTGCAACTGACCTATGCCACACTCGATGGTCAGCATAAGTTTGAGCCCTTTGATCTGGTGGTGCTGTCGGTGGGCCTTGAGTCGCCCAAGGATGCCCAGAAGATAGCCGATATCACCAAGATTGATCTGAATAAGTATGACTTTTGCGCCACCGACAGTTTTAATCCTCTTCAGACCAGTCAGCAGGGGATTGTGGTGGCCGGTGCCTTCCAGGGGCCCAAGGATATCCCGGAATCGGTGACCCAGTCCTCGGCCGCGGCCTCTCTTGCCGCTGCATCCCTGAAAGCAGTGCGGGGCAAAGGGGTAGAGATGAAGATCTATCCTGAGGAGCAGGTGGTTGCTGCCGACGATGAGGTCAGGATCGGTGTTTTTGTCTGCCATTGCGGCATCAATATCAGCTCGGTGGTGGATTGTGCCGCGGTGGCCAACTACGCCGGGGATATGAAGAATGTCACTTTTTATACCGAAAACCTCTACTCCTGTTCCCAGGATGCCCAGGAGGTTATCAAGAAGAAGATAAAGGAGCACAAGCTGAACCGGGTGGTCATTGCCGCCTGTTCGCCGCGGACCCATGAGCCGCTGTTTCAGGAGACCTTGCGCGACGCCGGGCTCAACCGGAACCTCTTCGAGATGGTCAATATCCGCGATCAATGTTCCTGGGTGCATGCCGGTGAACCGGAGCTTGCCACCATCAAGTCCAAGGATCTGGTGCGCATGGCTGTTGCCAAGGCCAGACTTATCCAGCCGCTGCCCGAGCAGACGGTGCCGGTAACGGCCAAGGCCCTGGTCATCGGGGCAGGGGTGGCGGGAATGACCGCCGCCCTGAACCTTGCCGAGCAGGGATTTGATTCGGTCCTTATTGAAAAAGGGGATGGGATCGGCGGCAATCTGCAGAACCTGCACTATACCCTGGCAGGAGACGCCGTTCAGTCGCATCTGAAGACCCTGGTTGATAAGGTGAAGCAGTCAAAAAAAGTGGACGTGCTCTGCAATGCGGAGCTGGTGCAAACCGCCGGCTTTATCGGCAATTTTGCCTCGGTGATTGCCAGCGGCAAGGGCAAGGCCAGGGTTGAGCAGACCGTTGACCACGGGGTCATCATTGTCGCCACCGGCGGCCGCGAGCATCGACCTGACAAGTATCTGCTGGGCAAGTCCAAAAAGGTGGTCACCCAGCAGGAGCTGGAGAAACAACTGGCGGGCAAGGCCAAAACCCGGGCGCCCGGTTCCATCGTCATGATCCAGTGTGCTGGTTCGCGCGGTGATGATCTCAATTACTGCTCCAAGGTATGTTGTAATCATGCCCTGAAGAATATTCTGAAAGTCAAGGAGATCAACCCTGACTCCCAGATCGTCGTCCTTTACCGGGATATGCGCACCTATGGCTTTGCCGAGGATGCATATCTTGAGGCCCGCAAGATGGGCGTGGTCTTTATCCCCTACGAGGTTGATCTCAAGCCGGAAGTAACGGAAAAAGGTGCCAAGGTTCAGGTCCGTTTCTTTGACTCGATCATGCAGGAAGAGGTGACCATGTCTCCGGATCTGGTGGCTCTGTCGGTGGGGATTGTACCCGATGATACCGATACCCTCTCCAAGCTGTTGAAGCTGCCGGTCACGGCCAATAAGTTCTTCCTTGAGGCCCATGTCAAGCTGCGTCCGGTGGAGCTGTCAGTCTCCGGTGTCTATGTGTGCGGACTGGCTCATGGCCCCAAACCGGTGGATGAGACGATCGTTCAGGCCCAGGCAGCAGCGGCTAAGGCGGCGATCCCGCTGGTCAAGGGCTATGTGAAGGTTGACCCGATAGTTTCGAGCGTTGAGCAGGACAAGTGTATCGGTTGTGGACTCTGCGTCAGTCTTTGTCCGTATGGGGCCATTGTCATGCAGAAGGTCGATGGCAAACGGAAGGCGGAGACCATTTCCGCCTCGTGCAAGGCTTGCGGGATCTGTGCCGCCCATTGTCCGACCTTTGCCATCTCTATGGGTGGGTTTACCAATGAGCAGATTAACTCACAGATTGAGGCCTTCGGGGCCACAGGCGACAGGTAATTTTATTTCTAAAATAAGTTTATTATATTTGAGGAGAACGTCGTATGGCTGATCAGCAATTTAATCCGAGCATCCTTGGCTTTTTATGCAACTGGTGCTGTTACGCGGCGGCAGATGCTGCCGGTGTCTCACGGTTTCAATACCCGCCCAGTATGCGCACCGTCCGGGTGATGTGTACCGGGCGCATAGATCCGGCCTTTGTCCTGCGCGCCTTTGTGGAAGGCGCGGATGGGATCTTCAGCGGCGGCTGACAACTTGGCGAATGCCATTACCAGGTTGGTAATTACGATGCAATGGGTGTGAGTGCGCTGGTCAGGAAGGTCTTGAAAGATGTTGGTATCCGCGAGGAACGGTATAGTCTGCAATGGGCGTCTGCTGCCGAGGCCCCACACTTTGTCCAGTTGATCACCAAGTTTACGGCGCAGATCAAGGAGCTTGGCCCTATCGGCGAGGCCGAGGGTCTGTCCAAAGAAGAACTGAAGATCAGGATTGATAAGGCCCTGGCCGCTGTCTCCGATCAGAAGGTACGGATCGCCTTTGGTAACGCCACCAAGGCGGTGCGTAAGGATGCCATTTGGACCAATGAACATATCGGGGAGATAGTGAACGAGAAGATGGAGAAGTCTCTGACCACGGCACTTGGCTGATACGTTCCGAGAGATTTCTGGTAAACAGAAAGGCCCTGCTTCTTCAATGAAGCAGGGCCTTTCTGTTTTATTGGGTTTACGAATGGTTGAGTCTACTACTCGAAAAAGGGGTCGGAATTATTTATGGGATACAAAAATTACAAATTTACCGCTTTAGGGTAGATTGTTATATCCTACCACTGGTGTCCCAACGTTTGAAACAGAACATCATATAACTTTCCGTAAATTAAAACAAAAAAAGACAAAATGTCATTTAACGACTTGAGAATTTTTCCAAAAATCAGTCATCTTCGCGAAACCATGCGAGGAGGTCTGAGCTATGTACACTGGAAAACTTATTTTCTCTCAAGTGATGGAGCATCTTCCGCTTCATGTCTTTCATCAATGCGTCGATCGTTATCACGGCAATTTCAAGGTCAAGGAATTTACCTGTCTCGACC
>CAISPV010000110.1 GCA_903887485.1 uncultured Desulfobulbaceae bacterium | reverse complement strand
TCGCATCATCCCATTATCGAAGGCAAGGTCAAATGTTCCGACTGCCACAACACCCATGGCACCCTTACCCCCCACATGATCAATGCCGAGAGCAACAACCTGCTCTGTTACAAGTGCCATGCCGACAAACGCGGCCCCTTTGTCTGGGAGCATCCACCAGTGGAAGAAAACTGCATGATCTGTCACGCGGCGCATGGAAGCCGCCATACAGGCCTGCTGGTGGAAAGGGTACAGAGTTTGTGTCAAGATTGTCATGATGCAAGTGACCATCCAGGATTTCCGAATGACAGGACCTGGGGCTTTGGCGGGAAGGTCAACGGCAAGGCTCCGACAGCAGCTGCCGCTGGCTTCCAGACCCGGGTAGTCGGCCGCAGTTGTCTCACCTGCCATCATTCCGTACATGGATCAGCCAATTTCCGTGACGACACATTCGTCAGATAAAGGGGGCAATCAATGCTTAAAAAAACATATTCTGCAATTTTTTTATTGTCGCTTGCCGCTCCGACTGTCGTTTTTGCCGCCGAGGAAGCCGCTGAGATCCATGGCCTTATCGAACTTGGTGTCCGCGGGGTCGACAGCAACGCTAACAGCTCCAAGTTCCAGGAATTCAAAGATATGGGTGACGGCATCTTTGGTCAGGTTTTACTTGATGCCGACAAGGGAGACTATCATTTCCAGTTTAATGCGCTCAATCCTGGCGCGAATGATCAGTCATTCCAATTCAAAGGCGGGCAGTACGATACCTTTAAGTATCAATTCGACTACGATGAAATGGTCCACAAGTACACCCTTGGGGCCATAACGCCTGCCACCGGCATCGGCACCCAGCATATCAGCTTTCCTGACACGACCTCTCCAGCAACCCCGCCGTTCTCGCAATGGACACCTTTCGACTACAAGGTCAACCACAAGAGTTATGGCGGCGAGATGGAATTGTCCCTGCACTCACCATTCTATATCAAGGTCGGCGCGGAGAAACGTCAACAGGATGGCCTGAGGCCATTCTCCGTCCAACAGCTCGAACAGCCAGCCGAGGTGCCGGAGCCGATCTTGAGCACCACCAATAACCTGTTTGTGAAGGGTGGGTATCTGGGAAAATCTATTTCCTCCTCTCTCACCGGCACCCTGAGCACATTCAACAACGACCACAAGTACATGCTCTGGGATAGTCCGGACCCAAGCGCCAGCCCTGCCACTGATCTTACGGTGCTCTCACCGGATAATAACTATGGCAAGCTGGCCGCAGATCTCAGCTGGCGCCATCTTCCCCTGGGTTCTGTCCTCGCGGTGTCGGGAAGCTACGCCCATCTGACCAACAGCTTCACGGCCAACGATATCTTCCTCAGCAGCGCGGTATGGCCGGGATTCACCTCCTTGAACCGTACGAGCTTTGACGGCGATATTGACTATTCCTCCGCCACCATCTCACTGGCCTCCAACCCGCTGACTAATCTGGACAGCAAGGTTTATTATCGATACCTGAACAGAAATGACAAGTCCAGCGTGATCACCTATGAGGGAGACGGGGAATCAATCAGTAATGCGAATCGCCTGCTCAGCTACCAGAAGGATAACGCGGGTATCGATCTCGGCTACCGCCTGCCGAAGAAGACCAAGCTGGAGGCCGGATACGAATACTTGGGCATGAACCGTTCTACCCCTACGGATGAGGTGCAGCCCACGAAATCAACTGATGACAATTCCGTATATATCGGGATTAAAAACAGTTCTCTGGACTGGATGACCGCCAAGCTGCGCTATAAGCACCTGAAACGCGATTCTGCCGAACTGCAAACAGATGCAACTCCCTTCTACTACATGGATCAAACCTACGACGAGTGGAAATTGAGCTTTGATTTTTCCCCCGTGGACAGCCTTGATCTTGGCCTCAGTTTTGCCTATAAGAACACTGATTACGACCAGGCCGTTGACACCCGTCAGAACGACAAACGGAAGGATGTCTATCTGGATACCGCCTGGC
The DNA here is from genome assembly GCA_903887485.1 of uncultured Desulfobulbaceae bacterium. GTDB lineage: Bacteria > Desulfobacterota > Desulfobulbia > Desulfobulbales > Desulfocapsaceae > UBA2270. The sequence goes on along the minus strand of CAISPV010000110.1, from coordinate 162,561 downwards.
ATATGAGCAAGGCGACAACCTTGAGCGGCTTTATCGGCTTTGAGAAGGTTGACACCGATGCCAACCGGCTGGGGATTGCGAGTGATGAAGCAACGTATCCAGACTTTACCCAGACCCTCAATGATTCCTTCTGGACCTATGGTCTGGCAGCCAACGTCAAGGCTACGGACAATCTGGCCTTCAATCTCGCCTGGCAGTATCAGAAGTCGAATGGACAGATTAATTTTGACAACGCCTTCTTCACCGATGTCACCAATTCGGACGACTACAGCAAGCAGACTCTGGAGGCCAAGGCCACCTATGCCATCGATCCCAAGCTCAAGATGACCGTGGGATATATCTATGAAAAACTGAACGCTGCGGATATCAGCTACAACAATTATCAGTATATTCTTGACGGGACTACGGGAACGCCCCTTGTCGGCACCATGTATTACTATAGCGGTTTGTATGCTAACCCGAATTACGAGGCCAACATTGGATACGTGATGCTGTCTTACGGTTTTTAGAAGTCTCTTGGAGTTACGAGAGCAAGAAGATATAACATCTTGAAGTTGAGCCCACCGGCAAAACCGGGGGTTTACCTTACGGCAATCAACACCAAAGGCCCTGTTTCCATTGCGGAAGCAGGGCCTTTGGTGTTACCAAAGTTGGTTCATCCGACTGATATGGCTGTCAAAGTCAAGAGGGAACAAGAATCCCATCCTTTGGCTCATCATTTAAGCTCGTCGGAGCAGCAGCAAGATCGACAACGGGTTTGTGATCCTTGCATAGAACCTATGCCTCGTGCACCGGCAGAAGAGAACGAGCGATGGCCCACATGAAGGCGGCAAGCTCACGAGCTGTTGACGTAATCACGGTATTTCGGTTCTTGCCTCTGGCCATGAGCCTTTTGAATCGGCCATAAAGCCGGACCTGCGCTTTCCAGGCAATCTGTCGAACCTCTTGGGACAAACCTTCAAGACGAGCCAAAAAGATTCGGTTTTCCCGTGCCGAGTGACAGTAACACTGAGCTGCTTCAGTGAGCGCCCGGCGGACATGGCCTTTGCCGGTCTTGGTGATACCAGATGGTCATTGCCAATGCATGTAAGACAGCCTTGTTCTTCAGTTGACGAGCGAGTAAGCAGGGGATGGAGCGAAATCTTTTGTAATACTGCTGTTGTTTTCAACCCTTTTCTAACTGTCCCAGTACAACCAGATAGATCATCTATTTCAACTCTGGACAATTTACTTGTTCCCTCCATCTTTCTTGTTTCTGATTGACTTGATGTGGTATTCCGGGTTAAATATTATGGTTTGTCTTTTTGATTTGCGCTTTCTGGAAGATACGAGATCTTGCGAGTTTTTATGGAGGCATGAACCTTCCAGAATAATATAATTCTCTCCCCTTTTGAAGAGGGAGAAGGATAGGAAACTATATGAAAGCATTGATAGCCTTGGAAGATGGGACCATTTTTGAAGGTGAGTCTTTTACCGGAAGAGGTGAGGCCGTAGGCGAGATGGTCTTTAATACCTCAATGAGCGGATATCAGGAGATCCTGACGGATCCTTCCTATACTGGTCAGATTGTGACCATGACCTATCCCCTCATCGGTAATTATGGAGTGAATAGCGACGATATGGAGTCGGTGGCGGTGCATCCCAAGGCCTTTCTGGTCAAGGAGTATAACGCTGTGCCCTCCAATTTTCGTTCCGAAGAGACCTTGGCCCATTTTTTGAGCCGCTATGGTGTCCTTGGGGTTGAGGGGTTTGACACCAGGGCCTTGGTGCGTCATATCAGGACGGTGGGGGCCTTGAAGGCCATTGTCTCCACCGAGGATCTCGATAGGGAATCGCTGGTTATACGGGCCAAGGCTTGGGATGGCCTGCTTGGCGTGGATATGGTGCAGCAGGTGACCTGTGATCAACCTTATGGCTGGGCGGATAACCGGCCTGTCCCTGGAACCAGTTTTTCCACGGCCCAGGCGGGAATGAGCAATCCTCTGAAGGTTGTTGCCCTTGATTGCGGAATCAAATTTAATCAGCTCCGCATCATGACCGAAAAGGGATGTCAGGTACAGGTGGTGCCCGCGTCAACCGATGCGGAGACTATCTTGGCCATGGCGCCGGATGGTGTTTTCCTGTCTAATGGGCCGGGTGATCCTGCCGGTGTTCAGGGGGTGGTGGCGACGGTGCAGGCTCTTCTTGGGAAGGTGCCGGTTTTCGGGATATGTCTTGGTCATCAGATCCTGGGCCTTGCCTATGGCGGTTCCACATACAAACTGAAATTTGGTCATCGCGGCGGCAATCAACCGGTCAAGGATTTGACCACCGGCCATGTGGAGATCACCTCGCAGAACCATGGTTTTACAGTAGATCTTGACAGTTTGGACCAAGAGGCCGTTGAGTTGACCCATATCAATCTCAATGACGGCAGTCTTGAAGGAATGCGTCATCGGCGTTTCCCGGCATTTTCGGTCCAGTATCATCCGGAACATGCCCCGGGGCCACACGATTCCTTGTATCTTTTTGACCGGTTTGTTGAGATGATGCGCAGTGAAATGAAAAAGAGGAATTAAGAATGAAGATGGCGAAAATTATAGGTTAGCATAACGTTTTATCCCTGTAATTTTCAGTCTCTGGCTTAATTACCTGTTCAAGATACCTGACACCTGATTTTTAATTCCTAATTTACTATTTGATGATCCCATGCCAAAACGAACCGATATCCATAAGATCCTGATCATTGGCTCTGGTCCCATTATTATCAGTCAGGCCTGTGAGTTTGATTATTCCGGTGCCCAGGCGGTCAAGGCGTTGAAAGAAGAAGGGTACGAGGTTGTGCTTATCAACTCCAATCCGGCCACCATCATGACGGATCCGGAACTTGCTGACCGGACCTATATCGAACCAATAACTCTGGAGATGGTGACCAAGGTCATTGAAAAGGAACGGCCTGATGCCCTTCTGCCGACCCTTGGCGGGCAGACCGCGCTTAATGTTGCCATCAAGCTGGCCGAGTCTGGCGTCCTTGATAAGTACAAGGTAGAGATGCTGGCTGCCAAGGTAGATGTCATTAAAAAGGCGGAGGGACGGGAAGAATTCCGGGCGGCCATGCAGGCTATTGGTCTCAAGGTGCCTGAATCAGCCATTGTCCATACTCTGGAAGATGCCATGGCGGCCGGTGATACCATCGGCTTTCCGGTTATTGTTCGCCCCAGTTTCACCCTGGGCGGCACCGGTGGCGGTGTGGCCTATAACCGTCAGGAACTCGAGACCCTCTCTCTGTCCGGTCTTGATCTGTCCATGACCACCGAGATCATGGTTGAGCGCAGTCTGTTGGGGTGGAAGGAGTTCGAGCTTGAGGTGATGCGCGACTGCAAGGATAACGTGGTCATCATCTGCTCCATTGAGAACATGGATGCCATGGGGGTGCATACCGGGGATTCCATTACCGTGGCCCCGGCCCAGACTCTGACCGATCGCGAGTATCAGGAGATGCGGGATGCCGCCATTGCCATCATTCGAGAGATCGGGGTGGAGACCGGCGGCTCCAACGTCCAGTTTGCGGTTAATCCGCAAGACGGCGAGTTGATGATCATTGAGATGAACCCCAGGGTCTCCCGCAGTTCGGCTTTGGCCTCCAAGGCAACCGGCTTTCCCATTGCCAAGATCGCCGCCAAGCTGGCCGTTGGTTTTACCCTCGATGAGCTCAAAAATGATATTACCCGCGAGACCTATGCCGCCTTTGAGCCGACTATTGATTATTGTGTGGTCAAGATTCCCCGTTTTACCTTTGAAAAATTTCCAGAGGCTGAGGATGTGTTGAGCACGGCCATGAAATCCGTGGGTGAGACCATGGCCATTGGCCGGACCTTCAAGGAGGCCTTCCAGAAGGCTATGCGGTCGTTGGAGACTGGCCGTGCCGGTTTTGGGGCGGACGGCAAGGAACAGCTCGATCATCTGGAGCTGTTTGATTTGGAATCGGGCCTGCGGATCCCCAGTTCCAAGCGGGTCTGCTATCTGCATGAGGCGCTCAGGCGGGGAATGGCAGTGGAGAAGATCTTTGAGTTGACCCAGATCGACCCCTGGTTCCTGCGTAATCTGGAGCAGATCGTGGCCATGGAACAGGAAATACGGCAGCAGGGTATGCCGGGACTGGGACCTGATCTCCTGAAAAAAAGCAAACAGTACGGCTTTTCTGACCAACAGCTTGCTTTTCTTACCGGGACCTCCCGTGATGAGATTCGTGTGCTGCGGAAGCAGCTTGGGGTCCTGCCGGTGTATAAACTGGTTGATACGTGTGCCGCTGAGTTTGAATCCTATACCCCCTATTATTATTCCACCTATGAACAGGAGAATGAGGCCAGCAGGTCGGAGAGGAAAAAGGTGATGATTCTGGGCGGCGGGCCGAATCGGATCGGTCAGGGGATAGAGTTTGATTATTGTTGTGTCCATGCCGCCTTTGCCCTTGGTGAGATCGGTGTTGAGTCGATCATGGTCAACTCCAATCCCGAGACCGTCTCTACCGATTACGATACCTCGGACAAACTTTATTTTGAGCCGCTGACCCTGGAAGACGTGCTGAATATCATTGATCTGGAAAGGCCGGATGGAGTTATCGTCCAGTTTGGCGGTCAGACTCCGTTGAACCTGGCCGTAGCCCTGGCAGAGGCAGGGGTGCCGATCATTGGAACTCCACCGGACTCCATTGATCGGGCGGAAGATCGCAAACGTTTTCAGCAGTTTCTGCAGAAACTGCATCTGCGTCAGCCCAATAACGATACGGTCTATACTTTGGAAGAGGCCCTCAGTGTTGCGGCGCAGATTGGCTATCCCGTGGTGGTCCGGCCCTCGTATGTCCTTGGTGGCCGTGATATGCGGATTGTGTACAGCGATCGGGGCATTCGCGAATTCATGGCCAAACCGGGCATGGCCGGCAACAAGCATCCGGTTCTGATCGACAAGTTTCTTGAGGATGCCATTGAGGTGGATGTCGATGCCATCTGTGACGGCAGGAAGACCATTATCGGCGGGATCATGGAACACATTGAGGAGGCCGGGATTCACTCTGGTGACTCTTCCTGTGTCCTGCCGCCGCATACCTTGTCTCTGCGCCTCATTGAAGAGATCAAAGAGGCCACTCGGGCCATGGCGGAAGAGCTTGGTGTGATCGGCCTGATGAATGTGCAATATGCGGTTAAGGACGAAGAATTATATATCCTTGAGGTCAATCCTAGGGCCTCAAGGACGGTCCCCTTTGTCAGCAAGGCAACCGGAGTGCCACTGGCCAAACTGGCCACCAAGGTGATGATGGGCATGACCCTTGAGCAACTCGGATTAACTACCGAGGTGACGATTAAACATTGGGCGGTCAAAGAGGCGGTTTTTCCTTTTGACCGATTTAAAAACGTTGATACCCTGCTTGGGCCCGAGATGAAATCCACCGGTGAGGTGATGGGGGTTGATGATAATCTGGGGCTGGCCCTGGCCAAGGCGCAACTTGCTGCCGGTGTAACCCTACCGGCGTCGGGTACGGTTTTTATCAGTGTGCGCGATGGAGACAAGGAAGGAATCCTGGAAGCAGCACGACAGCTGGTGGAGATGAATTTTTCTCTTCTTGCCACCAAGGGAACAGCAAACTACCTCCAGCAGAATGGCGTTGCCTGTGATCAGGTCAACAAAATCTCTGAGGGCAGACCCCATATCCTTGATAAACTGCGGGACAGGCAGGTGGCCTGGGTGGTGAATACCTCCATGGGGAGGCGAACGACCGAGGACTCATATTTGATTCGTCGGGCAGCGCTTGAACTGCATATTCCCTATACGACAACGAGCAGTGGGGCGGTGTCGGTGGTCATGGCGATGCAGGCCTTGCGGGTAAGTGATTTGGAAGTTCAGCCTATTCAATATTTTACTTGAAAACAGTCTGTTGGTTGAAAAAGGACGGTCGCGTCTCGACAATGCCGTATTTGACCTTACTATGATACGATATAGTCTGAAACTGGCATTAGTTGCCGGGTATATTCAGGGTTGAGTTGTTAAATGAGAATAATATCAGGAGCCCCAGGAGGTTTCGTTGAACACTTTTTATAAAAATTTATCCATGTGGCTGGTGATTGGTCTGACCATGATCCTGCTTTTTAATCTCTTCAACAAGCCTCAGGCCAACTCGAACGCCTTGACTTACAGCGAGTTCATGGCGCAGGTGGAGAGCAAGGCCATAAAAAAGGTCGGGATAGATGGGGATGCCATATCAGGAGTCCTTCAGGACGGAAAACCTTTCAAAACCATCTATCCTGCCAGTGATAATGAGCTGATCTCTTCATTGCGAAAAAATGGTGTGGATATATCGGTTAAGGAAGTGCAGAAAGAGTCCTGGTGGATGACGATCTTTGTTTCCTGGTTTCCCATGTTGTTACTGATTGGTGTCTGGGTCTTTTTTATGCGCCAGATGCAGATGGGTGGCAAGGGGGGGGCCTTGTCGTTTGGTAAAAACAAGGCCAAACTTATGGAAAAAGGTGAGAGCAAGGTTACCTTTGCCGATGTTGCCGGTATTGATGAGGCCAAAGAAGAGCTGGAAGAGATTATTGATTTTTTGCGTGATCCTCAAAAGTTTACCAAACTGGGTGGCCGTATTCCGAAAGGGGTGTTGCTGGCTGGAGCGCCAGGCACCGGAAAGACCCTGCTGGCCAAAGCTATTGCCGGTGAGGCGGAGGTTCCTTTCTTCAGCATCTCCGGTTCTGATTTTGTGGAGATGTTTGTTGGGGTTGGCGCTTCACGGGTACGGGATCTGTTCGAACAAGGGAAAAAAAATGCTCCCTGTATCATCTTTATCGATGAGATAGATGCGGTGGGCCGACATCGTGGCGCTGGCCTAGGTGGCGGTCATGATGAGCGCGAGCAGACCTTGAATCAGTTGCTGGTGGAGATGGACGGCTTTGATAAAAATGAGGGCGTGATTATTGTTGCCGCCACTAACAGGCCTGATGTCCTTGATCCTGCTCTCTTGCGTCCTGGCCGTTTTGACCGTCAGGTGGTTGTGCCGGTTCCCGATGTGAAGGGCAGGCAGAAGATCCTGGAGATCTACGGCAATAAAACGAAGAGCATGGATGAAAATGTTGATATGGCCGTCATTGCTCGGGGGACACCGGGCTTTTCCGGCGCTGATCTGGAAAATCTTATCAATGAAGCAGCCCTTATGGCGGCCCGGGAGGGTGCCAAAAAGATTAACAAGGATATGCTGGATCGGGCCAAGGATAAGATTATGATGGGTGCCGAGCGGCGCTCTATGGTCATTACTGATAAGGAAAAAGAGGTTACGGCCTATCATGAGGCTGGTCATGCCCTGGTTGCCAGATTGCTGCCTGATACTGATCCGATCCATAAAGTAACGATTATCCCTCGGGGCCGGGCCCTTGGATTGACCATGCAGTTGCCGACTGAAGAAAGATATACTCATTCCAAGAGTTTTCTTGAACATACGCTCTGTATCCTCTTTGGCGGGAGGATTGCCGAAAAGATTGTTTTTAATGAGATCACCACCGGTGCTGGCAATGATCTGCAGCGGGCCACGGATATGGCTCGGAAGATGGTCTGTGAATGGGGGATGAGTGATGAACTGGGACCTCTCACCTATGGCAAGAAGGAAGAACAGATCTTTCTTGGCCGGGAGATTGCCCAACACCGTGATTTTAGTGAGGATACAGCCCGCAAGATTGATGACGCAGTCAAGAATATTGTTATGGAGGCTACGGTCCAGACGATGTCCATTTTGACTGAACATCGTGATGTCCTGACTCGGATGGCGGAAGAGTTGCTGGAGAAAGAGACGATTGTGCTCGATGATATCGAAAGGATTCTTGCTGAATTGCGTCCAGGACAATATAAGCCGGTGGTTGTGGAGCCGGTAAAGCCGTCAATAAAAGGGGAAGAAATAAAACCCGCCACTGATGAGACGGCCGAGAATGAACCTGTCGGGGAAGTAGCAGGGAAGGTAGAAACTCATAGTCTGGTCGAGAGCAAGGAGTAATTCTTGTGACTGTCGTGCGAATTATGGGGATCATTAATGTGACCCCGGATTCTTTTTCTGATGGTGGCCGGTATTGTACTTTGAACAGCATTGTGGCCCAGGCCGAGGCCTTGGTTGCGGCTGGCGCTGATCTGCTCGATGTGGGGGGTGAGTCCACCCGTCCCTTTGCGGTTCCCATTTCTGAAGAAGAAGAACTTCGTCGGGTTGTTCCTGCCATTCTGGCTATTCGTAAAAAATATTCCCTGCCTATCTCCATTGATACCAGTAAGGCCGAGGTCGCGCGTCAGGCCCTTGTGGCCGGGGCCGATATGATCAATGATATTTCGGCCTTGCGTCATGATCCTGCCATGATTGATCTGGTGCGTGCAAGCACGGTTCCGGTGGTCATTATGCATATGCAAAAGACACCTGGGGATATGCAGATCGAGCCTTGTTATCAGGACGTGGTGGGTGAGATCCTTGATTTCTTCAGAGAGCGGCTTACCTGGCTGCGGGGGCAGGGGGTAGATTGCCGGCGTATTATTCTTGATCCCGGGATTGGTTTCGGCAAGACCCTTGCTCATAATTTGATTCTTCTCAAGAATCTGTCTGTTTTTTCTGACCTGGGCCAACCCCTTCTGCTCGGTCATTCTCGTAAACGATTTTTGGGTGATATCACTGGCAGACAGGTGGGAGAACGGGATCTTGCAACTGCTGTTGTTTCAGCCCTTGCGGTGATGCAAGGAGTGTCTATTGTTCGCGTTCATGATGTGTCGTTGAGCCGACAGGCAATTCAGATAGCTGAGGCAATTGGCTCGGCATAATTTCCGTTTTGTTCCCCACTGTTCACTGCTATTGGCTACGATGTGTGCCTCCTCCGGTACTCTTCTTCACTTCTTTCATACCTTCGTCTTGCTTGAGAATGGAATTGTGGCAATTTACAGCAGCGATGGTTTTCGTTTTCGTGATCTGCAAGTTATAAGTCCGATGAGCCAGCCGCAGACAAGTACACCCCCTCCTGCCAGAAACCACTTGATCCGCTCATTCTCTCGTAGATCCTTGTTTTCCAGTGTTAGGGCTGCCAACTTGTTTCTCAATTCCTCTGTTGATTTGTTTGCTTCTGTTCCTGGTTCGTTGAGTGTTTGTTCAGTCGGGAGGGAATTGGTGATTTTAGATTGGCGGGGCTCTGTTTTTTCTTGTGTGACCTGTGCTTCAGGCTGTGAAGTTTGAATATTTCGCTCGCCTAAAGGGACGGACTTTGAAGGGGGGCCAGGTTGTTCGCTTGTTTGATCGTTCTTGGTTGGTAAGGTAAAGGCGTCGTCAACGGAAGGAGCGTTGTTTAGGTATCGTTTAAGCATCCAACCCTCAATGCCTGTTGTCGTACGTATCTTGATCCAGGGTCCAGCGTCTTCGAGAGTAGTTACGGTTTCTTCATTTCGCAAGTGAGTCAGGACTTTGTGCTTGGTTCCCTGGCCACTTCTGACAGATACTTCCGAATCGCTGACAACAGAGTAGAGATCAGTCGCCGCCGCTGTCGCTGCTGTGGCACAGATCAGAAAGGTCAGCGGGATGAGAAGAAGATGGAGGGAAAGGGATAATCCTGTGAGAACGGTTGCTTGCCTTTGTTTCTTGGTAGTAACCATTTGTCTGCTGTCTCCTGATTATGGGGCTATGAAAATAAAATGGCTGAAGTTATAATGTGCAAGATTTTTTTGAATATAACTGAATATGGTGAATTCTGCATGTGCTTTTCATGATGAAGAAGGAGTCTCATGGAAGGGGAAAACTTAATAAAGGGTAAGGGGAAAGTGGATATTATTCAGATGGATGGTTTTGATTTTGCATTTAATCCCAGTGCTTGTGATCTCTGTTCAGGCTCTTGTTGTTGTGGAGAGTCGGGTAATGTCTGGGTGAGTCAACAAGAGATGAGCCGGATTAGTGAAGTCTTGCGGATGAACTGTATTGATTTTATGGAAAAATATCTGCATCGTGTCGGGAATTGGTTCTCTTGTAAGGAACGTGTTACCGGGCATGGCCTTGAGTGTATTTTTTTTCAGGGGATAGAAAAAAAATGTTCCATCTATGCCGTGCGACCAGCTGGATGTCGTACCTATCCGTTCTGGGACCATTTCAAAACATGTTCGGAGCAGGTTGGCAAGGAATGTCCTGGTATTGTTGTCAGGATAAAAAATTCATGACCATTCAGGATATTAAGGAGTCATGAATAGCTTAAATTGTTTCCGGACATTTGACTTTTGCAGATGTCTGTTGAATACTGATTAGAAATACTGTGGTTATTGGTTATTGGTAATTGGGGCAATAGATAAGTGCCATAACATGTTAGTAAGGAGGATATTTTTGTGATCGTTAAAGAAATCAGAAAGATGGCAAAGGAGATGGGGATTAATGGTGCTAAAATGCTCAAAGTGGATTTGATCAGGGCGATCCAGGTCAAAGAAGGGAATGCGCCTTGTTATCAAACTGGTATTGCTGCCTGTCCCCAGACTGGTTGTTGTTGGTGGGGTGATTGTCAGAAATAGTTATAGGCGTAATCAAGGGTGCAGTTTGGGCGTCTCCAGGTTGGCGAGTTCCAATTCCACCTCTTTCTCTTCTGTTTGTTGTTGTTCGTTTTGCCGCAGGATGCGTAACTTGACATGCTCCCCCACGGGGTTGTCCAAGAGAGTCAGCCGCACATCTTCCATTGAGCTGATGGAAGTGTTGTTAATGGCAATCAGGATATCATCTTTTTGCACCCCTGCTTGACCAGCCTTGCCCATCGGGCTGAGCTCGCTGATCTTCATTCCTTTTTTTTCACCATCTTTTAGCTCAGCAAGCACCAGACCCATCTTGCCGACCGGTTCAAGGGTAACAGGTGGGGCCAGAAAGAAGAAATCCGTAGTCTGGGCAATGTCTGCCGGTGTATCCTCGGTGCTGAGATTAAGTACCGATGCCTGGTTTACCTTCAGCCTACTTGCCATCCGTGGTGGAATCCCCGAATCTTTGCGGGTGTGTTGGGAGCCTGCCAGAATCACCATCCGGGTGGCAGGGTGATCTGTTAAAAACTTTGCTGCTGTTTCGGCCATGGTCTCGTCCCATATGGCCTGGGACTGGATAAAACCGGTCAACATCCCCTTCTCTGTCTGTTGGTTCTGGGTATGCAATCCATGAATCTCACCCAACCTCTCTGTATATCCTGGGAGGTCGAGGTTACGATTCTCCGGCAGCATCGTTTTTTGTTCCGCACTCAAGCTGTCAGTATGGCCGTCGGTGAAGATCTTACTGACAATCTCTCTCTCCAGATTGAGTCCGATCACGGGAATCTTGTGTTTGCGGGCATAGTTGAAGATAGCACGGAAAAAGCGCCAGTCATAACGCCATACTTCAAAATAGCGCGAGTTGCGGAGGAAATCCTGCTCGCTGATCGTGTCATCATTGATGTAGACATCAAGGGCAGGTTGACTTGTCTTGGGAAACATCTCCATGCCAATGGCCAAATCTGGATTCTTCTGATGCAGGGCTTGGATGATCCTGAACTGGAGCAGGTGATCTGCCATAGAGGTGTGGCTTTCTCCCAGATAGATGACCCGGCGCTGGTTCAATTGGTCGATAATGGCGTCAAAAGAGTTGAGCATGGGAACCGACCCGCCTGATGGTAATTGTTCCAGAATAAAATGGATGCCGGATTCACTTTCACGGATAGACTTTTCTTTGATCTGCCCTTGTTGAAAATGGAGCCAGGAATATTTCCCGTAGTGGGAGAGTTTCGGCAGGGCAGCTGCTGTTTCGGCGGCACTGCTGCTGCTCATGAGGACGGCAACCTGGGTCGGGTTCAGGGGATTGGCGCGTACATCCAGGGTGAATCCCTGTTGTGGATGATCAGGTGTGGCAAAGAGTGAGCGGCTGGCTGGGCCATTGATGCCCAAAAACAGGAAGGTTCCTGTGCCCAGATCCTGGTTGCAGACCTTATCCGCAGTTATGACCTTCCAGGAGTCGTTAATAAGGGTTTGCAGCAAAGGGGCAAAGATAATGGCGGCGGTATCAGATTCAAGTACAACTGTCTTGTCAGGGGCTCCGAGAAAACGGGACCAGACCGGTGGCATTTCTTTAGGGGTCAACACCCGCAGTAGATCGTGATTGGGATCGATGATAAGTTCCGTAGGTGGACCGTTGACGGGCAGTTCAATGGTTGTTTGTGGCTGGGAAATGGTATGTGAAAAGCGCTGTTCACCCTGCGGAGTCTTGACCATTATGGGCAGGACCAGGGTAAATGGCTTTTCGCTGTGTTGCTCCACGGTAAAGGTGAGCAAACTCTGAGCCTTACGGTTATCGGTCTGGATATTGGAAATGGAAAGATCAGGGATGTCTGGACGTTTAAGTCTTTCCTGGAAAAAATCATGAAGATCCTGTTTTGAAACCTGCTCAAAGCTTGCCTTGATCTCATCCCAGGTGACCTCCTGGCCCCGGTGGTTCTGGTAGAATTGCCGCAACCCTTCAGAAAAAGCTGCTTGGCCCAGCAACCCTTTTAATTCGTGAAAGAACATGGCCCCTCTGTTGTAGCCAACGGCCCGGATGGCTGTAGCCATGGACTGATTGTGGCTTGCGGATCGGAAATCGCCAAGGGGGATTGCGGCCTGCGGTGAGACATGGCTCAGATAGTTGATGATGGATTCCTTGCGGTGGGACGTGCCCTGCCCTTTGTCTTCATCATAGGCGTAGTCGGCAAGATAGCTTGTCAATCCCTCACACCAGTTGCCTGAATCCGGACGGACATTGATGCTGTTGCCAAACCAGGAATGCAGAATCTCGTGGCCCAGTGAGGTATCCTTGATAAATGGCAGGCGGAGCACCTGCTGACCCAGCAGGGTAAAGGTGGGCATTCCGAATCCACTGGGCAGACGGTTGGCAACAATGGCATAGTGATTGTAAGGAAAAGCGCCGATTTCCTGTTCATAGCGCTTGATAAAGCGGACGCCCGCTTCCAGATATTCGTTGCTCAAGGAGGCATCTTCTTTGAAAAACCAGGTGGAGACCAGGAGATCCTTCCGTACCTTGAGCGTTTTTATAATGTAAGGGCCAGCGGCAAAATGAATGGATTGTACCGGCTGAGAAAAGGAAAAAGAAAGCTGATTATCCAAGGTTGTGTTGGTAGTAAGGGTATCTGATTCTGTTATCGCCTTGAATCCTCTGGGAGTCATGGCCGTGAGTCTGAACAGCATGTTTCGGTCGGGGATTGGGTGCCACCTGCTGGTGAGAACAATACCCTGGTCACTGATCATGTTGTCCGGGTCGTTACCCTGGATCTGTTTGGTATAGGAGATAAAAATTTCCACTGCTTCATCGGTGGCCGGGAGATGGAGAGGGCCCTGGCTCGGGATGCGTATCGGCATCATCTCCTGCCCCTTTTTGTTGATCATGATGCCGGTAATGGATATTTCATCCAGGTGCAGGATGAGTTCCTGGCCGGCCGGCAACGAGATATGGGCGGTGCCGCTCATGGTCTGTTTTTCAGGCTGAAAGGAAATGGCAAGCTCGTACGATGGGATGCTGGCGGCTGCAGGAGATACCAGGAACAAGAGAAAAATCGGCAGGGATGCGAGAAGCAAAAGAGACAGAGAGAACGGAGAAGTGGTGGGTGATGAGAGCAAGGCTTTCTCCTGAGTGTTTATTATGGTACTGTAGGACCCTTTAAAAAGAGTGGCTTATAATTATTGATATTACCATATTGCCGAGATAACCTTCAACCAAGAAAGACTAACATGAAGATCAAGATCGTGGCCCTCAACGCCCGTTTTACCCATTCCTGTCTGGCCTTGTTCCATGTTCGCAATGAACTGGAGAAGAGCTGTCCGGGTGTGGCAACAGAGTTGTGTCAGTTAACCATCAATGACTCCTATTATGAAACGCTGCTGCGTCTCAGCCAGGGCCGTCCGGATTATATCTTTTTTTCGGCTGCTGTCTGGAACTCTGATCGGGTGGAACAGTTGATCCGGGATTTAAAGGAGTGTTTGCCGGATTGTGGGGTGGTGGTGGGTGGGCCGCAGGCCGTGGTAATTGGCCGTAATCTCTTTCCATTTATCTGTACAGTGGTCAGTGGTGATATAGAGGCCGTGAGTGCGGCCTTTTACCGGGATCTGGAAAGACGAGCGCTTCAGCCTTTATACGAAGGATCATTCCTGCAGATGCAGGATCGTATCCTGTTGTCACCTTATCGTGAAGAGGACTTCAACTCGCATCTGCAAGACAGGAATATTTATTATGAGAGCTCCAGAGGGTGTCCCTTTTCCTGCACCTACTGCCTCTCTTCGGCAGAAAAAGGAGTCTATCACAAGGATCTTATCCAGATCCAACAAGAGCTTACCCAGATATTGTGTCATCAGCCGGCGACGCTACGTTTCGTCGATCGAACCTTCAATGACAGGCCGGAGCGCGCACTGGCCATCTGGAAGTTTCTTCTGGGGATAGAAACCAAGACTTTGTTTCATTTTGAGATAACCCCGGATCGTTTTACGGAAGAGATGTTTGACTGTCTTGAGACTGTGCCGGTGGGCCGTTTTCAGTTTGAGATCGGGGTGCAATCCACTCATCATAAAACCCTGCAGGCGGTTGGGCGGACGATGGATGTGACAAATTCTCTGCGGAATATCAAGAGACTGGTGGCGCTTGGTTCTATTCATCTCCATGCGGATCTGATTCTTGGCCTTCCCTATGAGACCAGAGAGGATTTTGGCCGCTCTTTTGCGGAACTTTTTGCCACAGGCGCGCATTATCTGCAAATGGGGTTGTTGAAGCTCCTTCCAAGGACTGCGATCAGCAGGGATGCGGAGATCTTTTCATACACGAACTGTCGCCAGCCGCCTTATGCGGTGTTGGCCAATCAATGGCTGGATCATGCCACCTTGCAGGAACTTTACTGGTTTTGTGAGTGTGTGGAAAAATTTGTCAATAATCGTTATTTCCCTTCGCTCTGGGATTACCTGCGGCGGAAGGAAGAGGATGTGTTCTCTTTTTTTCAGGAACTGCTCCATGTCTGCCTGCAGGTAAATTTCTTTGGATTGGCTGCCACCCAGGAATTTATGGGGCAATTGCTCAGTCAGTTGATTCAAGGGAGGGAGGACGGCCCGTTGCTCCTGGAAATCTTGCGTTACGACTGGCTGCGTTGTGGGCATCGTTTTCTGCCTTTGTTTTTGCAGGTTGTACTCGCAGAAGAACAACCGCAAGCGGTGAAGAATTCTCTCTATGAACAGACATCAATAGAGTTTACTGGTGATTCTGACCATGGCAACAGGAATTACTTTTTTAAAAAAGGTTTCTTTTTACGTTTTTCAGGGCAGTGTCTCGGGGAACTTGGCTTGCGGCAGGATGGAGAGCAGGCGGTGATCATATTTTTACCGGAACGGGAGGTCAGTTTATACTGTTTGCAGAAGACGGTGTTTGTTAAGTCTCAATAAAGTCAGTAATCAACTCTCAGTTGAAGGGCGGTCACTTGCAGTAGAATTGGTGTTCGGATTAGGAGCCGTTACGAAATAACTGTTACATCTCTAACCATTTCGTTACAGATCTTTATGTCGACCTTGCTATAAAAATATAACAGTTATTTTACCCCAACGGGTTAGAAAAAGGATTTAATCTGGGTCATAAATTCCTTTTCCAGTTCTTTGTCGTTGATTTCCCTGCAGAGCAGAGCGGCAAGGTCTGGCAGTCGTTGCTTGGATGTTGGGCCTTGTTGTGCCCAAATTTCAATAGTAGAGAGCATGACCTGCCCGGCAATCGGCCCAATGGCATAGGCCAGAGCGTCTTTGATGTTTTCCAGTATAGGGGCAAGTGCTGCGTCTATCTCGGCTTCCTGCCTTTTGGGTTGTTCTTGCGGGGGCGCAACAGCTTGAGCTTGGCTGTTCTGGGTTTGAACAGGTGCTTGTGGTATGGCCTGTGTTTGTACAGGTGCTTGTGGTATGGTTTGTGTCTGAACAGGGCCTTTGTTGATTTTGGCCTGGATATCGTCTTTCAACATTGCAGTGGTCATGTTGATGAGAGATTTATTGACGGCAGGCTCACAGACCATCACCAGAATGGCTCCCTGTTCCAGGGGTTTGACAATGATCAGTGACACATCGAATTTAAATTCAATTGCCTCTATGTCCAAGTTGGCCACGGTTCCCATTTTGATGGTACGGGTGAGGAGATTGCCCATGGTTTTTATGGTATTTTCCTTGAAGATTGGTGGAAGCTTTGCGGCCGCTAACTCTTGATTGCCGGTGTAAACAAAACAGCCAAAAACTCCGGGAAGCATATTGATTTCTTTGAGGAGTGAATCCATGGCGCCTTTCCTTTGATGGTCTGTGTCCCAGTTCTTTTAGGGGTATTTTTTTTGAAAAATACTCTTTTAGCCGTAAGTAGTTGTAAACAAAATGACTTTGTCGTTTACGTGGCAAGAGTAATATAAAAAAGCCGGTCGCTTTTCATTCATACCTCAATAATAGTTTCTGCTGGGCCGTCGTAACGAAAGAGTTAAAAACAACGGCTGTTCCGTAGCAGCTCTTTATTATTGCAGGCTGATTCGGTTTAACACGGGTCGTAATCCGGCAGCTATCGGGCCGGGAGCTACAGTATTGCCAATTTCCAGGCCGACCACGACCTCTTTACCGCAGAGAACTAAGAGCTTATGCCCACTATTTAAGCCAAGTAGGACGTACTGCCGTTCTCCTGCTCCCATGGCCACTTGAAGCTGCTCGCTGACAACAGAGAGATAGGTTATAAAATTAATAATTTGGTCATCATTTGTTTTGGCGGTATGGATTACGTTTCCATCTTTGGAGACAAGAATGGAGTTACTAAGTTCGGGCATTGCTTCTAATGTGGCAATAAATTGTTTCAAGAGCGGATTGGATGTGTGCATTGAGGGTGCAGAATGTACCGGCATGGTCTCGGCTGGCGAAGGAGGTGGGTCAACAGTATCTTCATCTTGGAGAAAATCATCAATCCCCAAGTCTATACCGGTTAAATCCATGGAATCAAGAGCGGTGCCAGTGCTAGTTGAGGGTGCTGGACTTGCAGTTGACGTGTCTCGCTCGTCCTGTCTTCTGCTGCCCTCAAGCAGGATAAAGCCAAGAGAATCAAAAATCTTTTGTTCAGTAATATCGCAGGAATTCGCCAGTATAATTTCGACGTTTTTCCAACTGATGATCTCAAAGGCGGCATCGATCCCAGAGAGTTCTTTGGTGGTGGCGTCCATGAAATCCCCGTTCTTGAAGTATATCGTTCCTTGATTCCTTCCAGAATGAACGGTGAGGGTGCATGTTTTTTTGTCCAGTTCCAGTAATTGGAGGAATGATCCCAGAGAGACCCCAGTGATAAATCCCCTAGAGCGGCCTTCAAGCCCTTTCAGAATCTTAGTAACCAGTAGATTGAAATCGATAGGCTTTTCGATATATTGGAACGTGCCGATTTCTTTCAGCTTCTCTTCCATGTCTGGAGTGCCATAGGCGGTCATGACAATGACGGGGAGATCATGGTGATGGGTGCTGAGATGGGCGACCAGCGCAAATCCGTCCATCTTGGGCATCTTCAGGTCTGTGAGGACTAGATGGATTTCCTGTTCATCAAGGATGGCGACGGCCTCTTCGCCGTTATGGGCGGTGATGATGCCAAATTGATCTTCGTAGGATTTAAATCCATCAATCAGGCTGAGCAAAAAGCTTTCATCGTCGTCAACAATAAGAACGGTATTCATATCGGCTCCCATACCGGCTTTTGCCGGGTGATCAATGTGGCTGGTCATCAAGTGTAAAAGAGAAGAAATTTCTCCTTTTAACTTTGTTGAGTTGTTAACCTGATGAGATGTGAATAGAAAATGTACGTAATCTTAATATGCTTTTTACCATGCGTGGTCTGACTCTGTCCACTAAAAGCTGTCATGGGCCGGGAATAATAATAAGAACCTTGGTCCCCATGTTGTTTTTGCTGTTGATGTAAATGGAGCAGTTCATCTTGGCAAGCATCTTTTTAACAATAACCAGCCCCAGGCCGGTTCCTTGTGGTTTAGTGGTAAAAAAAGGTTTGAACAGATTGGCCTGTTCATCGTCACTGATGCCACAGCCGTTGTCGCTGATAATGATATTGATTTGGCCATTTTCTTCTGTGAGCATGGTGAGAGAAATCTTTTTTTGAGAGGTCTTGATCAGGGAGTCGGCGGCATTGGCGATAAGATTGAGTAGAACCTGCTGGAAGGCGCGAGGGTCTATCAGGCCGAACTTGGGTTCCTTGGGGATATTGGCGGTAAGCTTGATTTCTTTTTGTTGGAGCTCAGTTGTAATCAGGGTGATGAATTCGTTGAGCAGTGTCGTCATGTCTATTTTTTCGATGATTGGGCGTTCAAATATGCTGAAATTTTTGAGTGTTTTGAGCAGGTATTCAACACGGCCAATATCTGAAAGGCTACGATTAATAAAACGTTTGATGTCATTTTTGTCATAGATCTCAAGATTTGAATCGAGAATCGAGAGCGAGACCTTGATCGAATTGATCGGATTGCCCAGTTCATGGCGAATGCTGGAAAAAATAAAACCGATATTGTCCATGAGGTTTGCGGCCTCCACAATTGATTCAAGGCGTTTTTTTTCCGTGATGTTCCGTTTGATGATTACTTGATTACTTATCTCTCCCTTGTGATTGTGCGCTGGAGAGACGAATATCTCTTCTTCGTAAAGGGTGTGGTCTTTGCGATAGTTGGGAAATTGCCCTTGCCATTTTTCACCATTTTTCATAGCTGTTATGATCTGATGCCAGATGTTGCCATCTATGACGTCCTCGGAATAGAGATCCTTGAAGTTGGTGCCAATGAGCTCTGGTTGTGAGTAGCCGGTGACGGTCTCACAGGCCGGATTGGCATAGAGGATCTGGCCTACGGGGTCGGTAATAAGGGTGCAATCACTTGATTGCTCGATTGCTGTTACCAGGCGATCTCTTTCTAAACGATCCTGTTGATTGTGAATAATCATGGCCAGGATATTAGCTATTAATCTCAGGCCATTGATTTGTTGAGTGGTAAAAGGTGTTGCTGATGTCAATCTGTCCATGCCGATGATTCCCCAGATTTCACTCTTTAGCAGGATCGGGATGTCAAGAAAGGCTTGGATGCCTATATTTCTCAGGGAATGTTGTTCAAGATCTGACACTTGTGGTGATTGATTATGGATAATGTTTCCTGCTTTCAGGGCGGCAACACAGTTGGAATTTTTAAATATCCAGCTGTGATCAAGAGTCGCCTGGTTTGTGTTTTTGGTATGAGTGGATGTCTCGCTGGCATTTTTGTCCGCTTCGATGATGTATATGCGGTCGATTTCCAGAGGTTGGCAGAGGCTTGAGAGTGTGCCGCTGGAGTAGTTTTGCCAGCTATTCTGGAGGTGGGATTGGTCGGTGGCAGTGAGAATCGCATTCCATATGGCCTCGTTGCGGTAGACAGTGAGGGTCGTTCTTTTTTCGGTGAATTTTTGTAATTGTTTCTTGAATTCGTTAAGAGTGTTGATAACTAAAGAATAGTCTGGCTTTGTATTGCATTTTTTGAGTTGTGTCCTGAGATTATAAATTATGCGTTGGTTGTTGAGGTGTTTGTGGATGGAGGCATGAAGTGCTCTTGATCGGAAATAGATGATGATGGCGAGTGAAATTGTGAGCACCAGCAGGCAATAGGCAAGTGGCCTCATCTGGGCAGGGGTTTTGAAAAAAAAGGTGTACAATGTTGGTGCCAGACTGATGGTGATAAAGCAGTAAGCCGTTATTGGAATGGTAGCGAGGTGGGTGGCCAAGAGGGTGCAGGCGCTATAGAGGAAGAGGGCATGAATGGTATAGGGCAGCAGGGTGCCGTTTTCGATAAATAAAACAATGCCTCCCCAGTAGAGAGCTTGTCCCAGATAGATAAAAAACATCTGGCGATAGGTTTTGCTGACCTTCAATAATGATCCTTTGCTGGATTTACGGACCTTGGTAACTAAAAAAAGATAATAAGATGTGAGGCAGAAATGGCCGAATAATCCAGAAAGAAGAAGCGGCTTCGGGAATACCTGCCAGAGAATGGTCATTTCCAGAAGGGCTGCCATGAAGGCTGCCAGTTGGATATGGGGGCCATATGAATAAAGGCTGCGAATGGTGCTGTAGAGAAATCTGGTAGAGCCAGAGTCTGGTATCATGTAAGTTCTGGGTGAAGAGAGAAAGGGATTTTATTGTATCCCAAAAGAGTGTAGTCTGCCAAAGCATAGCAGAAGATTGAAAAAACAACAAAAAAATAGAGAGGTTTTTTGGGGGGGGAGGAAGTGAGAAAAAGTGTGATTGGATTGGTTGCCTAAGTGTGAGTTCAAATACTTATTGATTTAATTGTTTGATTTTGTGTTTAAATATCTAAATGTTGAGATTTTTTGTCGTAAAAGGTATAGTTTTTTTTATTTTTTGCCCTGTTGTTAAGGATGGCAGGATGGGTTGCTGTATTTAACGCGATGATATTATACGATAAAATATTTCTATTGTGAATGGCACAAAATGTGCAACAGATAAGATATCTCTTCTCTCCTGGAAAAAGCCGGTCCGCTCTTGTGTGACTGGCTTTTTCTTTTTTCAGAGTTCCTGTCTCTTCCTTTTTCTTTATGGTCGCATCTGTCTCTGTTTGCCTTGATCGTTGCCTCGGGTATTCGCGTACCTCTCTTCACTCTGCGCTGGCGCGAGTCATTCCGCGTCTTGGCGCATTCAATCTATCGCCTGGTGCCAGGGTTTTACTCAAACCCAATTTGATCAGCGCCAGCGCTCCACTCCTTGCCTGTACCCATGCTGAGTTTATTGCTGCAGTGGCCGCGTGGTTTCTTGATCACGGTTGTCGAGTCTCGATTGGTGACTCGCCTGCTTTTGGTAGTGCTATAGGTGTTGCGGAGCGTCAGGGAATTGTTCGGGCGGTGCGGGGGATGGATGTCCAGCTTGTTGAATTTGCATCTGTTGTGCGCAGGCGTCTGCCTTCAGGGATTTTTGTTGGTATTGCCGCAGAGGCCCTTGATTGTGATCTTTTGGTTAACCTGCCCAAGATCAAGGCGCATGATCAGATGTATGTAAGTATGGCAGTGAAAAATATTTTTGGTATAGTGAAAGGGGTGCGTAAATCTTGGCTCCATATGCATTATGGGGATTCGCATCTTGAGTTTTCCCGGATTATCTTGGAACTGCAGGGTTTATTGCCGGAAAATATTACTCTTGCTGATGGTATTGAGGTTATGCACAGGCATGGCCCCATGCATGGAGATTTGCTTGCTCTGGGGTGTCTGGCGGGATCAAGAAGTTCGGTGGCACTTGATACGGCTATGCTTGCGCTCCTTGAGCTGGAAGCTGAGAGGAGTCCGCTGTGGTGTGCCGCAAGAGAGCGTGATCTCCCTGGCGCGCAACTCTGTGGGATAGAATTTCCGTTATTGGCGCCGTCTGATTTTTTCGGTTCAAGTTTTTTGGCCCCGGAAATCTTAAATCCGGTTCGATTCAGGCCATGGCGATACGTTTTTAACTCCTCGAGGCGAGTCGTTCTGTCCTTGCGTCGGGGATAGTAATAGCTGCAAGTGTTTTGGGAAAAACCGGCTTAACGATTACTGTTTAAACTTATTCGTAACTGCTCTGGTAGATAGATTGAAGGCCGAAGGTCTTTAAGGGACAAGGAATGTGTGATTATGCAAAATGCCGGGATTTTTGATATGCGTGCTTAATCCGAGCGTTGCGTGATGACTGATATACCTCAGCCTTCAGCCTAAACACCCGAGTAGCTAAAATTATTCTACTTCTAATAGGAATGTGTCATGTTTGATTTACAAGGAAAAGTCGCATTGGTCACAGGCGGGTCACGTGGAATCGGTCGGGCAATCGCCATCCGACTGGCCGAAAATGGTGTGCATCTGGTAGTGAATTATGTGCGACATAAGCGCGATGCTGAAGAGACGGCGGATGTCATAGAAAAACATGGCGGTCGTTGTCTTTTGGTTAAGGCCAATGTTGCTGAAGAGGCTGATGTCGGAGAGATGTTTGAGGTTATTGCCAAGGAATTTGGCTCGCTTGATATCCTGGTTTCCAATGCAGCCTCTGGTGTCTTGAAGCCGGTTATGGAGCTTACCGAGCGTCATTGGGATTGGGCCATGGATATCAATGCCAGAGCTTTGCTGACCCTGGTACAGAAGGGTTTCCCTCTTATGGGCAGGGGTAGCCGGGTTTTGGCGGTTTCCAGCTTGGGCGCGACTCGGGCCATTGAGAATTATACAACCGTGGGCGCCTCCAAAGCTGCCCTTGAGTCTTTGGTCCGGCATCTGGCTGTGGAGCTTGGGCCAGCCGGGATCAATGTGAACACAATCAGTGCCGGTGCAGTGGATACTGACGCCTTGAAGAAATTTCCCAATCGGGATGAGATTCTGGAGACGGCCCTGCGGCGTACCCCGCTGGGACGGCTTACCACCCCCGATGATGTCGCGGATACAGCATTGTTTCTCTGTTCGCATCTGGCAGCGATGATTCAGGGGCAGGTGATTACGGTTGATGGTGGCTATGCTATCAGGGGGTAATGGGCTGGGCGATTTCCTTGATGACTTTTTTTGAGATCAACACCTGTGAATGATGAATGATGAAATGTAATATTTATCATTGAAAATGAGAAATGCGACCAATTTATCATACTTGTAAACCTTTGATTCTGGCGTCAGCTTCACCCCGAAGGCAAGGCTATTTTCAGGATCTTGGACTGGAATATCGAGTCCATCCGGCTGACATTGATGAAGAGTTGTTGCCAGAAGAAAAGCCGCAAGATTTTGTCAAACGTATGGCCATGGAGAAGGCCGCGTTGGTTATGGATCTTTATCCCGAAAGCTGGATTGTGGCAGCGGATACGGTGGTGAGTCTTGCTGAATCGGTGCTGGGAAAGCCCAAGGATTGCGCGGACGCCCTGTCTATGCTGATGCAACTTTCCGGGAAAGGACATTGGGTGCAGACCGGAATATGCCTTGCCTGTTGCCAGGAGGGGATTGTTGCTGTTCAGTCGGTGCGTACCCGTGTTGTTTTCAGTCCTTTTTCTGAAAGAGCGGCCCAGGCATATGTGGCAACCGGCGAGCCTCTGGATAAGGCTGGTTCTTACGGGATTCAGGGCCAGGGGGCTTTTCTGGTCAAAGAGGTCAGGGGTTCTTATTCAAACGTGGTGGGGTTGCCGTTGTCTGAACTTTTGGTCATGCTTGAAGAGCATGGTGTCATTTCTGCTTCAGCATGATTTTTTCAAGAGTGAACAAGGTAGGAATGGTCATGAACCATAACAGACCGTCTGGAAAAGTCTGTTTCTAAGCTGTTCCTAAATAACATGCCGCATTCCTTGACTTTTGCGTCTGGTGTGTGATAGGCCACTAAAGATAATTGAATCCTCTTTGGAGCAAGATAGATGGTTGAAGTGTTGATGAATTGTGGATGGCATACTTCTGAAGTAGTTCATAAACTACGAGTGCTTGGAAAAAACAGACAAGGTGCTTCTTATGGCAAGCATTGAACAGCAGCGGCATGCTTTAGAGGTCTTAAAATATATTAATAAGGCCATCACTAATCTTCGTCTCTATCCTGAACAGAGTGTCCAGGTTATCAATGCAGTAGAAAAGGCTTATACAGAATTAAAGATTTATTTGCGTCTTTATCAGTCTCTTCGTTTTGGCCTTCATAAAGGCGTGCCGACTCTCAATAATACCCTTTTTGGGAGAAAGGAACGAGAGCAGTTGGATGCCCTGCTCTTGGTGGATGTCTTGGCTAAGGCTGGTTTGCAGGTGATGACCTTGACTCCGGGTGTGGATCGGAGGAGATTCAAGCAGGTGTTGTCTTTTTTTACCGCAAGCCCTGAACAGATTCATAAGGCTGGCGGGGGCGTGGCGTTTGTGAAAAATGCTGGCCTGCCTGCAATCTTTCTGGAAGAGGACAAGGAAAGTGTGAATCAGAAGCGGGTTGTTGTTCGTAACTTTACCGATTTATTGCAGCAAATAATGAATACTGGCGTACAACGGGACGATATTTCGTCGTTTCTTTTGGCAAGTCAGGGTGGACAGCAGCAGAATGACAAGATCCACCGTGACCTGAGTAATAAAGATAAGGGCATTACTATCCTTGCTGCCGCAGTTTGTTTTGTCCTTCAGCACTTGCAGCAGGAAGGGATTTATGGCACCTCTCCTGAATTTAACCAGTTACTTGAAAATGTCAGTGCTGTGCTGAAGGATGAAGAGATCCGTGTCATCGCCGACAGGACAGCTACCTTGCTGCTTGTCAATCTGGATAATCAATCCTTGAGTTTACTTTTTTGTCAGACCTTTGCGACGCGTTTTGGGGCAGCTCTGTTAAAAAGTCTGATAGCTGCCATTAATAAGGATAGCTTTGGCACTCTGGTTGATTTGTTGAGGCAGGAAAAGGAGAGGTTTGCAGATTCTCTCAGCCTGGAGGATGCCGACCAGCGGCGTCTTGTGGAAGGGACTTGCCAGCACTTGCTGGAATCGGTAAAAGGTCGGCAATTGTGTGCTGTTGAAATCATGGGTATGACAGAAAAACAGCGGCAAAGCAAGCGGTTGCAGGCGGGATTAGGGGCGCTGGCGCAAGGTAATCTGGATGGATTAAGAAATAGTGAGGTGTTGCTGCATCTCCCCGCCACTTTTGAGAGGCTGATCGTCAATAAAAAGGAGAGTATTGCTGCGGCTATTATCCAGACCCTGGTGGGGGGACTCAAACTGGATAATGAAGAGTTGCGTCTTCGCTCAGGCCAGAGTCTTGGCTTGATCGGAGAAAAACTCGTTTCATTGGATTATTGGGAGTGGCTGGAAAAATTAACCCCCATCTTTCTGCAATTGCTCAAAAGAATCGAAGATGCTGATGACACCTGTCATCGATTTGTTGTGATTTTACAGGAGATTATGACCCATGCGCAAAAAGAAGGACAAGAGGAACAGGTTGACAAGATTCTCTCCCTCTTTTACGCCATTCGCTATGGGGGGTTAGGGAAATCGGTAGAGATGAGGACTGTAGTGGGTCAAGTTCAGGATAAGGCCGTGCAGCGAAATGTTCTTGAGTCTTATCTCAAACGGTGCTTTGAAAAGCCGATTGACGAGCAATATTGTCAGAAAATTGTCATGTGTGGCCCATTGGGCATCCAGTTTCTGCTCGATGCGTTGCTCATGAATGACAAAAGGCCGGAGCGGATCAGGCTTCTGAAGATTCTTGCCGGCGTCGGTGAAAAGTTGCCCTCTCTTCTTCTTGATCGATTGCAGGAGCCTATGCCATGGTATGGCAAGCGTAATCTGCTCAGGCTGCTTGGTGAAACGGGGGATGAAAGAGATGTCAGCGCGGTGCGAGGGTATCTTTCTCATGATGATTTACGAGTTCAGAGTGAGGCTCTGTCTTGTATCAATAAGCTTAGTGATCAAAAGAAGAAACAGTATCTTCTTGATGCGTTGTCTCTGATCAGTGAAAAACTCAAGTTTCAAGTTGTACAGGCTTTGGCCTCTGTAGTGGATGAAGAGGTCGTTGGGGTGTTGGTGGATCTGCTCAAGGATGAGAAGTATTTTTCATCTGATATCAAAACGATACTTCTGGTCAGTATCTGTGAGACTTTGGGACGAAGCGGGTCTCTCCAGGCACAGAAGGCCTTGCAGTTGTTGTCAGGAAAAAAGGATGTGCGTCCTAAAAATATGGCCAAGGAGGTTTGGCAGGCAGCACAGAGAGGACTGGCGTTGCTTGACGTAAACCGTCGGCAACAGAAAGAAGGGCCTGTCGAGCTCCAGAAAACAGCAAAGCATGCTGTCATGCAGGCCCAGTCTATGCAAGACAGGTCGGAAAAAGAGTATGTACCGGTAACCAATCTGGCTGAGGAGCAGAAAATCTATGTGTTGCTTGGCCAGAACAAAAAGGCAGACGCAAAGGCACTTCTCTTTGACCTGATCTCCACCATGGCCAGTCTTCAACAGTTTGATCAGGCTGAAATCCTGTGTCAGCGTTTGGCTGAAATTGACCCCTTGGCCTTGGATGATATTCTTAAGGCAACGGCCCTACTGGAAGAACAGAGAAGTGTTGCAATAGATCAGGCACAGGTTACAAACTGGGGGGAGATGGGGATCTATGACTTTCTCACCACAGAAGAATTTAACACCCTCTATTCCTCCATGGAGCATGTGACGTATGCTACAAATGAGACTATTGTAGCTCATGGCGATCCCCAGCAACGGCTTTTCTTTGTCAATAAGGGACGGGTTAAGCTCTTTTTTCGAGATTTGCACGGAAATGATATCTTGCTGAAAATAGTAGGGCCAGGCGAGGTCTTCGGCATAGATTCTTTTTTTAAGGCCTCGGTCTCGACTGTTGAGGTGGCAAGTGTTGGCACGGTTGATGTCTTTGTCCTGACTCAGGAAGCGTTACGAAAATGGCAGAATATTTTCCCGGGTATGGAGGCAAAGCTGCAAGATTTTTGTCAGCAATTTGTGGAACATGAATCACTGAAAGTCATGGCTATTGATCGGCGAGTGATGGAACGATTAAATTGTGAGGGCCGACTGGCTATGGCCGTCCTTGACGATCAGGGCAAGGTAACAGGTATTGCTTTGCAGGGGGATATGGGTGATGTCTCAATTGGCGGTATTTTTTTTACGATTCGTATCTCGCAAAAAAGACATGTTAGTTTGCTTTTGGGGAGAAAAGTTCTTGTCAGCCTGTTAGGCGGACCGCCAGATAGCCCATTGACATCAGGGGTGGCAGGCGTTGTGGTTGCGATATATGTGCAGGATCCTACCAATGGAGACTTGGTATCCTATGTCCAGTATGCAGTACATGTCCAATTTGATCAGCCCTTGCGAGAAACTGATCTGGCTACAGTAGTCTGTGGTGGTTAGGTCTTACGTATTTATTCTATTGCTATTTTTGATATCTTATTCTTTCGTCACAGGAGCTGCCTGGGCATGGAGCAAAGTGAGGCTGTATCCTTCTTTTATTTCAAACATCTGCAAAATATCCATGAAGAAAAAACACATCTGAGTGCTGACTGCCCTTTTTGTAAAAAGAAGGGTCGGGAGTACGCTGGTCGCCTGGTTGTGTATCTGAATAAGGCCAGTTTTTTTTATGGATATTTCCGTTGTCTGAATCGTTGTGTGCCGAGTGGCTTTTCGCTCTGGTTTGCCAGGTTGATGGGGATTAGCCCAGAGGATGTTCCTGGATATGACCCTGATCGTGAATCTTTTCTGCACAAGATTGATTATCCCATAGTCAATATCAATAATGAAATTAATCTGTATCAGGATCGGATGAGTGAAGAAATCCTGGCTTGGTTTCAGAAGGCCGGGGTCGGTCAGGATGTTCTTGTCGAGCTGAAGATTGGCTATAATGGTCGCTATCTTGTCTATCCTTATGTTCAGGAGGATGGCAATTGTTATGCCGCTCGTTGTGTCTTTCCCGAACGGAAAGAAGATTTTTTCTGGCACGGTGATGAACAGTTTTTTACCGATCAGCATCATATCTTTAATCTCCAGGATATTCAGCGTTGTGAGAATGGCGCGCTTTTTATCTGTCAAGGAGAGGAAAACCTGCTGGCCCTCAAACAGCTTGGTTTCCCCGGTGTCGCTGTTCCCGACTGTCACAGCCTGGAAATGGTTGATCCTGATCGTCTTGCCTTTGTGCACACGGTTTTTATAGTTATGGAAAATTCCGCCGAAGCAGAGGCTGCGGCGCGTGCTCTTGCTGCCAGAATTGGGTATAAAGCTCGTCTGTTCAGGTGGCCTGCTGGTCTTGCCAGAAATTATAATCTCTGGCAATTGGCCAATGAGAAAGGAAAAGATTTTAAGGCTGCTGTCTTGGCCATGATTCAAGCGTCCAGTGCCTTCTCCCCATTTGCCAGTCCCAAGCGGGAGTATGGTACTTTTGTTGCTCAATTGGCGCTGGAGTCGGGTTCTGCTTATGGGGCACTCCGGTCTGGATTTTCTAAATTTGATCAGGCCCTGGATGGAGTTCATGGAATTAATGTTATTGGTGGAGCCCCCAAGGCCGGGAAATCCTGTTTTGCTATCCAGATTGCAACCGATATGGCGAGACGGAAGGTGCCGGTGCTCTACTATGATTTTGAGAATGGCAGGCAAAAGATCTATCAGCGAACCTTAAGCCGTTTGAGCCGTATGACAGTCGGTGCCATCAAGAATGATGTCGCAACCGGTGCGATTGGGCAGCAACTTGAGCGTGCCCGTCATGATTTTCAAGACATGCTTGTTTCTTTTCGGGTGGTCAATGATCGTAAACTCAACTCGGAGATTATGCGTCGTCATATTGATTTTATTCGTCATGAGACCCGTAGTGAATATACGGTGGTGGTGATTGATAGCCTGCACAAATTGCCTTTTAAAGATTTTACCGAGCAACGGACAGGGATTGACGCCTGGTTGCGGCAATTGGAGGCCATACGTGATGAGCTGCATGTGTCTTTTCTGATTATCTCGGAATTGTCGCGTGGCAGCAAGGATGGTTATACGGATACGCCCCATATGGGAATGTTTAAAGGCTCTGGAGATATAGAGTACAGTGCCGATAATGCCCTGATTCTTTTTCCTGAATGGGATCCTCTGAACTCAGCAGCGCAACAGCAACGGCAGAATAAACTGTGGTTGGTGGCCAGTCGAGAACATACTCCCGGTCTTGTCGGAAGGTATGGTTTGGATTATCCCTATTGGGGGTTTGTCGAGCTGGACGAATAAATGGTTTTTTCAGGTTTGGATAGTTAATGAGGATTACATGAAGAAAGTGTTCAAATACGCATTGTATTCTTTTTTGTGATGCGATAGAGTAAAAAATGGGTATCGTTCTGTCTTCTTAATGCTTTTTTTGTTTTGCATTGAGTTGTTTTCAGGAAATAATGAAAAAAGAGAGGAATCACAAATGCGACGAATGACTACTGGTATTGTGGCTGGTCTGCTTCTGTTAAGCGCTCATCATGCGCAGGCCTTTGATGAAAAAGGAGGGAATGCTCTTTGGGGTAAATATGCTATTCAGACCTGTCGTTCCTGTCATAAGGAAAAAGGCTTGAGCAGTCTGGCGCCAGAAGAAAAGAGCGCCGCAGAGTGGGAATCTTATTTTGCAGATAAATATAAAAAACTACGGGATCTGAATCATGATTTTTCGGCAACGGGGATCAATGAACGTCAGTTAGAAAATGTTCATCGTTATCTTATTGAAGAAGCAGGGAAAAAGGGGGGGGCTGGGGCAGATGCTCCTAAAACTATTGAGGCCACGACGAAAAAGGTGTCCTCGCCAGCAGAGGGAACCAAGGCTGAGGCCACGAGTGAGGGTGGTACAGGGGTATTTAATCCTGCCGCAGGGGATAGCACGAAAGGGCGGTATGTCTTTCGTAAGTGCTTGACCTGTCATAAAAAGAATAACGGTAAGATCATCAGTCCTGCTGATCGGACCATAGTTGCATGGGATCGTTATTTCGCTGATGACTTCAAGAAGTTTAAAAAGGATATGCCGAAATTTGACACCTATGGTTATACTGTTTCGCAGATGGAAGATCTGCATAAGTTTGTCCAGCAGTATGCACTGGATGCAGCAAAACCCAAGACTTGTGAGTAGGTCAGGAGAAATCTGGACACAGAGATGTTCAGAGTGAAAGACAAAGGCCTTTTTACCAACTGGTAAAAAGGCCTTTGTCTTTGGTGCTCTTTGTTATCTTGTGCTTAGCGTTATTCTACCAACGATAAGCCAGATTGACATAATAGTTCCACATGGTATCGACCACTGGCATAAAGGTATCAAGAGACGTTAACTCTGATATCTTGACTGGATTTCCCATGGGGTTACCGCTTCCTGAGTAGTCATAAGCATAATACTGGGCGCCCAGAGAGAGTACAACTTTGTTGTCAATAAGAGGCTGATTGTAGAAGAGTTCATACACGCTGCCGCGGGTGGCCAGTTTGCTGCCGGCAATGTTGTCCTCGCCACCAGTAAAGCCTAGCCAGTATTGGGAGCCCCAGTTGTATTCAACGCCAATGGTGCCCTTGGTTAAGGCGACCGGAGCTTTTATGCCGGCCCAGACCGAGTAGCCGGTACGGTCAAACTGCTCGCCGTTGCTGTTGAGCAGGGCGTCCGTTCCAAAAAATTGCATCATAGGGTTCATGGAAATACCGGATGGGCGGGCATGGCTGAGTGCCAGGTCCACGAAGAAGCCTATATCTTTATATTCAGACTGGCCGAGCAGGGTGACGATATCGAGATCACCTATGTTGGCAGTGGGTTCAGTCCGACTGATATATCCGCCAGTGTTGGCTGTCATGCTGTATCGGTCATAACGGCCATCGCCATTGATATCCGTCCCGGACATGGCTAAAGGCATAACCACAAGTCCGGTAAAGCCGTCAGTTACATCAAAGGCATGGGCATACATATGGATGAGTTTTGTTTTCTCATTCTCGTAGAGAGTGGCTATCCAGCCCGCAAACTGCATATCACTAACATTTGAGGAAGAGGACATGGAGTAAGAGTTTCCTGAACCGGCTCCCGATTCAAATCCATTTCCCCAGCAAAACTTGAAGGCCGAACCTTCTATGCCAGTTGCCTCGGCCAGATTAGCTCCTAGAGAGACTCCATCAAATTGCCAGTTGATGGCATGGGCCATGGGGGAACCACCAACGGTGGTGGCTTTGCTGAATTCTGCGGGTGCGCCATCAAGGGCGGGGCGGCGGCCAATGGAAAAATGATAGGGGAGCTCGCCAATAGTGTCAAAATAGGTAAAAAAGGCGCGTTCAACACGAAGGGCTGAATCACTGCCGGTGGAGTGCACATTGCCATCCATGGCAATTGCATTGGGGCCGCCATTGTACCATTTGACGCCGCTGGAATCGCCAAAGACCTTATTGGCGGAAAGTCTGCCGACAAAGGAAAGGGAATTGGTGGGCTTGGCCTTCATGTCAATGCGAATCCGATTGTCAAAAATGGTATTATTGTCGATGTCCTGATTTTCCGGTGGCGGAGGGGGGCCAAAGGCACCCAGTGCAGCCCGGGTGAAAGGGGTGCCGTTAGCCATACTCATAATGCCATTCTGCATTGCCATGGGCATTCCCTTGGCTTCCATGTGCAGGGAATTGAGTTTCGTCTCCAGTTCAACGCTCAGGTTCACTTTGTCCAGGGTGCTGTGTTGTTCCGTGCTTGATACCCGCTTGTCGAGGTTGTCGAGTGCATCCTGCACTTCCTGACCGCCCTTCTTGCTTTTTTCCTCTTTCATCGATGCTTGCAGCATCTCTTCGGCAGTTGCCAGGCGTGTATTGAGATCGGTCACAATGTTTTTTAACATCTCGACTTCCTGTGCGAGCTCCTGATTGGAGCCATGGCCGCCAGCAATGGCATCGCCAGGCAGACCATGCAAAGATAAAAGTAGTGTGGCTAAGCTTGCCAGTCCGTAACGTTTGATCATGTGCGCCCCCTTCATGTGTTGAGAAAACCATCCTGTCTTCTGCTCTTGTGATTGCAGGGTAGGGATTCTTTTTTATTGAAAAAAAACTCTTCTCTAATCCTTCCTTAATAATTTTTATAGGGTTGTTACGGGTTTGTCAAGGATTATCAACGGTAAAGTCTTGTGTAATCAGATAGTAAAGATTCTTTTTCTGCAGATATGGCATCATGCTCGTAAGGATTGTTTTATTTTCTGATTTCCTTTTCGTTTGCAGACATGCTATGCTTCTCATGGATATGAAAAGGCCGTGAGGCCAAAAGATGAGTGGCTGTTGTGATTGCAGTCTTATTAATGATGTTTTATTGGAGGAAGAAATGGGGATTCGCGCAAAATTTATTATCATTATTAGTGTGTTGAGCTTGCTGGCAACGCTTGCTATTGGCTATACCAGTTATATGCTTAGTCGTCAGACCGCCCTTGCTGATGCCAAAAGTAAAGGGGCGATGCTTTTTAATTATGTTGAGGCAGGTGGAACATTTTTTGCCAAATATCAGAAACCGAAGATTGATGAGCTGGTGACTGACAAGGATAGATTTATTCCTGAACTGATGTCAAAGTTTGCGGTGAAACGTATGCAATATGATTTGTTCGCAAAGACCCAAGAGGGATATCAGTTTAAACAGGCAACCATTGACCCCCTCTGGCCTGACAATAAGGCGGATGCCGAAGAGCTGAAAATAATTCAATATTTCGTGAGTAACCCGGGCGCCAAGAATAAAGAAGGGATTATTGAGCGGGGGGGGGAAAAGTTTTTTTATGAGGCCCTGCCGGTCAGGATCGAGAAGGATTACTGTCTTGAATGTCATGGTGATCCGGACACCGCCCCTAAAGAACAGCAGGATATCTATGGGGTAGATCATGGCTATAACTGGAAGCTGAATGATACGGTTGGCGCCTCCATGATCTATGTCTCTATTACTCAGGCCTTTGCCATGGCCCAGCAGTCGGCCTTGAAGATCTTTTTTATTGGTATTGGCTGTCTGCTGGTGACCATTGTCTGTATCTGGATCTTCCTTGATCGTGCGGTAGTAGGGCCGATTATTCGTCTTTCTGAGACGGCCAAGAATATCAGTATCGGCAAAAATCTCTGTGATAGCGCCCACTCTGAAACCAAGGATGAGATTGGTGTTTTGGCCAATTCCATTGATCGGTTGCGGATCAGTGTGAATAAGTTGTTGAAACGCACTTGCCCGAATCAAAATCAGGATGATCAAAAGAAGGAATAGCTTTTCTGCCAGAACCGTGAACAAAAAAAAGGCCTGTCAGCGTGTTGCTGGCAGGCCTTTTTTATTGCAGTTCGTGCTCACCCTGCCATCTGGTTAAGGCTTTCAGGGCGATGCTTGCCCTGAGCTCGCCACGAAGGGCTTTAGGCATCTTGGTAGTTTTGTGATCTTTTGTATCCCCTTGGTTCCATTCTGGGAAAAGACCAAAAGTGACATTGGAGGGCTGGAAGTGTTTTGGATCTGATTGGGTCAGATGAGTGATAAGGGCGCCCATAGCTGTCTCTGGAGGCGGAACAACCAGAGGCTTTCCCGTTAGCATCCTGCTGGCGTTGATCCCGGCCAGCAGGCCCATGGCCGTTGATTCCACATAGCCTTCCACCCCTGAAAGCTGTCCAGCCAGGAACAGGTCTGGTCTTGATTTAAGTTGCAGGGTTGGCTCCAAGAGTTCTGGCGCGCAGACAAAGGTGTTGCGATGAATAGATCCCAAACGGGCGAAATCGGCCTGGGCCATTCCAGGAATCATGCGAAAAATCCGCTTTTGTTCCGGATAGGTCAGTTTGGTTTGAAAACCAACAAGATTGTACAGGCTTCCTTGCTTGTTCTCCTTGCGTAACTGGACCACGGCATAGGGCCATCTTCCTGTTCGCGGATCATCAAGCCCGACTGGTTTCATCGGGCCAAAACGCAGGGTATTGTCACCGCGGGCCACCATGACCTCAATGGGAAGGCAGCCTTCAAAGTATTTGACTTCCTCGAAGTCTTTTAGCGGAACTGTATCTGCATCTTTCAATGCGGCGATGAATGCCAGATATTCCTCCTTGTTCATGGGGCAGTTCAGGTAATCACCTGGGCCGTCATCGTACCGTGATTTCAAATAGACAATCTCCATATCGAGAGATTCGCTGTGGATGATGGGGGCTATGGCATCGTAAAAGGCAAGACGGTCACGCCCGGTCAGTTGAACCAGGGAATTGGTCATGGCCTCGGAGGTGAGTGGCCCGGTGGCCAGGATGATGGGGGCATCTGTTGGAGCTGGGATTCCTGTCTGCTCCTGGTGGATAATTTCGACTAAGGGGTGTTGTTCGAGGCATTCAGTGATGGCCTGGGAGAAAAAATCCCGGTTGACGGCCAGGGCCTTGCCGGCAGGCACGGCTGTCTCTGTCGCCACGCGCATGATGAGCGAGTCAAGGCGGCGCATTTCTTCCTTGAGAAGCCCGACAGCCGAGTTCTGGGCGTTAGAGCGCAGGGAATTGCTGCAGACCATTTCGGCCAAAAGCGGAGAATGGTGGGCTGGGCTGAATCGCTGTGGCTTCATGTCGTAGAGGCAAACGGCGCAACCGCGACGTGCTGCCTGCCAGGCGGCCTCGCATCCGGCGAGTCCGCCCCCTATGATCTGGATCTGTTTTTTCTTGTTCATGGTGCAGGTGTCATAAATGTCATGAAAAAGTTAACCCATGCGCCTCTGGCAAAACTATTCTTTGTTTTGCTTGCATGGTAACATGTCGAGATTAATTGATTTTGATGTATTGTATTGTTAGCCTGGCTTGATGCCAAGTGGAAGGCACATCAGCGAAATCAAGATTGTTGTAGTCGGTGGTGAGATCCTTGTCAAGAAACCATAACGCAAACTCTTGCCATCAAACGGTGATGAATATTTTCCTCCGCTTTCCGCACTTCAGTACTTACTGTTCTGTGAGTGCCAGTGTGTCTTCAATATCCATGTCGAACTGGTGTGGGCATGATTTGCAACTTGTACCGTTGCCTCTCTCATGGTATAGAAATTTGTTGTTTTCTGCCAGAAGATATGGGTTGAAATAAATGAATTCCTGCATATTTTTGGATCATCGTTGATTGCAAAATTCAGTTGATTTTTTTCTTTTGTTCTCAGGAGGAGAGGGACTGAGCTGGCGCTTCCTGTGTTGAGTAGTTCTGATTTTTTTACGATTTACCCTTGAGGTTTGATAGATGAAATTTCGCTTTCCTGTCGTCATTATCGACGAAGATTTTCGCTCCGAAAACGCATCTGGTTTCGGGGTTCGGGCCATGGCCGAGGCCATTGAGAATGAGGGGATGGAGACTCTGGGTATCACCAGTTTTGGCGATACTGCCATGATTGCCCAGCAGCAGAACCGGGCCTCCTGTTTCATCCTGTCCATTGATGATGATGAGTTTTCCGATGAAGCTCAGAAGACAGAGGCCATCGATAAGCTGCGCCTGTTTGTGGGGGAGATCCGGCGGCGTAACGAGGATATCCCCATCTTTCTCTATGGTGAAACCCGGACCTCACGCCACATTCCCAATGATGTGCTGAAGGAGCTGCATGGCTTTATCCATATGTTTGAAGATACCCCGGAGTTTGTGGCCCGCCATATTATCCGTGAGGCCAGGGTCTATCTTGATTCCCTGGCGCCGCCCTTTTTCCGTGCCCTGACCGGATACGCGGCCGATGGCTCCTATTCCTGGCACTGTCCTGGTCATTCCGGCGGCGTTGCCTTCCTGAAAAGCCCGGTGGGGCAGATGTTCCATCAGTTCTTTGGTGAAAACATGCTGCGTGCCGATGTGTGTAATGCCGTTGATGAGCTGGGGCAATTGCTTGATCACACCGGTGCGGTGGCAGCCTCGGAACAGAATGCGGCCCGTATCTTTGGCGCTGATCATCTTTTTTTTGTCACCAACGGCACATCAACCTCCAACAAGATTGTCTGGCATGCCAATGTTGCCGATAACGATATCGTCGTTGTCGATCGCAACTGTCACAAATCAGTCCTGCACGCCATCATTATGACGGGCGCGGTGCCGGTCTTTCTTATGCCCAAGCGCAATCATTATGGCATTATCGGGCCGATCCCAAAATCTGAATTTTTGCCGGAAACTATTGCCGCCAAAATTGCCCTTCATCCCATTGCCAAGGATCTGGGCACCAAGCCCCAGATGTTGACCATTACCCAGTCCACCTATGACGGGATTCTCTATAACGTTGATACTATCAAACAGATCTTGGGCGACACCGTCGAAAATCTGCATTTTGATGAGGCTTGGCTGCCGCACGCCACGTTCCATGAATTTTATCAAGGCATGCACGCCATTGGCCGCGATACCCAGCGCTCCGATGGGCCAATGGTTTATGCCTGCCAATCGACCCATAAACTGCTGGCGGGCTTGAGTCAGGCCAGCCAGATTCTGGTGCAGGAATCGCCAACCCGTCGCCTTGATCGTGACCAGTTTAATGAGGCCTATCTGATGCATGTCTCCACCAGTCCTCAGTATTCCATTATTGCCAGTTGCGATGTGGCCGCAGCCATGATGGAGCCGCCGGGTGGAACCTCGCTGGTTGAGGAGTCCATTGTCGAGGCCATGGATTTCCGTCGCGCCATGCGCAAGGTGGATGAGGAGTTTGGGGCTTCCTGGTGGTTCAAGGTCTGGGGTCCGGAGGAGCTGGCTGAAGAGGGTATGGGCGAGCGTGAGGATTGGATTTTGCGCGCGAGTGAGCCTTGGCATGGTTTTGGAAAACTGGCCGATGGTTTCAACATGTTGGATCCGATCAAGGCCACGATCATCACTCCGGGGCTGGCGGTCAACGGCGACTTTGCAGCCACCGGGATTCCGGCGGCGATTGTGACCCGTTATTTGTCGGAACATGGTGTTATTGTTGAGAAAACTGGTTTGTACTCATTTTTCATCATGTTCACCATCGGCATTACCAAAGGGCGTTGGAATACCCTGGTGACGGCCTTGCAACAGTTTAAGGACGACTATGACCGGGATATGCCGTTGTGGCGGGTGCTACCCAAATTTATCGCGAAATTCCCATGCTATGAACGCATTGGCTTAAAGGACCTGTGTGAATCAATTCATGGCATGTATAAAGAAAATGATGTGGCGCGGCTGACAACCGAGATGTATGTGTCGCATATGGAAGCGGCGATGAAGCCGGCTGACGCCTATGCGATGATGGTGCATCATCAGATCGAGCGGGTTGAGATAGATGATCTTGAAGGCCGCATCACCAGTATTCTCCTGACTCCTTATCCTCCAGGGATTCCCCTTCTCATACCAGGTGAGCGGGTTAACAGGACTATCCTGGAGTATCTGAAATTTGCCCGTAGTTTTAATGAGAAATTCCCTGGCTTTGAAACCGACATCCACGGCCTTGTAAAAGAAGAGAGAGATGGCAAGGTTGTGTACGCGATGGATTGCGTGAAGGTTTAGTTGCTAACATTTCTCTTTGCCTGTTGCGGCATATTTTCATAATATTCTGTTTGGAAATCCCCATCAGCCCCCTTTTTAACAAGAGGATTGATGGGGATTGCTCAATTCAAAGTTAGAAAACTGTTCACTTGAGTAAGGTGCATGAATTACCAGTTCTCGGCCAGTAACTCAAAATGGGCCTGAGCATGGTCGCAGGCCGGGCATTTCTCCAGAGCCTTCTCTCCTTCATGGAGATAGCCGCAATTCTGGCAGCGCCAGGTGACCTTCTCCTCCCGCTGGAAGACGTGGCCGGCCTCAATATTGGCCTTTAACTTCAGGTACCGCTTTTCGTGCTGTCTTTCGGCGACGGCAATGGCCTCAAAAATCGCGGCGATTACCTGCAGGCCTTCTTCTCTCGCCACCTTGGCAAATCCCGGATACATGATGGTGTGCTCGTAGTGTTCGCCGCCGGCCGCTTCCGTGAGATTCTCCACGGTTGTGCCAATGACCCCGGCAGGGAAGGATGCCTTGATCTCGACCTCGCCACCTTCCAGTAATTTAAACAGCCGTTTAGCATGCTCTTTTTCCTGATTGGCTGTCTCTTCAAATATCTGGGAAATTTGTACGAACCCTTCTTTCTTGGCCTGGGCAGAAAAATAAGTGTAACGATTTCGGGCCTGGGACTCGCCGCAGAAGGCGGTCAGAATGTTTTTTTCGGTTTGTGTTCCTTTTAGACTGGCCATGTGGTGATCTCCTCTGTTGATGGTTGGTGAGTGATTGTCAAAATATTTTTTATGATTTATGTGATAATCATTCTTGAAAATATTGTCTTTATTGTTGAAACCGTCAATGATTATCTTGAGTTTTATTGTCATCACTTGCAGAGAAGGGATTGGCGAGACACCAAAGTCACGGCGATACTTGACCCTCGTCGACAGATCTCTTGCGGAAGATGGGTCGAGCAGGTAAAAAGAAGTTGTTGGAAAGATGATTGCAGGGCACTCGGTGCTGCCCTGTATTATATGGAGTATATATGAGAAAAACGAGATTGGAAAGGGCGTGATGACAATAGAAATTCCTTTGAGAGATCGTATCATTGTGGCCTTGGATGTGGAAAGACCCGAGCAGGCCAAAGAACTGGTCAAGCGCTGTGAGTCCCATGTCGGCTTTTATAAGGTGGGGCTGCAACTCTTTATGGCCAGTTGGTTTGAGGTGGTTGACTGGATCATCGATCGTGGCCATAAGGTGATGCTCGATCTGAAATTTTTTGATATCCCGGAAACGGTGAAACTGGCCGTGGAGCAGGTCAATAACCGGGGCGTCACCTTTGCCACCATTCATGGCAATGATCCCATCATCCGGGCAGCTGTGGCCGCCCGTGGCGACATGAAGCTGCTGGCAGTGACCGTGCTTACCAGTTTTGGCGAGGAGGACCTGCGGGCCATGGGCATGACCCAGTCGATTGAGGATCTGGTCTATTTCCGGGCCAAGCGGGCACTCGATCTTGGCTGTGACGGGGTGGTCTCTTCCGGGCTGGAGGCTGGCCGTCTGCGGGATGGCCTGGGTGAAAAACTGCTGATTGTCACCCCTGGGATCAGGCCAGGGGCCAATGTGACGGACTGCGAAGATGATCAGAAACGGATTGTGACTGCGGGCAGGGCCATTGCCGACGGAGCGAATTATGTGGTGGTCGGACGGCCGATCACCAGGGCCGATGACCCGATCAGGGTGATTGAGATGATGCAGCAGGAGATTGAGCGCTTGGGCCGGTGAGGTGACTTGTGGATGTGTTGCTTATGCCCTGAATGTTTCCCATAAAACCGAGATGAGCTGCAGGCTGGCCAGGGCATAGATCCCGGCGATCACGTCATCCATCATGATACCGATGCCGCCATGGATGCGCTGGTCAAACCAGGAGCAGGGAA
The DNA here is from genome assembly GCA_903887485.1 of uncultured Desulfobulbaceae bacterium. Classification (GTDB taxonomy): domain Bacteria; phylum Desulfobacterota; class Desulfobulbia; order Desulfobulbales; family Desulfocapsaceae; genus UBA2270. Next base: position 123,744 of record CAISPV010000110.1, on the reverse strand, counting down.
AGGGTTTGGCGATGTCAAAGAAGCGGAAGAGGAAAAAGCCGAGTATCCAGGCGGCTGGATGATCGGGGGCGCAGGCCAGGGTGATGAACATGCCTAAGAATTCATCAATGACAATCGGGCCGGCATCGGCCTGATCCAGTAGTTTTTCGGCTGAGCCGGAGACAAAAAAACCGACCACAAAGACCAGCCCCAGCATGAGCAGGTAGCTCGGCAGGGTCAGGTTGCGCAAAAAAAACCAGGGGATGATGGCCACAAGTGAACCCCAGGTCCCCGGGCATATCGGCAGTTTGCCCGCATAGAATCCTGTCGCCAGGGCGATAATCACTCGATCCATCTTCACTCCTTCTCCTCTTTTCCCTGAACCACGGCTCGATAGACCTGTTGCAGGGGGACATGCACGGATTCAGCAATCTCTCTGCAGGCCTCATATTCCGGATAGATCACGGGTCCTGCCGGGGTCTGCACCTTCTTGGCCGCCACCTTTCCCCATTGGGTGTTCACCGTCACCTGTTCACGTTCCAGGGTCAGCCGGGCCTCTGTGCGAAAGCGCAGGCCAATGGCCGTGGTTTCCGAGAGGATAGTCTGTTTCAGCTGCAGGCCATGGGCTTGGTGGCAGATGACGCGCAACTGCTGGCCGGGCCGCCCTTTTTTCATTATCATCGGGGTCAGGCTGACATCGAGCGCTCCCTGTTTGAACAGGAGCTCGCAGAGATAGGGGAACCCTTCGCTGTTCCAGTCGTCCAGGTGGGTCTCGATGATCTCAACGGTCTGGGATTGCTCTGTCTTGTGGCCAATGATCAGGCGCAGCAGATTGGGCTGCCCGTTGGCAAGCGTTTGGCTGCCGGCCCCGTAGCCGGTGGCGTCGATGGTCATGTCCGGCAGCGGCCCAAAACCCTGACTCAGGGTTGTGAGCAGGGCGGCCCCGGTGGGGGTTACCAGCTCTTGCGCCATGTCAACGGCATAGACCGGAACCCCTGTCAGCAGTTCACAGACGGCCGGGGCAGGGAGTGGCAGGCGGCCATGGGCGCACTCCACAAAGCCATGCCCCCAGGGCAGCGGGGAACTGATCAGCCGCTCTATCCCCAGATGATGCAGGCCGAAGGTGACGCCTACCACATCCAGGATGGTGTCGATGGCCCCCACCTCATGAAAATGAATGGTGTCCACGGGCAGGCCATGGACTTTGGCCTCGGCACGGGCCAGGGTTTGGAACACCGTGCCGGCCTTGTCGATAATGATTGGCTCCAGGTCGCTGGTCTGCAGGATATCGAGGATGGTGGCAAGGTTGCGAAACTGCTGATCAGCCCTGGCGCTGATCTCGACCTTGGCCGCTTTGATTCCTGACAGTCTGGTGGTGGTAATCGAGAGATCGAATGGGCCAATATCCAGTTTTTCCAGTTCCAGCCGCAGGAGATTTTCGTCAAGGCCCGCATCGAGCAAGGCGGCCAGAAACATATCGCCGCTGATTCCGGAAAAACAGTCAGTATAGGCAATCTTCATGGGTTGTATATGGAAATGGTATAACAGGATTAAAAAAAAGATCTCTTTGCTGGTGGAAGAGATCTGGGCGGTTATTCTCGGGTGAGTTGAATGCCAGACGCCAGGGGGTGGCCGCACAGGTAGGCCTCAACCGTCATGCGTTTTTTCCCCTCCGGCTGGATCTCCTTGATCAGCAGGCAGTTGTGAGCGGTGGCGATGAGCAGCCCTTGGGGGTCGGCCAGGATCAGGGTTCCGACAGGTTGCTGGCACTCCTTATGGACAATTTCCGGCGAAAAAAAACGGAAACGCTGGCCGTCGATAAAGCTGTAGGCGGCAGGCCAGGGATCAAGGCCGCGGATCAGACAATGCAGTTCTGTAGCTGGTTTCTTCCAGTCAATGCTGCCGTCTTCCTTGGTCAGCGGCGGGGCGGCGGTGGCCAGGCTGTGGTCCTGTTTGATCGGGGGGAGTTTGTTCTGTCGCAGCAGGTCGAGCGCCTGGATCAGGGTGATGCCGCCCAGTTCTGCAAGTCTGCCAAAGAGGCTGCCCGCTGTTTCGTCTTCGTTCACGGGGATTGCTGCCGGCAACAGGATGTCGCCAGTATCCATGCCTGCGTCCATCTGCATGATGGTGACGCCTGCCAGCTTGTCGCCCTTGATGACTGCCCACTGGATGGGGGCGGCCCCACGGTGCCAGGGCAATAGCGAGCCATGGATGTTGATGCAGCCCAGCCGGGGAAGCTCCAGGATGGAAGCGGGCAGAATGCGGCCGTAGGCGGCGACAACGATCAGGTCTGGTCTGTAACTCTTGAGAATATTACTGAATTCTTCAGTTCTGATTTTAGTGGGTTGCAGCACCGGGATGTCGGCCTGTTCCGCCGCCACTTTGACTGGAGGTGGGGTCAGTTTCTTACCGCGGCCCTTAGGGCGATCAGGCTGGGTAACGACCGCTACCACTTTGTCCGGCCCGTTCAGCAGTTGGTGCAAGGCAGGGACCGCAAAGTCCGGGGTTCCCATGAAGATGATGCGGAAGCTTGTGCCTGTCATCGTTCTGCCTTTTTTTCGGCCAGCATCTTCTGGACCTTTTTTTTGTAAAGGGCACGTTTCAAGGCGCTCAGGTGGTCGAGAAAGAGAATCCCGTGCAGGTGATCGATTTCATGCTGGAGAACAACGGCAAAGCGGTCTTCGGCGGTCAGTTCTTTGGGCTCTCCGCTCAGATTCTGATAGGAGACAGTGACCTTTTTATACCGTTTGACATTGGCGGTCAGCTCAATGACACTGAGGCAGCCCTCCTCGTCGACCTGGGTTCCTTCATGACCAATAAGCCGGGGGTTGATCATGGCCAGGACCTTTTGCTCCTTTTCGATCTTGGCCACATCGACCACAATCAACTGGATGGACTCGCCAACCTGAGGCGCGGCCAGACCAATGCCGGGCGCGTCATACATGGTCTCGGTCATGTCTTTGACCAGTTCGATGAGTCTTTCGTCAAAAACGGTGATCGGTTGTGCCTGCTGACGGAGGACCGGGTCTGGAAATTCTAAAATTGTACGTATGGCCATGGAAAAGAATATAATGTTTTTGTTGAGGCTTGTGTAAAACCCTCTCCGACAAGGAGAGAAGGATGAGGTTTCTTTTTTCTATCTTATTCAAAAAATAAATTATAACACAGAGATCGGATTTACGCCATAAGACGGGGCTGGTTTGACATCTTCTTCATACGGAAGTATCTGGTGTCGATAAGTGGACTCGTGACCATCTCTTTTACTCTTTATGGATGGGTGAAATTTCCAATTATTGAATTTCTGTGATTGTTTACAAATCATGACGATGTTATCGTGACAAAAAATGGAAGGTTAAAATAAATAGCAATTTTCCTCCAAAGTTTGGCTTTAAGCGTATGGATTAAAGTCGTAAGGTATTCGGTATCATCATTATGTTTATCGTGTCAAGTCCCTTGGTTATTCCAACTCCGGGAAAGAGTAAGAATGAACAAGCGGATCACTCTTTTTTTGAGGTATGCATGTCCTTATGTCCCTTCTTCTGGCAGCAGATATAGGTGGAACCAAGAGCGTCCTGGCGGTTTTTGACCTTCAGGGCGATCTGAGGTCAGCGCCACTGGTGCAGGGCATTTATGCCAGTCGCAACTTTAGTGGCATTCTGGAGCTTGTCAGCACCTTTTTGGGGGAGACAGGACATGTGCCGGAATATGCCTGCCTGGCCGTGGCAGGGGTTGTTGGCAATGGTCAGGCCGAGATGACCAATCTCCCCTGGATGATCAGGGCATCGTTGGTGGCGGAGCGTTTTGGTTTTGCCGGGGTGTGGTTGATCAATGATCTGACCGCTGTTTGTTCATCCCTCCCCCTCCTGCAGGAAGATGATTGTCTGGAATTGCAAACTGGACAAGAGATCCCTGGCGGCGTTCGGGCGGTGATTGCCCCGGGAACCGGTCTGGGCGAGGGGTTTCTGGCGCAGACTGGAGAAGTGATCTGGGCCCAGGGGACAGAAGGCGGTCATGCCGATTTTGCCCCGACCGATGCCACCCAGGCCGCCCTGCTTGACTGGAAGCGCCGACAGCATCCATGGTCTGTCCCGATCAGCTATGAAATGCTCTGTTCCGGTTTGGGGATTCCCACTCTCTATGCTTTTTTCAAGGCCTCGGGGATGGAGGAAGCACCGGCGGTTCGTGCGGCGCTGGCAACGGTCGGGGATCAGACCCCGGTGATTGTCAATGGCGCCCTCGATGGTGAGAATCCCTGCCTTGTATGCCGGAAGACCATAGAACTTTTTCTGACCATCCTGGGGGCCGAGGCAGGAAATCTTGCCCTGAAACTGTACAGTACCGGCGGCTTGTACATTGGCGGCGGGATCATGCTGCATCTTGCCGGCCGGATCTCCTTTGCCCCATTGCTTGCGGCCTTCAACAACAAAGAAAAGATGGCGGCGCTGATGGCGACTATCCCGGTGCGTATGATTACCAGAAAAGATGCCGCCTTGCTGGGCGCTGCCAGCTATGGAGCTGCGATGGTGTCCTCATCTTGTGCCACGATGCAACAGGCCTCTGCAGATGGAATGTAAACATCAACTCAACGCTCTCTCTTCTTTCACCTGAAAGCAGGAATTTAGAAGAGTTTTGCCTTTGAAGTCAAACGGGAATGCGTACTCGATTAGTTTCTCTTTGTTTTTCAGGAGTCGCAGAAACATGTCACATTGTCTTGCCTTAAAAAATTCTCTGAACTTGGCCTGGTCAACTGGTCATCATTGATGGTTCGTCAGATAAGAAATTGTACCTGTTTGAGATTGCATAAAAATTGTATGAACCGTGATGAATTCGTAAGCAATCCATCACACAAAAAACGGCGGCCAACTGCAGGAAAACCTGAGGAAAGCCATCAATTATTCACCCAAGGAGGTTAGTATGAAAAAGACACTTGTTCTGATGGTGTCGCTCTTGACTCTCTTCCTCGTCTTTGCCGGTGATGTTCTTCCTGGCAGAACGGAAACCGTTCGTGGAATGTACGGGATTCCTGCCGACGATATTGAAAAAACGGTGCAACATCTTCTGGATGCTCACGTTCAAACAGTTTTTGTCCCTCCTCATCAGCAGACAATCTCGCGCTTAAGTAAAGCAGGATTCCAGGTATATCTGACCCTGAATGTTTTCGGAGGAGTCGGGGCCTGGAAAAAATATCCTGATTCAGTCCCAGTCACGGCTTCGGGCAAGGCTGTCTCGTCTCAACATGGCGGGGTTTGCCCAACACACTTTGCCTGGCGTGAAGAACGGCTGGCCCTTCTTGCCTCCTGGCTGCAGGAATATGGGGGAGCTGACGGTATTAACGGGGTGTGGCTTGATTTCCTCAGATACCCCGGACGTTGGGAAGAGAAACAGCCAGAAATCCCGGATACCTGTTATTGTCCGCGTTGTCTTAAGCTTTTCCAGATTGAAAAGGGAGTTGATGTTCCTGGTAATATGACTACCGCCGAGGCGGCTGACTGGATTCATAAACATGCAGAATCAAAATGGCGGCAATGGAAAAAGGAACAGATCACCTCATTTGTCCGTGAAGCCCGTTCCGTGGTGGAAAAGGTACAGACAACGAAAAAGATCAAACTCGGTGTTTTTCTTGTTCCCTGGACCCAAGGGGAGCGGCAAGGCGCGGTGTTAAGGCAATTAGCCCAGGATGCAACCCAGATTGCCCCTTATGTGGATGTGTTATCGCCCATGGTCTATTATGTTATGGTTGGGCAGCCTGTGGAATGGGTCAGGGATATCAGCGAATATTTTCAGGATATGGCTGAAAAAGCTGTTTGGCCGATTATTCAATCAGCTGATGTCGCACCGGATGAATTTACAAAATCCGTACAGTCAGTCTCCCAAAGCGGGGCTGAAGGTCTTCTGGTCTTTATTTATTCTGATATGAAAGAGAATTTGTGGCCGTTGTTGAGGGATTTCGACGCGAAGATAAATCTTCTCCCGCCTCTGGAGTTCACCATAACTTCCAAAGGAGACAAGCAGGCGCCGACTTCCTGGCAACAAGGCACTGCTGCTGTTGACACCAAATATCTCTTCCAACCAGACACTAAAAAGAACAGCGGAACACTGGGGGTAACTGCCGGTCTCGATCGCCAGGGAGCATGGAAAACAGCTCTCCCTGCGTGTGATCCCCGGAAAACGTATCGATTCTCCGCAGACTTTTTTCGGGAGGATCTCAATGGATCTGCGTACCCGGAGATTGAGGTATGGGGCCGGCAATATTTGCTTAACACCCATCGTGGTGTCGGGCGGTTTCAAAACCTTCGCGTCTCTGTCCACTGTCCTCAAGACCTGAAGGAATCTGAGAGATTTTTCTCCTTTAAAAACAATGCTCCGGGTACGACGTTCTGGATGCAGAATCCCGAATTGGTTGAAGATGTCTCCCGGCCGGTCGAGCAGAATCTTACAGGTGATACCAATTTCTTCCCGATTGGCGCCTATGGAGCGAGTGCCGACAATATCTCGATGATGAAAGAAATGGGCCTAAACAGCGCTGTTATTCGTATGAATGAGAAATCTATGGATGCGTGTATACACAATGACATGCATTGTCTTCTCTCGGTGCCGCATAACCCTGAAGAGCTGCTCGTAGCTGTCGACACCTTGGCTGATCGTTTTTCCAAAGGCAGATTCAGCTTTTATGTCAATGATGAACCGGAGATTTATTCTTTTCCACGTTGGAAGGCCCTGGATATCCAAAGGATTCTCCATGATCGATTTCCCGGAATTCCAACATCCATGGCAATAGTGAGGCCGCAGAACATTGCGGATTACGTTGGAAGTTCTGATTTCTTCATGCTCGATCAATATCCCGTGCCTTTTATGCCGATGACCTGGCTTTCCGAGTCAATGGATCAGGCGGCTGCTTCTGTCGGTCGGAATCGTCTGCAATCGGTTATCCAGGCATTTGGCGGCAGTGAGTTGAGTTCTTCCGGCTGGCCGAGACTGCCAACCTTTGAGGAAATGAACTGTCTCACCTTTCTGTCCATTATTCATGGCAGCAGAGGGGTGTATTTTTATACATTTCCAGTTATCACTGCCGATGAACAGGGGAAAAAGGATTTTCAGCGAGTTGTGGCACGTTTGCAAAAGATTCTTCCCTGGCTGAAACGAATAAACAACCCGGAACCCGTTGCCGTTGAAATGCTGTCCGCGAACAGGTTCGATCCGAAAGGGAATCCGGCTGTTCATTGTGTATATAAGGAAAATGAATCCGAACAGATGCTCCTGTGTGTGAATACCCTGCCAACCTACACCAGGGCATCTTTGTCACTTTCGACAGGGAAAAAATTGGTCTGGCGGGAATTCTTTGATGGCAGCAAGGCGATGGCGGTCAATGGTACTTTGCAGATTGATTTTCTGCCCCTGGAAGTAAAGGCTTTCGTAGAGTCAGAGCAATAATCCGGCAGCAGTTTTAGTGCTCAATAGCCTATTCTTCCTTGGCGCCTAAAGTCACCGTCGTTGACAGCTTTCGACCGTCACGGAGATATTGCAGAGTGATGGTTGTTCCTGGTGCATTCAGGGCGACCCGGTTGCGAAGATCGGCCGCTCCGGCAATACTGATATCATCCATGGATACAATCAAGTCTCCCTTTTGCAGAGAAGACTTTGCAGCTGGCGCATTTGCCTCGATTTTGCTGATGAGGGCGGCATTGGCTGCATCGGTGGTCAGATTATGCGTCTTAAGCTCATCAGGGGAAATGTCCTTGAGCGCAACCCCCAGCCATGCTCGTGTCATTTTTCCGTCTTTTTGCAGTCGCTCCGCAATTATTTTTGCCATATTGATCGGAATGGCAAAACCAACCCCCATATACCCGCCGGTTTGCGTCAGAAAGGCCGTGTTTATTCCGACAACCTGGCCATGAATGTTGAGAAGCGGGCCGCCTGAATTGCCAGGATTGATAGCCGCATCGGTCTGGATGAAATCTTCGTATTCGCTGATACCGACACTGCTTCGTCCTGTGGCGCTGATAATCCCGGCGGTGACTGTTTGCAGCATCTCAAAAGGTGATCCTATGGCGAGCGCCCATTCTCCGACCTTGAGCGACGAGGAGTCTCCCATGGATATTACCGGAAGCTCCTCTGCATCGATTTTTATCAGAGCCACATCCGATTTCTGATCCTGGCCGATTACTTTAGCCGTAAACTCTCGCTTGTCTATAAGGCGGATGGATATCTCCTGCGCGTTGTTGATGACATGGGAGTTTGTGAGGATATAGCCGTTTTTATTGATAATAAATCCAGATCCGTGAGCGAATGTTGTTTGCCTGTCGCCAAGGGCATGGTCCTTGCTGTTATTTTCTTCTCCAAAGAAACTATGAAGGAGGGGGTCGTTGAAGAATTTGTCCGAGGCTTGTTTCTCGGCGGTGTTGTCCGTTGTCACTTTTTTTACATAAACATAAACAACAGCAGGTTTTGCCTTCTGGGTAACAGCGTGAAATGCTTCCGCCGTATCAATCAGTGTTGCTGTCCGGGCATCGATATTTTCCGCGCCAATACCGGCAACCGGGATAAACAGGATAATAATGGTTGAGAAAACGGAAAGGAGTGTTTTGGGCTTGAGAAAGGTCATGATAGTTATTTTTTTAAAGAGGCTTTGAACGATAATTTTGAAACTCTTTGCCCTGTTCCACGTAAATCGGTAGTTCATTCCATCGTAACTCTGCTGTTGCGAATGACGTACGGTAGTGGGAAAATTCAGTTTTGCTTTTAAATGTCTTGTGATAGGAATCATTAATATGGTATAAATAACTATCATTATAACTAATTGTCCAGTACTATTCAGTCTATTCAGTAGTTATAAGTACTTTTTTTCTTGAAAGAAAATTAAGAAGGAGTGGGGTTTGCCAAAGTTACAGGTTATTATTCATTGGTTTTGATCAATTGATCAAAACTATGCCCTATGGCTGACAGGGTTTTTATCCAATGAACCAGAAAGGAGGACGTATGAGAAAAAAATTGAGTATAGTGTCACTGTGCTTTGTATTGGCTTTTGGAATGGCAACAACTGCAGCAGTTGCAGCACAGGGTGGAAGTATTGGTCAAGGGGATTTCTCGGTTATGAAAGGTGATAAGCTGGTTGATAAGCTTTCAGGCCAAAATCCACTTAAAGATGAGGCCATGCTGGTTTGTGACGGTAAATGCATGGTCAAGTCAGAAGGGATCTCCCTGGTAGCAGCTGATCAGGCAAAATTTGCCATTAAAAATGAAGCGGATACTTTCAGGTTGTTCTTACGTGCAGGTAGTGTGGATTATGTTATTACTGATAAAGCTCGCAAGATAGCTTTTCACACTCCCGAAGGCATATATAGTGTTGCTGAAATAGTTTTTAATGCGGCAAGTAGTCCTGCTGTGCGCGGGAGTGTGAAAGTAAATAAGGATGGAAAAACTGAAATCAGTGTCAAGGAAGGACGGTTGATTTTTGCAACGGCTAACGGCATGAAGTCTGTTGGTGCAAATGAAAAAATTGTCTTGGCAATGGCAGATGTGCCTGGTGCTGGTCATAACACTAATATTGATACTGATAATAATAACGGTCTGTTTATAGCTGGGGCAGTGGCAGCGGGGGTAGTTACAGCAATATACTTGTTACAGAGAGACAACGACAACGAGACACATGTGACACCACCACCAACTCCAAGGCCAACACCCAGGCCATCACCAAGGCCAACGCCAAATCCTAGCCCAAACCACTAAGTTGAATAGAGTGTAGGTGTGCGAAAGAGGGTTGCTGATTTTTTTGGCAATCCTCTTTCTGGATTTTAGCACAAAAAAATAATTGTATAATTTAAACACTTAAGTTGTTTTACTGGAATGCCAATGTCATCTACTGGAATGGTTCGTTATCTCTTAATTCTTTTTGTGTCTATCTTTCTGTCTGGATGCGCTACGGAACAATTTGAAGCCAATACGGATCTCAAAAAGTTCCAGGACGTCAGTCAAAAAATAGAAAAAGATAAAGCCGCGACAACCGACAATGTGCAGAAGCCTTCATCTGCGATTCTGGCATCAGTTGATGTCGGGGATTATCTTTTAGGCCCAGGAGATCTTATTCAGGTTACGGTGTTTGAAACTGAAGCATTAAATGCACTGGTTCGAGTATCTTCGAGAGGGTTCATAAGTCTACCGCTTCTCGGTAATGTTGAAGTCAGTAACCTCACCGCCGCAGAAGCAGAAGGGAAAATTGAAGCAGACCTTAAAGTTAAGTATCTTCATGATCCTCATGTCTCTATTTATATTAAAGAGCATGTCAGTAAGCAAATAACCTTGGTTGGTTCTTTTAATAAGCCAGGAACAATTGATTACGTCTCTAAACGAAAACTTCTTGATGTTATAGCCATTGCCGAAGGTTTGTCAGAAAAAGCAGGATCGGCAGCATATATTACCCGCTTTGATGACAAATCCAAAAAAAATGTAAATTACTTCATAGACCTGGATGAACTTGTCAGAAAAGGGAATATGGAACAGAACATAGTGGTCATGGGTGGGGATGTCATCTTCATTCCCGAAACAGGCCAATGTTTTGTCGATGGCGCGGTCCGTAAGCCAGGAACATACCCACTGAGAAGCGGTATGACTATTACTGAAGCCATCACCCTTGCCGGTGGCCTGGCAGGATACGCTGACAGTGACAAAATCAAACTTATCCGCCGTATGGAAAACGGCAAGGAAAGGCAAGTGTTGAGCTTGAGTTTTAGTGATCTTCAGGGCGGAGTCGGTGATACCCTTTTGATCAAGGATCAGGATATAATTTTCGCAGAGTCCAGTTCCAGTGGCACTCTTTTCTCTGGTTCTGGTTTCACACTTGGTTTTCTGGGAACAGGCGTCAGCTTTACGAATCCAAAGAAATAATGGCGACGTCAATATCTCTTCAGCTTGTGGATAGGCTGCCGCAACCTGAAAAATTAGCACAAATGCTGGTTTTTTCCCTCGTAGCCACCCTTCCTTTAATTTTTGGCGCTGTTCATCCCATTGTTCAAGGTGTCTACACTCTCCTTATCCTGGCTGGGCTTGGTGGCTGGTTGCTCTATGCGCTGCCGGAGTTACCGTGGAAAGATCTTTCCTGGTTCTGGTTGATCGTCCCGATTGTTCTCATAGGCTATATAGCCCTGCAGTCACTTCCCTTACCCTTATCTGTTGTTGAGCTTGTGTCTCCTGTCAGGGCAGCCAGAATTCAAATGGTAAACACCCTGGCTCAGACAAGACTGAACACTGCTTCCATAAGTGATAATGGAATTGCAGGGATGCAGAGTGCAATCTTTGTTTTTTCTCTGCTCCTCTATTATTTTGTTCTCACAACACTGCTCAACAGAAATAGAAAGCTAGTTAAAGGATTGCTCTACATTACTGCATGCGTCGGACTCTTTGAAGGTGCCTATGGCCTGGTCCAGGTGATGAATCCAAATGTGGGAATCTTGTGGTTACCCATAACAAGTAAAGGTGCTGCACATGGCACCATTATTTATAAAAATCAATATGCTTCTCTGTTGAATATGTGTTGGCCTCTATCTCTTGCTGGAGTGCTGATTTTTCTTGGCTCCTTAAAGGATAGAGCAAAAGGAAGGCCAACAAAAGGCAGATTGCATAACTTTTTTCAATCTTTATCTCTACTGAATATAAAAGTTTTGTTTTTCCTTTTCGCTATCGGGGTCATGATTCTCGCTGTAGTCTTATCATTTTCCCGGGGCGGAATACTGGCAATGTTACTGGTGATTGTTTTTCTTGATTTGTTTATGCCATGTTCCCGCAAGATAAAGCTGTTACTGACTGTCTTGCCGTTTGTCTTCCTCGGGGGTTACGGTTCGTTATTTGGTCTGGATGGACTTTTCAGCAGATTTAGTACCATTGACGGTTCTGTCTTAACGCGACTTAATATTTATATGTCCAGTCTTCCCATGTTGTTAGATCACTGGTTTTCGGGTATTGGATTTGGTTCGTTCCAGTTACTATCTGGCGTATATCTTAAAGAATTTCCAGAGGATCTCCTGTTTGATAGAGTGCACAACGAGTATCTTGAATTGGCTATTGAATTGGGTTTGCCCATGGCGCTCCTCTTTTTTGTCTGGCTCTTGGGTGGGATTCTGGTAACAGGGAAAAAACTGGTGCAAAAAAGCCGCGCCATTCATGAAGAGAGTAGGACATCAATAATAGTGGGCTGTGCTGCTTTCTGTTCGCTTTTAGGCTTTTTGATTCATGGCCTGATAGATTTCGGTTGGCGGCTTCCGGCAAATTCCTTGTATGCAGTTACCTTGGTTGCGTTGATTTCCTATGCGATACAGGATCATCCCTCGCCGATGGAAGAGTGATCTCGCGCGGAGGAGCAGAGAAAGATATAAAACAAAAAAAGCTTTTCTCTGCTCCTCTGTGGAAGAAAAGAATGTTATGAAATTACTCTTTATGAATAATTACTAAAATAAGTGTCATGTCTTTGTCAGATTTTATAGATATCCACACCCATATTCTTCCAGGTCTTGACGATGGACCCAATAACCTGGAAGAAAGTGCGGCCCTGGCAAGATGTTATACTGATATGGGTGTTACACAGGTAATTGCCACTTCGCATTATATCCCTGGAACTGCTTGGACAGCTTCCAGCCAGCTTATCCTTGAAAAAATTGCCGAGTTACAGGGATATCTGCAAAGAAACAATATCCCTTTGGCAATATTTCCAGGTATGGAAATTGCGTGTCATAAAAAGTTACAGGAACATCTGGAGGCACAAACTTTTTTACCCCTGGGCACAAGTTTTTATTATTTACTGGAGCCATCCTTTACTGATTCTGCGGAGTTTCTTTTTCATTGTCTTGACCTCCTTCTGGAACAAGGCTGGAAGATCATTCTGGCCCATCCGGAAAGAATACCCTCGTTGCGGGGAATGGGGTATCCTCTCGACGAATTTGTCAGACGAGGAATCAGGATCCAGATTAATACTGGTAGTTTACTTGGTAAATTTGGTGCAGAAAGCAAACATGTCGGGTTGCAATTCATTGAAAGTAATTGTGTCCATTATCTGGCCTCTGATGCCCATGGGGTAAACTCACGCAGACCGCCAACATTAGAAGAATGGTTACAATTACAAACAACTCTTGGCGCCGATGTCCTCGAACAATTGTGTTGTATTAACCCCGCTCAACTTCTTGCGGAAAATACAAATCATCAATTGGGAACAATAAAAATCAAAACAGAAAAACAAAATGATAGGCAATAAAGACGATAAATTTTCAGAAGCAGATAACAGCCTGATGATACGGGATGAGGCCCAGAAAAACCTTCCCAGTGTTGAGGTGCGGGAGCTTGTCCCTGAATTCCAGGATGAAATAGATCTGCGGGATTATCTGGATATTCTGATTCGCCGGAAAACAGCAGTGCTTTCAGTGTGTTTGCTGGTTTTTGTTCTGGCAGCCTTGTATACCTTTGGGGCAACCCCGCAGTTTAAGGCGAAAGGAACGATAAGGGCTTCCGCCCAGAGTTCAAATGTGACTAAATTTGAGAGTCTGGATCCCAATAATAATGCCATACAGTCAAAAGAATTCCAGCAAACTCAAGTGAACCTCCTGCAAAGTAATCAATTGGCAAACAGGGTTATTGAGAAGCTTGACTTGATGAATAATGCAACATTTAATCCTCGCGTAGTTGACCAGAACAAGAATAACCAGCCAAAATCCCTGCTCACTTCCATTAAAAATTTTATCCGTGCAGATCAGGAACAAGACCAGATCGGTGTATTGGATGAGGATGCTCAAAATCAGATTTTGACTTATAACGTCCTTAAGGCATTTCAGAAAAGATTAAATGTGTCGCCAGTAAAAAACAGTGAGTTGATTGACATAACCTTTGAATCACCTAACCCGGCTCTGGCCGCCAGTGTTACCAATGCCGCCATGTATGAATTTATCCAGATGCATATGGACAGCAATGTGGCGGCGTCCGATGTTGCCAGTAAGTTTCTGGATATACAGATTCGGGACGCGCAGATCAAACTTGAGGAATCCGAACAGCAACTCAACGAATTTGCCAAAAACTTAGGGATCGTTTCTTTAGACCCGGAACAAAATCTGGTGCTGACGGAGTTGGTAGAAGCGAACAATGCATTGGCCAAGGCGTCTTCCGAAAGAATAGCCAAAGAAGCCATGTATAAACAAAATATGCTGCTTGATGACAAATCTCTCGATCAGGTGGTTAATAATTTACTCATTCAGAGTTTGAAAACTCAATATTCGACGCTTGAGGCAGAATATAAGGATTTGAGTGTTACCTTCAAGCCGGGCTTCCCTAAACTGCAGCAGTTGCAGGCGAAAATGGATGAGGTCGCGGCGCAGATCAAAGCGGAAAAACAGCTGATTCTCGACGCCATCAAAAACAACTATGAAACAGCCATAAAAACAGAACAATATCTTCAAACAAACGCTGATGAGCAAAGAACAAAAGCTTTGGAATTAGCAGAAAAATCTACACAATATAGAATTCTGGAGCGGGATATAGAAACAAACAAGAGCATCTACCAGAGCCTCCTGCAGCGCTCTAAGGAACTTGAGGCAACGGTCGGCGCCGCAATCTCCAACATCGAGATTATTGATCGAGCGACTGTACCCCTTTTCCCTTTTAAACCGCAAGTGGCCAAGAATTTGCTGCTGGGCCTTGTCCTTGGTCTGATGTTGGGAACAGGAACAGCCTTTACCCTCGAAGCCCTTGACAACACCATAAAAAATCCAGATGAGTTGGTTGACCGTTTCCATATTCCCGTCCTCGGTCTTATTCCCTTTGACAAGGAAAGTGTTGATAATCGAAATAAAATGGCCATGAAATTTTTTCATGATCCACGATCTCCGGTTACTGAGGCCTTTCGGACAACCATGACTTCCGTGCGGCTGTCTGTTGCTGACAATCCACCCAAGACTATTCTTCTGACCAGTATTCTGCCAGGAGCCGGTAAGAGTTCCCTGGCGACGAATGCCGCATTTTCCTATCTGGCAGAGGATGAAAGCTGTCTGATTATTGACGTGGATTTGAGAAAACAAAGCCTGCATAAAATTTTTGAAACCTCAAGAAAAAAAATGGGTTTGAGCAGTGTGTTGAGTGGTATGGCCCAACTCAGTGAGGTCATTACGAAGACCGAGTTTCCTGGCCTGGATTTTATCGCCAGTGGGCCGTTGCCTCCTAATCCGGCAGAACTGTTGAGCTCTAAACGTATGCGGCAATTGCTGGCTGTCGTCTCAGGGCGCTACGATCGTATCATCCTTGATGGTCCGCCATATCAAGGATTTGCGGAGATCCTTGTTCTTTCTCATATGGTTGATGGTGTTATCCTTATTGCTGTTGAGGGAGAAACGCCACGTGAAGGTGTTAAGCATTTCAGAAAAGCCGTCGTCAATGTTGGTGGCCGTATTCTTGGAGCCATCATTAATAAGTCGGGAAGAAAGAAAGGATTCAGCTCATACGGCAGTTATAAATATTACGCCTATAATTATAAATACGGCGAGGAGAATGCAGGATAAACGTGGCTGGATCTTCATCGTATAGATATCACTGGACTTTTCGCGTCGTCTGTTTCCTTGTTTTACTTGGCTTGGCGGGGTTGCAGTTATTTATCGCCCGGCAGGAGCAAACCGAATACAGCAGCACAAGCGATTCTGCTGATCTGCTTGAATACCTGCACAGTTCTTTTCTGCTCACTTGGCATGCAAAGCGTTTTCACCGGATCGAAGGTGATATGGACCAGGCGGAAGACTTGTTCAAGCGGGCCCTGGTGCAAAACCCTTTATTCCTCCCTGCCTGGCTGGGGCTGGCAGAGTTGCGCAATGATCAGGGCAGAAAATCCGAGAGCCAAGCTATTCTGGAGTATGTGGATCAACTCAGCACCGATATCAGTCGCTGGCGCTGGGACAAGGCACTGCTTGCCTATCAGTTGGACAGGCTTGACATCCTGTACCGTGATCTTTCTTACATCATAAAAAAGACACAGGGGAAATCGAGGCAGAGTGCCCTGAAAATGGCTTTTTCCATCTGGGACGATCCGCAGGAGCTCCTGAACCGGATGGGTACACAGAATGTCATGTATTTATTTCGTTATGCGGTACAAACCGCACAGGTTGATATCGCGCTGGCATTCTGGCCATATATTGAAAAGATTTTAGTGGATGACAACAACGAAGAGGTACTTGAATATTTAGAATCCCTGATCCGGAATGGAGAAATAGCTCAAGACACGCCAATTTGGAAAAAATATTTTGTACTTAAATTTTTAGAATCCCTGATCCAGAATGGAAAAATAGCTCAAGCCACGCCAATTTGGAAAAAATATTTCAATAACCAGTCCTTGCTCTATGATGGTAGCTTTCAGGAAGAGCCTATGAACACCGCCTTTGGCTGGCGAGTGGGTAAGCCCAGAGGGAGCACATGGCGTATTGAAATTGACGCCATGCCACTTTGGGAAAAATATTTCAATAGCAAGCCCTTGCTTAATGATGGTAGTTTTCAGGAAGAGCGTATGAGCTATGCCTTTGGCTGGCAAGTGGGTAAGCCCAAGGGGAGCACATGGCGTATTGAAAGTGACAAGGGAGAAGAGAAGTCTCAGGTCATGCACCTCCATTTTTCAGGAACTAACAATATCGCATTCAATCATCTGACGCAAATTGTTCCACTTGCATCTGCCAGAAAATATAGTCTTACCGGCTGGCTGAAGACAGAAAAATTGACCACGGATCAACGTCCTTATCTGGAAGTAGTGGGATACAATTGCACAATCGCCCCAGCTAATACTGAGATTGTGGCCAAGAGCCAACCCTGGACCCCTTTTACTCTAACTTTCAATGTCTCTGAAGATTGTGAAGCCGTTCAGGTGCGAGTGCGACGAAATCCTAGTAAGCATTTTGAAAATCTTCTGGCCGGTGATCTCTGGCTTCGTGATTTGGAAATACATGATGCCGTAGAGATAGAATCTTCTCCAAGTACGGAAATTTTGCTTCACGATTTGCAGGAGCACTCCTTACCAGATACTAAACCATGATTGCAGCGATAGATGCGGATAATATATCTCGATTGTTGAAGCAGCTTTCGCGGGATTCTTACACAGAGGATACTATTGCCTTTGTCGCTGATAATGGTGGTATGCTTTCATCTTGTAAAAAAATCCTGACCCTCTGCCGGGATGGGAGCGAAGAGATTAGAGAATGGGTACAAAAAGAGTGTGGTAAATATGGCGTCCAATATAGCTACTTTCTCAAGGAAGCTGGGCGGATCCTCCAGATTTTTCAGCCGGAAGATGAACAGGGCGATAGTTATGGGATTCTTGGTCTACCCTCTTCTGCCAGTTTAGCTGAAGTCAAGCAGGCATATCGTAAATTGACTGTCAAGTATCATCCAGATACTGCTGGTAACGCAGGCCGAGATACAACAGAACAATTTATCAGGATTAACAAAGCATACCATGCCATCACCACCAGCAAAAGACAGGATTCTGTCGATGGAAAATCGGAGGGCACATCGCAATCCTGGCGTTATGGAAAGACAGAAAGCGTTTCGGGCAGCAGGGTAAACAAAAAAACAATAGTGTGGATTTCTGTCCTGATCCTGGGTTTAGTGCTCTCCTGCGGTTTGATTGCCCAGATATATTCCCAAAAAGTGATGGTTTCGACGCTTCAGCATAGCGGCGCCGCATTTGTACCTCCGGCAAAAAAATCTAAGGTTGCTCCACCGCTTGTGGCAATGACCTTTGCTGAAAAGATGAAGATTGCCGAGACAATGGGAAAGGCCGAGCAGGCCGCCAGACAAAAAGAATCAGAAGCTGACCACGAAAAAAGAGCAGACAGCGTTGAACCTCCCGAGCTAAAAGCTGTCAAGACAGGTATGCTGACCGAGCAGAAGAAGACGGTTGGTATTCCTCCGCAAGAGGTGGTACAGGCAATACCTTCTCTCTCTGCAGTCGATTCCCAGAAAACGAAACCTGCTGAAAAAGTTAAAAAGACGATAGATCTTCATTCTGTTGAAACTAAGGCAGAAAAATTCAAGGAAAAAACAATAGATGAAGCTGGAGGTACAAAGAAGAATACAATTCAAACAACAAAAAACATCGTAGCACCAGATCTCAAGAAAGATGATCCTGCTGAACTTCGTCAACCAGCGGTAGAGCGCATGGCCCAGCAGGATAAACAGATAAGTACAGCGCCAACAAAGGATGTAGCGAAACAAAAAGTTGCGGTTCAACCTGTTATTGAACCACCGCAAGTGCAAGAAAATTCCAAAGAGGATTCTCGTTCTGAACCTGATGTGCAACAGCGCATTGATACGTTTTTGTTGGAATATTGCCGAGCCTACGGAGGAAAAAACCTTATGGAATTCACCCGGTTTTTTGAACTTGATGCCACAGAAAACGGTAAACCAATTTCACAACTCATTGGCACGTATACAAACCTGTTCCAATCCACGAAAACTATTGGGTTGCATGTTTCAACGCTGAAATGGGAGGAATCCCCAAAAGGGCAGATCGCCCTCAATGGCAGATTCAAAATCGATCTGGTGTATCAGAATGCAGAAGTCGTTCATGGCCATGGTAAAATTGATTTTCTGCTCGTCGCTGACCATGGAAAATTGCACGTAAAGAAAATGAGCTACAGCTTTGATCAGTAACGTTTTTGATTTTTTTCAGTGTTATCTGGCGCCCATGTGCTCCGAAGAAAGTGTCCTTGGGGGGAAGTTGGCTAATGACACCATGTTGGTACTTTTACCTTCATTCCAACCCTTGTATCGATCGGGAGAGTGAGTAAAAATATATAATTGAGAGTTTTCGTTTTAGTAGAGGGAGTAATATTTCATGCCCGCCCGATCTTGCGATAAAATCAAGTCTTATTGTTTATATTTCTTGAGTCAGTATGTGTTGCGATTGAAGAAAAAAAGTACGAGTGTTCATTTTTGGATTATGCTGGTGACGGATGCGTTGTTCATTATACTGGCGCTTGTATTGGCTTATTACCTTCGTTTTGAGGCTTTCTCGCTCTCTCATAATCCGCTCTCTTATCTTTTGGTTTTACCTGTCGTTTTGGGAGTAAAACTTTCGGTATTTTATATACTGGGACTCTATAACGGTATGTGGCGCTATACCGGGTTGCGCGATCTACAGAATATAATCAAGGCGGTTCTTCTTTCTTCGGCTATCATCTTTTCCATAATGTTATTGGTTAACCGTTTCCAGGGATTTTCCCGGTCGGTGTTCATTATGGATGCTATTCTTACCTTATTATTCATAAGTGGCAGCCGGGTCTCAATCCGCTGTCTGCTCCATCGTAACCATTCTCGGCAACAGGTCCGGCAGGTCCAAAAAAAAAAGCTCCTCCTGATTGGGGCAGGGGATGCTGCCGAACAGGTGGTACGAGAAGTCGCGGCCAATCCATTGCTGCCCTATGAAGTTGTCGGATTTGTCGATGATGATCCGGCAAAAACCGGAATGCGGATTCATGGCATACCCATTCTTGGCGGTATAGATGATCTGGTGGAATTTGTCGATCAGGTAGATGTGGAAGAGTTGTTAATTGCCATGTCTGCTATCACTGGTCAGCAGATGAAACGTATTGTCGGCTTGTGCCAGCAAACAAAACTCCCCTACAAGGTATTGCCTGGTCTGGGTGAGCTTATTAATGGCACCGTATCCGTTAAGGCCATCCGCAATATCTGTTATACTGATTTGTTGGGCAGAGACGAGGTGAAACTGGATCAGGAGAAAATCGGTGGTTATGTGACCGGAAAGACAGTCCTGGTCACCGGAGCAGGGGGGTCGATTGGCTCAGAACTGTGCCGTCAACTGCTTCGCTTCCACCCAAAGCGGCTCATCCTTTTTGATAGTGGTGAGGAGAATCTCTATGCTATCCAGATGGAGATGGAGCATGAATATGCATTCAATAACTACGTTACTGTCCTCGGTCAGGTCCAGAATAAGGAATTGCTAAAGAAAGTTTTCAGTCAATATAAGCCGGAGGTTGTTTTTCATGCCGCTGCCTACAAACATGTCCCTCTGGTTGAAATTAATCCATGGGAGGCGGTGACCAACAATATCCTTGCGGCCAAATACCTGCTGGAGGCATCCATTGCCCACGGGGTGCGGCGCTTTGTTCTGGTCTCAACCGATAAGGCCGTTCGGCCCACTAACGTGATGGGTGCTTCCAAACGCATCACAGAACTGCTGATGCTGGCCTACGGTAAGAGTCGTATGAATAACCCTTCTTCTCAGGATTCAGATAATCACCATACGATTTTTCAGGCGGTACGCTTTGGCAATGTCCTTGGTTCGTCGGGTTCCGTCATCCCTCTTTTTAAGCGGCAGATTGAAATGGGTGGCCCGGTAACCATTACCCATCCTGATATCACCCGTTATTTCATGTCCATTGAAGAAGCTGCCCAGCTTATCATCCAGGCGGGGGCGATGGGGTCCGGTGGGGAAATTTTTCTTTTGAAGATGGGGACCCCTGTGAAAATAGCCGACCTGGCCCGTGATCTCATTCAACTCATGGGATTTGAACCGGAAATTGACATCAAAATTACTTGCACCGGTCTCCGCCCCGGAGAAAAACTCTACGAAGAGCTTATTACCGAAGGTGAAGGTATCGTCCCTACCCCGCATGAAAAAATCATGGTGCTGAGTGGTGACGGCAAACCTTTGCATGAAATGGAAAAGCTTCTCGATGAGTTGACCGGAATGGGAGCATCTTATGATGGACCCGGAATCAAAGAGATATTCAAGAAGATAGTTCCCGAATATACATCGGATTTACATGCAAAATCCATTGTCGGGTGAGTCATGTCCGGGCCGTCAGAGGTTGGGGCGGTTACCTGCCTTCCGGAACGAGCATGTCCGTCGAAGACTTACCATGGTGATTTTATTTCTTAGACGTTCTTGGGATTGTATGACATGATAACCGCTTGAGGAAACCCCTCTTCTGGAAAGCAAAAAGGGCATCTGTCGCCTTGACTCTTGGATCCGCAATAAGTAGAAAGAATCAGTGTTTTCTTTCAAATAATACTTGGTAAGTTTCGTCTATTATAGCTAGCTGATGAGACAACCACAATTTAAACAGTAGCACCGATGATTATTTCGCCAAAGCTTTTGCGCTATTGTTCAAAAATAAAGAGATTAAAAATGACTCAATTAAAGCCTCACCCCTCGTTACAACCCAAGGTTGCATTAATCACCGGTATCACCGGGCAGGATGGCGCCTATCTTGCCGAGTTTCTCTTGAAAAAAGGCTATGAGGTCCATGGTCTTAAGCGCCGTACCTCGCTTTTTAATACGGATCGCATCGACCACCTCTACCAGGACCCGCACGAGAAAGATCGCCGCTTCCTCCTGCACCACGGTGACATGACCGACTCCAGCAGTTTGATTCGTATCATCCAGCAAGTACAGCCGGATGAGATCTATAACCTTGCGGCGCAGAGCCATGTGGCGGTATCGTTCGAAGAACCCGAATACACCGCCAACTCCGATGCCTTGGGAACGCTCCGCGTGCTGGAAGCGATTCGCATCCTTGGCTTTGAGAAGAAGACCCGCTTTTACCAGGCATCCACCTCAGAACTCTTTGGCGAGGTGCAGGAAACTCCACAAAAGGAAACCACGCCTTTTTATCCCCGCTCGCCTTATGCCTGTGCCAAGCTCTATGCCTACTGGATCACCGTCAATTATCGCGAAGCCTATGGCATGTATGCCTGCAACGGCATCCTTTTCAATCACGAATCCCCGGTCCGGGGTGAAACCTTTGTCACCCGTAAGATTACCCGTGCCCTGGCGCGTATCAAGCTCGGGCTGCAGGATGCCGTCTATCTCGGCAATCTTGATGCCAAGCGCGACTGGGGCCACGCCAAGGATTATGTCGAAATGCAGTGGCTCATGCTGCAACAGGACAAACCGGAAGACTTTGTCATCGCCACCGGCGTGCAGTATAGTGTGCGCGATTTTGTCAATGCTGCAGCCAAGGAACTGGGGATGAACATCCGCTGGGAAGGAACGGGTATGGACGAAAAAGGGTATGACCACTCCGGCACATGTGTCGTCGCTGTTGATTCGCGCTACTTCCGTCCCACCGAAGTTGAAACCCTGCTGGGCGACCCCACCAAGGCAAAAGAGAAGCTTGGCTGGACCCCCAAAATTACCTTCGATGAATTGGTGGCCGAAATGGTGCGCGAAGATCTGAAGGCCGCCGAGCGGGATGAGTTGGTAAAGAAGCATGGGTATTCAGTCTTGAATTGCCACGAATAGGGATTTGTCTATGAATCATGAATCTAAAATCTACGTCGCCGGTCACCGAGGCTTAGTTGGCTCCGCCCTCATGCGCCGCCTGCAATCCCCCTCTCCCTTGGCGGGTGATGATATTGGTGTAGGGGATGCAATCCCCTACACCAATATCATCACCCGAACCCATGCCGAACTTGACCTGACCGACCAGTTGGCGGTACGGATGTTTTTTGAAAAAGAAAAACCCGCCTATGTCTTTCTTGCGGCCGCCAAGGTTGGCGGAATTGTGGCCAACAATACCTATCCGGCAGAATTCATCCACGACAACCTCGCTATCCAGACCAACATCATTCATGAGGCCTACCGCGTCGGCGTCAAGCGCCTGCTGTTCCTGGGGTCTTCATGCATTTATCCCCGCGACTGCTCGCAGCCGATGAAGGAAGAATACCTCCTTACCGGGCCGCTGGAGCCGACTAACCGCCCTTATGCTGTGGCTAAAATTGCCGGTATTGAAATGTGCTGGAGCTACAACCGGCAATACGGTACGCAATATTTGGCGGTCATGCCCACCAACCTTTATGGGCCCGGTGACAACTACGATCTCAATAACAGTCATGTCATTCCGGCACTTATGAGAAAATTTCATGAAGCTAAGTTATGTAAAAGCAAGGAAGTGGTGGTGTGGGGATCGGGCACCCCGCGGCGCGAATTTCTTTACAGTGACGATATGGCGGCTGCTTGTGTGTATCTGATGAACCTTTCCGACACTCACTTCTGCCAACTGTTAACTGCGGATGGCCCACCCTTGATTAACATAGGTACCGGCGAAGACCTCACCATCCGGGAGTTGGCGGAGCTGGTAAAAAGCTTGGTAGGTTTTGATGGGGCAATAACATTTGACGCCGGCAAGCCGGACGGTACCCCGCGCAAGCTGATGGATGTATCTCGCCTGCGCAAACTTGGCTGGCGGGCCGGAACTCTGTTAGATGAGGGTCTCCGACGCACTTATCGTGTTTTTGCGGAAGAATAATCCTGCTAGATAGAGAAAGGTGAATACGTTTTCAAATAACCCCACCACGGCATGCAAGATATGGGCGAGTGGGAGTACTTACAGAAGATCGGCGCAAGGCGGTAGTGTTGTCGGGGGTGATATTCATCAGCATGAGGCTGGTTGGTGGGGAATTTGGGAATTGACTAAGGTGTCCTCGGAATTCCCTGCAACCCATGCTTGGACAACTGATACGTATAACCAACCTTACAAGAATAGCCATATATGAACACTACACCTAAATCAGTGGGCCTGGACCTCGGCCTGGATGCGATTAAGGCATTAGCCACGTTTTTAGTCATTGTTGGGCATGTCATCTAATACACCAATGCAGACTTCGATAGCTCCATTTTTTTCAGGATAATCTATTCTTTCCATATGTCCCTATTCATGTTTGTCAGCGGTTACCTAATCCAGAAGACAGCGGATGACGACTTTCTAATAACTAGTTTTTTGGGTTTCGCCATTAAAAGCAATGCAGTAGCATCACCGCTCACCCTCGTCATAAAGTACATATGCGCAATTGGGGCTATTATTGTTATTTTCTCCGTCAAGGAAAAGATCAAGATTAAGAACTGGTGGGTGAACATACTCTCTACTGAGTCGCTCGGATATTACGCGTTGCAGGGCATATTTATTTCGGCGCTTACAACGTTTTTCTCCGCAAAGGTATTAAATAGTGCTTTGCTATACCAGTTTTTCGTTTTCGTTCTAACCTTAGTTTGCTGCACATTGATGATTGTTTTGCTCAAAAGATATTCCTTTTCGAAGAAATATTTGCTCGGGAAACTCGAGAAGAAAAATATTTCACTCAAACAGAGTTGAATATCTCAAGTGCCGACAGAGCGAGGTAAATGTGCTATTAACTGTCTGTCGTAAGACTGAATAAAACCTTTGCCGTGCGCAATAAAGGAACCGTAGATTCCATGACAAGCTCCCCCAATGTAATAAGACATAACGCGGCTGTAACTCGGCCGCGGCGTGAGACCTTAAACGGTCATAAAAGCGTCAATCTCTGGTTTACCGGCCTGTCCGGTGCCGGCAAGTCAACTCTGGCCCATGCTGTAGAAGAACGACTGCACCTGCAGGGCAAAAGGACCTATGTCTTTGATGGCGATAACGTCAGGCATGGGCTGTGCGGAGATCTGGGCTTCAGCATGGCTGAGCGGCGGGAAAACCTGCGGAGAATTGCGGAAATGACCAACCTTTTCCTTGATGCCGGGGTGATCTCGCTCACCGCTTTTATTTCGCCCCTGGCAGAAGACCGGGCCCGGATTCGGGAGATTATCGGCCCCGATGACTTTATTGAAGTCTACTGCAACTGCTCCCTGGAAATCTGTGAACAGCGCGATGTCAAAGGGCTGTATAAAAAGGCGCGCGAAGGAAAGATTGAAAATTACACCGGCATTTCCTCACCCTATGAGCCGCCGGTCAATCCAGAGATAGAACTTCATACCGGCACGCAGCCCCTGATGGAATGTGTAAATATTATTGTGGATGCTCTCCATGCCAGGGGAATAATTTTCAAATAATAAAAAATAGGTAAACCACCGGCTCTGCCGGTGGACTCACAAAGTTTGACAAATACGGGAATAAGATGGAAGTCTCACGATTCTGAACCGCTCAAAGTTCAAGAAAAGGAGACTTCCTATGTATGACGAACAAAGTTTAAGCCACACGAAGTGGGAATGCAAGTATCATATTGTATGGATTCCGAAGTATCGCAAGAAGGCAATATTTGAAGACCTCAGGAAATATCTGGGAGAAATATTTCGAGAACTGGCAGCGCAAAAAGAGTGCAAGGTGGTTGAAGGGCATCTCATGTGCGATTATGTTCATATGTTGCTCTCCATTCCACCGAAGTACTCGGTATCACAGGTTGTTGGTTTTATCAAAGGCAAAAGTGCGATTCAAATCGCCCGAAATTTTTATGCTTTTTTGTATGTGATTTCCTAACCGGACATTACTGGTTAATAACTAATCTCTGCCGAGCAGATGACTACTAAATAGTGAGATTTCCACATTGATTTATTACGAATCCAACAAAATTATGAGGATATATTTATGTTAAAAGGTAAAGTCGTTTTGGTTACAGGTGCTTGCGGTACTGTCGGTTCTGAACTGGTGCAACAACTGCTTGAAAGTGATTCACAAATTGCCGGTTTGATTGCGCTGGATAACAACGAAAGTGAGCTTTTTTTTCTAGAACAACGTTTCCTTCAAGATAAAAGAGCGAGCTTTTTCCTGGCAGATATGCGCGATCGTGACAAACTGTGTCGTAAAACACGGGGAGTGGATGTCATTTTTCATGCTGCGGCCTTTAAGCATGTTATTCTCTGTGAGCGGTCTCCATTTGAAGCGGTCCAGACCAACATTAATGGTGTGCAAAACATTATTTACGCAGCTTATGAGAATAATGTCGAAAAGGTTATTTTTACGAGTACCGACAAAGCCGTGAATCCAACAAGTGTTATGGGCACATCAAAATTGATGGGCGAAAAAATCATGACCGCAGCCAATAGTAATCAATCAAAAGGTAGAACCATATTTGCTTCAACTCGATTCGGTAATGTGCTCGGTTCGCGTGGTTCGGTTATTCCGATCTTCCAGAAACAGATTATGAAGGGCGGCCCGGTCACTTTAACTGATTCCAATATGACCCGCTTTATTATGAGCATTGAAGAGGCGGTTCGCCTGGTTATAGATTCCGCTTCATTGGCCATGGGAGGTGAGGTCTTCATTACCAAGATGCCGATAATTAGAATTCAAGATTTGGCAGAGGTGATGATCGAAGAATTAGCACCAAGCTATGGTTATAAGCCACAAGATATAGCCATTACTACTATTGGTTCCAAGCCTGGGGAAAAACTTTACGAGGAGCTGATGAGTTATGAAGAGACCCGGCGCTCGATCGAACTTCCCAATTATTTTGCAGTGCTTCCGGCTTTTCGCGGGATCTATAAAGACATAGATTATGTCTATCCTGATATTGTTACTGACAAGGTAACCAACCCGTATATCTCTGCAGATGAAGAAACAATGGACAAACAATCTTTACGGGATTTTCTGATCAAGAATAATTTACTTGAAAATGGAAAAAAGGCAGATCATCCGGATCGTAGATATTGGCCGGGTGAAAAAGAAGAAAAAGTGAATTAATTTTCTCAGGAATTAGTGGGGTATATTATGCGCGTTCTCATATTAGGTGGTGATGGCTATCTTGGCTGGCCAACGGCCATGGCTTTTTCAAAAAAAATTTATGATGTCATGGTGGTGGATAATTACCTGCGACGTGATCTATCTCGGAAGCATGATGTCGAGCCTCTCTGGTCTGTCCCAAATCTTTTAGAGCGTGTCCGTATCTGGCAGGAGCTTGCCGGGCAAACAATACATGCCCGAATTGGGGATTGTTGCGAATACCCTTTTCTCTCAGCCATTTTTAAAGAGTTTCAGCCGGAAGTTGTCATTCATTATGCAGAGCAGCCATCTGCCCCCTACTCAATGCTTAACCATGAGAGTGCTCGGATTACACTCAATAATAACCTGCAATCAACCCTGAATATTGCATGGGCCATTCATGAGCATGTCCCGGATTGCCATATCGTTAAACTCGGGACAATGGGTGTTTATGGAACTCCCAATATAGATATCGAAGAGGGCTGGATTGATATTGAGCATAAAGGTCGCAAGGATCGTTTCCTCTTCCCACGACAGGCAAGCTCTTTGTATCACACCACTAAAATTCAGGATACGGATATGCTCTGGTTTTATACCAGGACCTGGGGCCTGCGAGTCACTGACTTGCAGCAGGGACCGGTTTATGGACTGGAAACAAATGAAACTGTACTGGATGAACGGCTGGGCACAATTTTTAATTATGATGAACTGTTCGGCACGGTTATCAACCGTTTTGTGGTACAAGCCATTGCCGGACATCCCCTTACTGTTTATGGCAAGGGGGGCCAGACACGAGGTTATATCAATATTAAAGATACCATCGCCTGTGTTGAGTTGGCTATGCTGAATCCGTCAGCAGCAGGGGAACTTAATATTTATAACCAGGTGACAGAAACCTTTTCTGTCAATCAACTTGCCGAAAGGGTAGTGAAAGTGGGCAATGAACGTGGCCATGCGGCTCAAATCAAGAGTATTGAAAATCCCCGGGTGGAAAAAGAAGAACATTATTATAACCCGACTTACTCAGGTTTGAAAGATCTTGGCCTTGAACCCCATTATCTTACAGACGAAGTACTCAACCGCATGTTTGAAGTAGTGGAAAAGTATCAACATGATATTCAACAACATAAAATTTTTCGAGGCATTAAATGGTAAATAATTGGCTTATTACTGGGAGGCCTGGGAACTGCGGCTGATCAAAAAGAGCTTCTGGCATTCCCGCCAATTATTGCCCAAATTGGCAACCAAGGTCAAAAAAATTAAGCATAAAATTCAAGTGATTAAGTTGAAGTTGCTTGGAAGTCAATACAACCTTTCACTCGAGAACTGCCGATGATTACTCAAAAAGAAACATTTTACTGGCATATGTTAAACAGAAATCTTCGATTGCTTCTAAGGCACTTTGGAACTAAATTTTTTCCTTTATATGTTGTAAATGAATATCCAAAGTCAGGTGGTAGCTGGGTAGGGGAAATGTTAAGTGATGCGCTTAAAGTACCCTTTCCCCGCAACCGTTTACCTGTATTTAAATCCAGTATATTGCAAGGACATACGTTGAAATCATGGAACATGCACAATGTTGTAATTGTGTGGCGTGATGGAAGAGACCTTTTAGTATCGCAGTATTATTATTGGCTTTTTAAAAATGAGAGGTTTAATTCAAGATTAGTTGATAGAAGCCGAGGTGATTTGCAATTTACTGACTACCAGGACATAAAAAACAATTTGCCTATATTTATGAAATACATATTTGATGACAAGCGATCTATTGACATATCCTGGACAGATTTCGTCAACAAATGGGCGGATTGTGAACGTTGTGTCCATGTAAAATATGAAGATTTACGCACACAACCATTTGTGGAATTGTCACGTATCGTCAATGAATTAACAGGTAAAACTCTTGAAGATGATGAAATTCAAAATATTATTGATGCTCATTCATTTGAGAGGAAATCCAAGCGTAAGCCAGGTGATGAAAATATACATTCTTTCATGCGCAAGGGTATTATCGGAGATTGGAAAAATCATTTTACCTCTAAGAGTAGAAAATTATTTGATGATTATGCTGGTAATGCCTTGATATCGCTTGGTTATGAGGAAGATCATTCTTGGGTACAAGGAGAATCATCGGTAAAGAGCGATATTCTTGGGTAGAAGATTTTTATGATGTCAAATGGTGCAACTTCCTTGATTAACAACATAATGTCGTTTTTTCATTCTTCCAAAAGAGGATTAAAAAGACATAGAAATATTATAAAATCTATAGGTGCTCTTTTTGCCGGCAACTTAAGTGTTTCAATTTTGGGTGCGCTTGGCGGTCTTCTGGTTGCCAGATTTGTTGGACCGGAAGTTAATGGCCAGTTCCGCATTTTTACAATACCCTTGATGTATCTTACCTTTCTACAACTCGGAACTTTTCAAGGTATCCAAAGACAGATTCCTTATTACACAGGACTTGGGAATCCAGACCAGGTTGAAAAGATTGCGTCAGTCGCTGGTGCCTGGAATATCGGTGTTGCAACACTGATATCTATTGTTTTTGTTGGGTTTACTTTTTGGGAGTTATTACAATACAACTGGGGTGCCGCTGCAGGTTGGTTCTCTCAGGCAATTTTTTGTTGGTCTGTCTATTATGGAGGATACCTTGGCAATACTTTTAGAACTGTCAATAACTTTGTTACTGTTGCTCGTATCCAACTTATTCAATCTGTCCTGGCTTTTATTTTCGTTTTCGCTGTGCCATTTTTCCAATTATACGGACTTTGTTTAAAAGCCTCTATCCCTTCAATAATATGCGTTTGGCTGTACCATCGGAACCGACCATTACGGATGCCGTTGAAATTTGATTTTACGGTATTTATGGAGGTTTTGAAAATTGGAGCCCCTCTTTGCTTTTGGCAAAGCCTTAATACATCTCTTTGGCTTGCTGCAGAGAGTACCTTGATGTTGTATTTTGGCGGTGTCAAGGCTCTAGGCCTTTTTTCGGTAGCAATTGTTTACCGGGAAAGTGTATCTGTCTTACCTCAAGCAATATTCCAGGTTTTAAAACCACGTATTGCTGAGACCTATGGGCGCCTAGGACACATGGGTAGGAATTTACAGCATTATTCCTTAATTGCTGCAGTATTGTCAGTTTTTATGATACTTGTAGTTTGGCTTGTATCTTATCTACTTGATTATTTTGTGCCAAATTTTATTCCTAAATATATTGACGGGATACAGCTTATGAAAATTTGTAGTTTGGTTGCCGTTATCCATGCAGCCAGTTTACCTCTCAACGGACTTTTTGCTACGGGCAAGGGATGGCTTTTTGGCAAAGGGATTTTGGCAGGGCTTTTGGTATTTCCCCTCGCTGTTTATTTGTTGGTACCGATTATAGGAGGCATGCTGGCCGTTGCAGTTGGCTCATTGATAGGAAATGCCGTTTGGATTGCAGTAGGTTACATTGATGTCGTTAAGTTGATTCGACAGGATTCATCTTTATGAACTTACGACATGCAATCAAGTGATTTGAACAATGTTAAAGTTCAATGTTCCCAAAAACTTATCTTCAGAGGTTGTATAAGTAAAATCCATGATGAAAATTCTCTGGTTCAGCAATAAAGCCTTTTCTGATAAGGACGATTGTAGCTCAGGTACGTGGCTTGGTGCCTTGGCAAAAAATTTGGTGGCGACGGGTCAGGTTGAGTTATTTAATATTACTATCGGTAATGTTGAGGTGCCGATTAAACAAGATGCTGGGGCTATTCACCAGTGGATCATACCGATATCGAAATCAAGACGTGACGGCTTGCCTCCTTCACACATCATTGCCGAACTTGTTGGAATTGTGAAAGATGTCTCCCCAGATCTTGTGCACATCTGGGGGACAGAAAGCTATTGGGGGTTATTGTCAGCAAGAAATCTGATACAACAGCCCGTCTTGCTTGAAACACAGGGACTGAAATTTGCTATTGCCAAGGTGTTTCATGGTGGCCTTACATTTAGTGAGCAAATATCAAGCATCGGCTTAAAGGAATTACTTCGCCGATCGACCATTTATCAAGCACGCAAAAGTTTTGAAGAGTGGGGCATTTTCGAAAAGGAGATGCTATCCAGGCATCGTTTCATTACTGTTCAAACTGATTGGTTAGAGGCGCAGGTGCGACAATATAACGACACCTGTGAAATATTCCGCAATGACTTCGTTTTGCGCGAAGAATTTTATTCTTCAGAAAAATGGCGACATTCCGCTAATCCGACTATTTTCTGTACAGCAGCATATTCGGCCCCCTTTAAAGGCTTACATGTTGCCGTACGAGCAGTTTCGATTTTAAAAAAACGACTACCAGCGATACGGTTGCGCATTGCTGGAGCACACCAACGTAAAGGTTTTCGTCAGGATGGGTATATCTCATGGGTTAATCAGGAGATATCCAGGTTGGGAATTGATAACCATGTAACTTGGTTAGGACCGTTATCGGCCCCACAAATTATTGCCGAACTACTTGAATGCGCTGCTGTGGTCATACCGAGTTTTGTCGAAGGTTATTGTTTGGGTCTGGCAGAAGCCTTAATGATAGGGACTCCTGCCGTGGCAGCATTTTCCGGTGGAATCCCCTGCATTGCTAAAAATGATGAGTCTGCGCTTTTTTTTCCGCCAGGAGACGAGGCCATGTGTGCATATCAGTTGAGAAAAGTCTTGTCTGACAGGAAATTGGCTGAAAGTCTATCTCAAGAAGGTATAAAGATTGCTGAGCGTCGCAACGATTGGAGTAAAGTAGTAAAGAAGCAACTGGAAATATACCGGCAAGTTCTTTCAGAAATTTTACTAGGAACTAGTCATAAACTATCCTCTCATTAATTCAGTAAATTTGTGGAATTATGTTTAGAACGAGTCAACAACGTACCTCCCATCATTACTGGCAAGTGCTGGCAATAGCCTCTCTTACAATCGCTGTTTTATCTTTTGTCTCTCCTCAGATAGGCACGTTGGGACATGGCCTTCGTACTGCTTTGCCTGCATTAGCTGTCGCATGGGTAGCAATAACCAGGTTGGCACCACAAGCCTTCTGGCTTTCCTTTAAACGGTTTCGTTCTTTTTTCCTTCTGGGTTGCCTTTTTCTTTTACAAGCAACTCTTAGATTCCTTTATGATGATAACAAGTTAGATCTATTTGACAGATATGTTCTTAATCCATTAACTCTATCATTTTTTCTTTTGTGGATCGGGGCGTTGGCAGAACTTGGTCAAAAAACATTAAACCGGTTTCGCGTCGGTATTTTGTTTGGATGGTCCCTGAGCCTTGCTCTTGGAGTTCCGGAACTTTTAGCAAATCCTGGCGTTGCCAAATGGGTCATGGGTAATGTAGATGCAGAGCAAAACGCATCAATTTATGCTCCACTTGGAGTAGGATCTTATACAACCTATACATTTTTAGCAATTTGTTTTGTTCCGATGTTTGTAATAATTCAAAAAGTAAACTCTACTATTTGGCGCTGGTGCAATATAGTTTTACTTATTCTTGCAAGTCTTGGTGTTTTTTTATCGACTTTTAGCATGGCATCTACCTTACTTGCTATCAGTATTTTTTTTGCACTGTTAATATGGGTAATGATGGCACATGGCCTAGCTCGATTCGGCAGATGTTTTATCCTCCTGCTGCCATTATTACTTTTACCTATCGCATACCATTACGTAGAAAATATACCACAAATTAATGATGTGGTTTCTAAAGTTGAACGACTTTATGGGGGCATTAGATCGGCAGGTCTTCAAGAGGGTGATGAAACAGAAAGAGGCAACTGGTTTATTGAAGAGTTAGAAGCCGTTATTGAAAACCCGGTTGCAGGCTATATTCCTGGCGTAGTAGGAATGCGTGATAATGGACACAGTTCACTCTCGAACTCACTTGTACTCTTTGGCATTTTTGGAGCACTATTCTGGTTTTGTGGATTATGGAAAATTTTCAAGGATAGTTTGCGCTATTCTACTCATGAGATAGAAAAATACGCGCTTATAATTGCGTGGGTAGTATTAGTTCTTTCTGGAATTCTGAACCCAACTTGGCATTCTCCCGCAATTGGAGCATTTTTAGCGCTCACTGTTCCTGTTAAAAATATCCATAGTACTAAAGCAAAGTACGCTTAATCCGGAAGAACCATTTTAACTGATGAAGGATTTGTAAACAAAATTTCGACGAAGTCTCGTGAAATAATACTATGTAATTACACATATAGCATTACCGAACAACTGATTGATATTTTTAAAACTTTTTTAAATACAGTGAAGAGTTCCCAAGCATGAATTATCCACGTGTCCTTATAGTTACTTTGGGACGAATCAATGCAGCTGACACTGAAAACAATGGGCTTCTGTTGCGAAATTTATTTGCAAATTGGCCACGGGAAAATCTGGCCCAAATTTATAGCAGTGGTGAAAATGATGACCTTGGATTTTTTGGGCATTATTACAAGATGGGCCTAGGAGATCGCCTCATGGGGGCATTGTTTTACAAGATTAAAACAAAAGAGCTTGGAGATTCCATTCAATTAAAAAGCACCCCTTCTGTAAACTCCAAAGGAACTGAGAAATTTTTTAATATAAAATCAATTGGCAGGCAGCTCTTAGTTGACACCGGCTTATACGAATTCATATTTCGTCCACGATTATCTCGAAAGTTGAAACTATGGGTCGGTGATTTTCAACCAGATATCATTTTTTCCCAAGGATATAATTATTCCTTTGCATTGCTTCCTCTCCTGTTATCTAATTATTTTCGATTACCACTGGCTTATTATCCTACTGATGACTGGCCAAACGAAAAGTACCGTATTTCACATTATTCAAATTCTATTATATCCCGTTTTACAGGGCGAGTGGTTTCAAAAACTGCATTCCGGTTGGTCAATAACTCGGTTGTCAGGTTGGCGTTTAACCATTATATGCGGGAAGAGTATCGCAAACGATACGGTAAGGAGTTCTCCGTTCTTATGCATGGAGATGATTTGACTCGTTTTCAAGCTTGTAACCCTGCACCGAAAACAGAAAAACATACACACTGGATAGTATGCACAGGTGTATTTGGAAAAAGCAGGATACCGCTTTTAGATGATCTTGATCAAGCATGTCATCACCTAATTTCAAAAGGGATTCATGTGCGAGCTACTGTGTTTTCGGTCAACGAACTGGAGAAAGAGTCTTCGGTGGCCAGATGGCGCCATATTAATATCGAACCCTGCCCTTCACATAATAAATTACCATCCTTGCTCAAGGGAGCTGATATCCTTTTTCTACCAGAAAGATTTGATGAGTCTTCAGAAGGCATTCGTATGAGCATTTCTTCAAAAGCACCTCTTTTCATGTACAGCGGAAAACCTATAGTTGTTTACTCCTCCCATGTTACCGGAATTGCGAGATATGCTAAAGAAGAAGGTTGGGGCGCTGTTGTAGATGATCGAGATCCTGTGAAACTGGCTTGTGCATTTGAAAAAATAATCACAGATTACGATGAGCGTCAACGATTAGTAACGATTGCAACAAGAACAGCAATGATTAATCATGATCTTAAGACAATTCAAAATAAATTTTCGGAACTATTATACCACGCATCTTTCACCAAGAAGATGCCATTTTGAAATTAATTAAACATACAGATAATGACATGAAAACAGTCGCCTACGTTACCATGGAACCAGAGTTAATCCCGAGAATGGAACTGCAGGCAAAAACTCTCATGGAAAATAATTTCAAGGTCGTCCATTTCGGATGGGATAGGCGAAAAGATTATTCAAAAGAAGAAGTTGTTAACGGAGTATCTTTTATAAGAATAGGCCCATATTCTTCTAGAGTAAATACCAGCGAGATACAATCTGAACGTACTTTTTGGGGTGTTCCAGGGCAGAATGGTTTGTGGAATTTGAAAAAAATACCACTCTTATACTTCAATCTTTACAGAGCGTTATCAAAACAACAGCTGGATATTTTACATTGTACACATGTTGCCCTTCTACCAGTTGTTGTACTTTTTGGCAAAATTAAAAGGAAAAAGATTATTTACGAAGCCGTAGAATTCTATATATCACAATCTCTTGCGGCGCTACCGCGGTCGCTTCGGTTTTTAAAAAAAATCGTTATTTATTTAGAGGGATTACTTGTACGACAAGTAGATGGTGTCTTCTGTATTCCATCAACTGATAATAAATTATTCAAGACATACTCTGAAAATAACAGTGTTGTAAGGGAAATCTTCAATGTGCCGGTTCTGGAGAGTGCTATCGACAAGGAACTTTATGATGTCCTTAAAACCAGATATTTGAAAAAAAAAATACTGGTTTATGCTGGAGCTATAAGTATAGAAAAGGGAATAATGAATGTTGTAAAGTCCATTAATTATGTGAGGAATCAATATCCTGAAGTCAAGTTACTTTTAATAGGAAGTGCTATCGGTGATGATACTGAAATAATAAATAAATATATTACTCAGACTAAGCTTCAAGATCATATAGATATTATAGGCTTTCAGCCTTATGACAAACTGTATACATATTATTGTATTGCAGATATTGGTATAGGACTTATACAAAAACAACTAGCTGGAAAGTTTACCAAAGGTGGTTCAAGAAAATTAATGGAATACATGAAGGCGTCGTTGGCACTCCTGGTAACAAATGATGGTGATATTGGCATAATTGTCAAGGAAGAGGAGTGCGGTGTTCTTGTTGACATGTGGGATGTAGATGAAATTAAGAAAAAAATTAGTTGGTTGTTCGAGCATCCTTTGGAAGGAAAAAAAATGGGTGAAAGAGGAAAAGCTGCTTTCCAACAAAAGTATAACTGGAACTTAGAGAGTAAGAAGTTTTTAGAAGTATACAAAAAACTATAAGTTCCGTCTGTTGAGGGAGCCAATATGGCCCAATGATAACTGATAAGCTTAAATTCTGTTCGATCTGTGGCCCACTGGATAATAAATCAACAATTTGAAGTGCTGGAGCTGGTCAAACTTGTCTGGTGTCGAAAATTTCATGTAGTTGCCTTGGGGGGAATATGTCACCAATATACTTTTGGTCTAAACTACTAAAGAAACTCAGAGGTAGTGCCATTGTCAACACTACAATACATAAGACATCAAAGGTAGAATCAGGTAGTCATGTTGTTAATACTACCTTCGATAAGCATTCATTTTGCGGTTACGACTGTAAAATTGAAAACTGCGATATTGGGTCGTTTTGTTCAATAGCGAATCACGTTATAATTGGCGGTGCTTTCCATCCTATGGAATGGGTATCTACATCTCCGGTATTTTATGAAGGAAGAGACAGTGTTAAAGCTAAATTCTCTATCCATAAAAGAGAATCAGTAAAAAGAACAACAATTGGCCATGATGTGTGGATTGGTGAAGGAGCTTTAATAAAGCAAGGTGTCATTATTGGAGATGGCGTAGTTGTAGGAATGGGCAGCGTTGTTACAAAAGATGTTAATCCTTACACGATTGTGGCTGGATGCCCTGCAAAATTGATAAGAAAAAGGTTTGATACTAAAATCATCGAAGAATTATTAGAAATCAAATGGTGGGAATTCAGCGATAAAATTCTGAAGGGTTACGCGCAGTATTTTATTAACCCTGCTGATTTCATAGAAAGAGTGAAGATAGACAGAATGAATAAATGAGAATATTGACAATCTCGCAAAAAGTCCCAAAACAGTCATTTTCTTGACTTAGTAATTACAATAACTTACAATGTCGATTTTTTAGATTTTCGACTTTTTGCGAGACTGTCATGCTGCTTATAGGTTTTTTTATATACGTAATGACAGTTATTAAGAGATATGTTTTGCATGAAATACAACAGTTGTAAGAACACACCTAAAACAATTAGACTCGATAACGAAATTCTACACTTTGTTGGCCAATGATTGACCTGCTGTTTGTTTTGAACGGTTGTTGGTAAAAGCACAGCTTAACTTTTTGTTCAAGGCTGTTTTCCGTGAAGAAAATTTTTGACAGCGTGAAATCCGGTGATTGAATTAGAACTTTTTGGGAAATTTCATTGGGGGGAACTTTTCAGCCAATGAAATTTGAATTATAAAACTCACTACTTTGTGAAATCTACATGGAAGTCCAAGTTAGAATTGCAAGGGAATAATATTCAGGAGTAATCAATATGAGTAAAAAGACGTATCGAATATGCGCAAACTGCATAATGGATACCACGGATCCGAATATTCACTTCGATGAACGCGGTTGGTGTGACTATTGTCAAAACTTTCACTCGAACATCAAGCCGAATTGGCATCCAGATGAGAACGGTGAAAATGAATTAATTAAAATTGCAGAAAAGATAAAAAAAGAAGGTAAAGGTAAGGACTTTGACTGCATCATTGGCCTGAGTGGTGGTCTTGATAGTTCGTATACAGCATATATTGTTAAAGAAATAATGGGCCTGCGCCCTTTACTCCTCCATGTTGATGCAGGCTGGAACACGGATAAGGCTGTCGGCAATATCGAGAAGTTGGTTAATGAATTAGGGCTGGAACTGTATACTGAAGTGATTAACTGGGAGGAAATGAAAGACCTTCAGGTGGCTATGCTGCGCGCGCAGATTGCCGACCAGGATATCCCCCAGGACACCGCCTTTTTCTCTGCCCTATACAAATTTTCCCGGAAATACAAAATTAAATATGTACTTACCGGAGGGAATTTTTCCACTGAATGCTGCCGTGAGCCGGATGAATGGGGAGCGTATCCCGGAATTGACAAGACCCTGATTAATGATATCCATTCAAAATTT
This sequence comes from uncultured Desulfobulbaceae bacterium, assembly GCA_903887485.1. GTDB lineage: Bacteria > Desulfobacterota > Desulfobulbia > Desulfobulbales > Desulfocapsaceae > UBA2270. The sequence continues at coordinate 86,522 of CAISPV010000110.1, read as the reverse complement.
GGCCGTATTCCGCTTGAGACATTTCCCATTGTCGATATCATGGTCTACAAACTTTACTACAAGTACGTTTTGGGCATGGAAGTTATCAAACCTTTGAACTTTGTTCCTTATATCAAAAAGGATGCCGAGGCAAAACTGGAGGAGTTATTTGGCTGGGAAAAATTCCAGCATAAACATCATGAATCCCGTTTTACCCGCTTTTATGAAGATTACTGGATGCCCCGTAAATTTGGTTATGAAAAACGGAGAGCGCATTTTTCCAGTTTGATCATGACAGGACAAATGACTAGAGATGAAGCTTTGCAAAGAATCTCGGAACCGGAAATGGATAGTCATTTTCTTGAGCGTGAGTTCGAATATGTGGCCAATAAATTGGATTTGACTGTTGAAGAACTTCAAAAAATATTTGAAGGAGAGAATAAAACATATAAGGACTATAAAAATAAGCGATTCCTCATTGGTATTGGTGCTAATGTTATGCAGCGATTAGGTTTAGAGAGAAGGTTATTTAGATGATTGCAATTATCGATTATGGCTTGGGTAACATCCTGGCTTTTGTTAATACGTTTAAGAGAATGAATATTCCCGTGACGGTTGCAGGCAATAGTGCCGACTTGGGTAAAGCAAGTAAGTTGATATTGCCGGGGGTAGGGGCATTTGATCACGCCATGACGCTGTTGCAGTCCTCAGGAATGCGGCAGACTTTGGACGAGATGGTACTTGAATGTAAGGTGCCGGTACTCGGGATATGCGTTGGGATGCAGATTCTGGCCGATTCCAGTGAAGAAGGCTGCTTGCCGGGCTTGGGGTGGATTCCTGGCCGTGTTCGTGCCTTCAAGTCTGAACCTCGGGCAGCCGGTTTGCCCCTGCCGCATATGGGCTGGAATGATGTGCAGATGGTTGGTAACTGCGGATTATTCAAAGGGCTGGAAACAGATGCACGTTTTTATTTTTTACATTCATATTTCTTTGACTGCGATCTACAAGAAAATGTCGACGCTGTTGCAGATTACGGTATGGATTTTACCTGTGCTGTTCATTCGGCAAACGTCTATGGTGTGCAGTTCCATCCGGAAAAAAGCCACCACTATGGCGCTAACCTGTTGAAAAATTTCGCCGAAATGTGAAAGAGGAAAATAATTATGTTATCTTCTTTTTCATATATTCTGTCCAATTACTCTTCTCTGCTCATACCTCACACCTAACTCGGTACTTTTTAACATGCTACGTCCCAGAATTATTCCTTGCCTGCTTGTCCATAAAGGCGGCCTTGTTAAGACCGTCGGCTTCAAGAATCCAAAGTACGTTGGTGACCCAATCAATGCTGTCAAGATATTTAACGAGAAGGAGACTGACGAACTTATTGTGCTGGATATTGATGCCACGGTTAACAACTCCGAGCCGGACTACAAGTTGATTGCTTATCTTGCCGCTGAGTGCCGGATGCCGCTTTGCTATGGTGGTGGTGTGCGAACATCTGAACAGATAATAAAAATCATCAGTCTGGGTGTGGAAAAGGTGGCTATCAGTGCTACCGCGTTTAATCATCCCCAGATTGTTACTGAAGCTGCTGAATATGTTGGCAACCAAAGTGTAATTGTGGTGATTGATGTAAAAAAAAGTTTATTAGGCGGTAAATATGAGGTGCGTACCCACAATGGACAAAAGAAGACCGGAAAAGATCCGGTGGAATTTGCCCGGCAAATGGAAAAGTTTGGTGTAGGTGAGATTGTCATTAACTCAATTGACAATGACGGCCTTATGAAGGGTTATGATCTTACCTTAGTGCAACAAATCAGGGACGCGGTCAATGTCCCGGTCACGGCCTTGGGTGGTGCAGGGTCACTTCATGATATTGATGAGGTCATCAGTAAGTGTGGGGTGTCTGGGGCCTCTGCTGGAAGCCTGTTTGTGTTTAAGGGCAAATACAAAGCAGTACTTATCAATTATCCAACTAGAGCTGAAAAAGACCATCTTATTGGCAGATAATCAGTTAGACACGAATTTCACGAATTAACACGAATATTTTTATTAAATTTTACTGGAGTCTATTCAATGTTCAAAGACAAGGTCATTCTCATTACCGGCGGTACCGGTACCTTTGGCAATGCCGTTCTTCAACGATTCCTCAATACTGATATCAAGGAAATTCGAGTTTTCAGCCGGGATGAAAAAAAACAGGAAGACATGCGTATCAGTTTGGCTAACGCTAAACTGAAATTCTATATCGGTGATGTGCGTGATCCGGCCAGTATCAATTCAGCCATGCATGGTGTGGATTATGTTTTTCAGGCCGCCGCCCTGAAACAGGTTCCTTCCTGTGAATTCTATCCTTTAGAGGCCGTGAAAACAAATGTTCTTGGAACTGAAAATGTGCTCAATGCTGCGGTGGAAAAAGGGGTGGAAAAGGTTATCTGTCTGAGCACAGATAAGGCTGTCTATCCAATCAATGCCATGGGGATTTCTAAGGCACTGATGGAAAAGTTGATGGTAGCCAAATCCCGGTTCACCGATCCGACCAAGACCACCATGTGCTGCACACGTTACGGCAATGTCATGGCTTCACGTGGATCGGTTATCCCTCTTTTTATCAAGCTGATAAAAGAAGGAAAGCCGCTGACAGTTACCGACCCTAATATGACCCGTTTTCTCATGTCTATTGATGATGCGGTTGACCTGGTGTTGTATGCGTATACCCATGCCCAGCAAGGTGATGTCTTCGTCCAGAAATCCCCGGCCTCTACTGTTGGTGACTTGGCCCAGGCGCTGAAGGAGCTGTTTCATGCTGACAATGAGATGAAAATCATTGGCACCAGGCATGGTGAGAAGCTCTATGAAGCCTTGCTAACCCGTGAGGAAATGGCCCATGCCGAAGATCTTGGTGGCTACTACCGCATTCCTGCCGACAACCGCAATCTGAATTATAATAAGTATTTTATAGAGGGACAAAGTGACGTATCAGAGGCAGAAGATTATCATTCGCATAATACTGAACGTCTCAATATCGCGCAGATAAAAGAAAAATTATTATCTCTTGAGCTTGTTCGTAACGAACTGGCAGAATGGAATGAGAGCCATAGCAATTAAGGGACAGGAAAAGGTATGAAAAATGTGCTCGTGACCGGCGCGGCTGGTTTTGTAGGAATAAACCTTGTCACTGCCTTGCAGAGGTGTGAAGATATCATCTTGAGCACGATTACCAGTGATGATGATCGGGCTGCTCTGGATAATGCGTTGCTCGAGGCTGATATCATCTTCCATCTGGCTGGAGTGAATCGCCCCAAGGATGAAGATGAATTTGTAAGCGGCAATGCAGAGCTTACTAACTATATAGTGAGGTTTCTGGAGCGGAACAGTAAGACGCCCAAGATCGTACTTCCCTCTTCCAGTCAGGCTGCGCTGGATAATCCTTATGGCCGGAGTAAAAAAGCGGCTGAAGATTCGGTGCTTGAATATCACCGTAAGACTGGCGCTGCTGTGGCGGTATACCGGTTGCCTGGTGTGTTTGGCAAATGGTCCCGACCTAATTACAATACCGTTGTGGCTACTTTTTGCCATAATATTTCCAGAGGACTCGAGATTCGTATCTCAGCCCCGGATCATGAATTGGAACTGGTTTATGTTGATGATGTGGTGGCTGAATTTCTGCGCCATCTGGATGAAGGATTTGCAAAAGATCGGCAACGCTGCACTGTGACTCGGACCTTCAGGATTACTTTGGGTGAGTTGGCCGAGCGGATCAGGGCACTTTATGCCATCCGGGAAACTCTGGTGATACCGGACTTGTCAGATGATTTGATGAAATGCCTTCATGCCACCTATCTCTCTTTTCTGCCGGAAGATGATTTCGCTTACCCGGTCAAAATGTTCACAGATGAGCGTGGTTGGCTCTTTGAGTTGATAAAATCAGAACAGTTTGGCCAGATTTTCGTGTCTAAGACCCGGCCTGGGATTACCCGGGGCAACCATTACCATGATACCAAATTAGAAAAGTTTTGTGTTATCCAGGGGAAGGGGATGATCCGGTTCAGGAAGATTGGTTCTCGTGTAATTTTGGAATATCCGGTTGATGGCGATATGGTCAAAGTAGTGGATATCCCGCCCGGCTATACTCATTCGATTGAAAATATGGGAACAGAAGAGATGATTTGTCTGTTTTGGGCCAACCAAATATTTAACCCCGAAGAGCCGGACACATATTTCCTGAAGGTGAAAGAGTGAAAAAACTAAAAGTGATGACTGTAGTCGGTACCCGTCCTGAGATTATCCGTTTGTCTCGAGTGATTGCTGCCCTTGATAAACACATTGATCATATCTTGGTGCATACCGGGCAGAATTATGACTATGAACTCAACGAGGTCTTTTTCAAGGATCTGGAAATACGCAAGCCCGACCATTTTCTCAATGCTGCCGGTGCCAACGCTGCCGAGACCATTGGTAAGGTCATCATTGCAGTGGACGCTGTGCTGGCCTCGGAGCAACCGGAGGCGATGCTGATTCTGGGCGACACCAACAGTTGTCTGGCGGCGATTCCGGCGAAACGTCGAAAGATTCCCATATTTCACATGGAAGCTGGCAATCGCTGCTTCGATCAGCGGGTGCCGGAAGAAACGAATCGGAAGATCGTCGATCACACTGCGGACGTTAACTTGGTTTACAGCTCGATCGCGCGGGAATATCTCTTGCGGGAAGGGTTGCCTTCGGATCTCGTCATTAAGACCGGAAGCCCGATGGATGAGGTGCTCACCTATTACCGTGATGGCATCGAGGGCTCCGACGTGCTGCATCGGTTGGGCTTGGTAGAGGGTGACTTCTTTGTGGTCAGCGCTCACCGGGAAGAAAATGTTGATTCGGACCAGAATTTCGGCAAGCTGGTTACAGTGCTCAACACGATAGCTGAGCACTACGGATTCCCAGTTATTGTCTCCACCCACCCGCGGACGCAGAAACGGATCGATGCGATGGGTGCCAAGTTTCATGCCAATGTGCAATTACTCAAGCCGTTGGGCTTTAAGGATTACAATAAGCTGCAACTTTCCGCCAAAGCGGTGTTATCAGACAGCGGTACCATCAACGAAGAATCTTCCATCCTCAACTTTCCAGCTCTCAATCTTCGTGAAGCTCACGAGCGCCCAGAGGGCATGGAAGAAGCTGCCGTGATGATGGTTGGGCTTGAGGTCGATCGCGTCATGCAAGCCTTGGCCATTCTGGAAAGCCAGCCTCGTGGCGACATACGCCTCCTTCGCCAAGTGGGCGATTACAGCATGCCGAATGTGTCGGATAAAGTGGTGCGGATACTTCATAGCTATACTGACTATGTGAATCGTGTAGTTTGGAAGAAGTATTAAGCAACGGGCAACTCGATGTGCATTGCGCTGATTGCTGACGTTTTTCCACCCTTGCGTTCATCCGGCGATGCAGCTGTATACTTTGATCCTTCTTCTCTTCAGAACTTTGCTGACAAAATTGCCTCCGTCATCGACGACCAAGCAGTACTGGATACTTTAGCCTTAAAGGCACGCGAGCGGACGACTCTTTATGACAGACACTGCGCTCAAGAAGAAATTAATCGACACCGGGCATGGGCCGATGCTGCCGGTAAGATACGCTCATATTTTGAAGAGGTTGTTGATGCAAGACAGTTGCGAAAGTGCGTGTAAAGGTATATCGATGATGCTTCTGAAAAACTGGAGTATGATCTGTGCAATTGTTGTGACGGTATTTTCTTTCTCCTCCATGGCTGCGTTTGCTGGCTCCGGTGATTTCGTTTTCGAGACCAGTGCTGTTCGGTATGTCATAGGACAAGACGGGGTCAGCAAGAGTTTGGTCGAGAAGAAAACGGGACATGAATATCTTGAGCAAAACCAATATTCGTTTGCTTCTATAAAAAAAGGCGGGAAGTTTTTCCAGATTTCAACACTCATACGGGAAGGTGATATTTACCGTGCGGTTTTCGGTAAATCAGGGATTAAGGCGGACTTCAGAATCGTTGGCAGGGATGAGTGTATTGTCGTGGAGCTTGTGCGTTTCTATGGTGAAAGCGTGGAGGAACTGCGGCTTGCTCAGCTTCGCGTCGCTCCATTGAAAAATTCTGGCTCGTTACTTGTCTCCCGGTGGAATGACAAGTTTGCAGTTTGTTTGATGGGGTTGAGTGATCGGGTCGATACCCGGCTTGAAGACAACATGATCGTTGCTTCAGTCTACCCCGAATTTGGTATGGAAGGTGAAAAGGTGGCGATTATGGCCGTTCTGACGCCAGACTTTCTGAATGCTGTCCAGAAGTTTGAGCGAGACTTCCATCTTCCTGCGCCCACACTGGAAGGTCAATGGGCGAAAATGTCGCTCGACGTCCGCGAAAGCTATCTGTTCACAGACCTTACCGAAGAAAATGCAGATGCGACGATACGGTATGCCAAGCTGGCTGGAATCAAGTATATCATGATCTACAACGGGGCATGGTCTTCTTCGCTCGGCTCCTACCCGATCAACACTCGTAGTTTCCATGACGGCGAAAAGGGGCTGAAAGCGGTAATCGACAAGTGCCATGCTGCAGGGCTCAAGGTGGGAATGGATATGCTGACCAGCTTTGTGGGGAAGAACGATTCCTTGGTGCACCCTGTACCTGACCTGGGACTTCTGAAGGATGCCGAGGCAATCCTTGCGGTTGACCTGGACGAGAAGGCTCAGGAGATAATCGCAACGACCGGACTGGCGGGATTCCCGTCGGAGCCGGCCTACTACGGGACCGCAAAGGCCGGGCTTGATCTGGTGATTGACGATGAGATTATTCATTATCAGTCAATCGGCGGGCCCGCGTCCGAACGTTTCTTAAAATGCACTCGCAGCTACAGCGGGACCAAGGCAATGCCCCACAAATCAGGTGCCAAGATATACCATCTTGCCGAGCGTTACGGTTGCTATCTTGCGGACCTGCGAACTCCGCTCAAGGACAAAATCTCGGACCGCATTGCGGGCCTGATAAATCGTTGCGGATTTGACATGATTTATTTTGACGGTGGTGAAGTGAACAGCGCAAATGGCCCATCCTGGTACTGGGTAAGTCAGCAGCAGATGGATATCTGGAAAAGAGTGAACCGTGACTTGCTGGTACAAGGCGCCGGCATGCCCTCCTGGTTGTGGCATATCTTTTCACGGGGCACTTGCGATGATTTTGCCTCGGTGGCCCCAAAGGAATACCTGGATTATCATAAGATCACCGATTCCTTGCAATACTATGCCAATAATTTCTTACCGGCGGAGTTGGGTTGGTGGGGATTCCTGGATTATGCGCCGGATCACCCCGCCACGACGCCCGATGAAGTGGAATATTATACCGTCCGTATGCTGGCGCTTGACGCGCCGATATCTTTGCAAACAAGTCTGAAGGAGTTGGAGGCAAATGGCCGGACTGACGAGATGCTCAAACTGTTGGGAGGTTATGAACAGTTGCGGCTTCAGAGGACCGTGCCTGTTGCGGTGAAGGAAAGACTCCGCACGGGCGAATGGCACCTGGTCCTGAAGGGGGGAAAGCCTGAATTTCAACCTGTCAGGTATTACGTGAAGCGGCTGGATGCACCTGGAGAGGTCAAAGTTCAAAACGGGTACGGTTCCCAGAAATTCAAGTTTCGATTGCAGGCCGTACCGCATCTGGCAAACGTGGGTGATCGGGCAAACATCGTCCTCATGCGTCCTGCTACACCGCTGCTACTGCAACAGGATGTCTCCAAAGCGGCGGCGCCAGGTGCGCTGGCCGAACGTGTCGAATTTACAAAACCAACGGGGGAGCAGAAAAGCGTGTTCATGGTGGGTCCGGGTTTTGAATCCGGCCCCGGCCAGAGAGGAAAAGCTCTCGATCTGACTACCCACCGTGCCCTGGCTGTGCATGTGAAAGTAGACCACCCCTCTCAGAAACCTGGGGAGCCGTGTGCTGTCCTTAACATCCAGTTGGAGGCTGGCGGCAAAATCTATCGCGATCATTACATCGACCTCGATTTTACCGGCGAAAGGACGATTATCATTGCGGAACCGAACACTGAACGGATGCTCCCCGAATTTCGGCCCGCATCAGGAAATTATGACTTCAAGGCGGCAATGTACACATTCAACTACAAAAACATCGTGGCGCTCAATTTCCGCTGGATGCGTCAATCTCCTGCGAAACCGTCAGAGTGCAGTATTAGCCTCGTTGAAGCGCTCATGGAAGAAGATTCAGTGCTGAAGAATCCGGAGATTTCCGTAGGGGCCGCAAAGTTCACGCTTCCAGTGTCACTGAAGAACGGAGATTATGCTGAGTATTGGGGCGAGGGACCGGTGCGGGTTTTTGACCAGAACGGAGTCCTTCTTTCGACCGTCAAGTCGTTAACTACAATACCAAAGCTGCCATCGGGTGAAAGCATGATTCGCTTAAGCGGTGGCGGGGGGGCGGCGAAACTGACGACCATTACATTGGGCGAAGCCGTCAAGTAGCGGATTAGTCAATCCAGATCAAGAAGAAAGAAAAAGTTAACCGGAAAACCTTGCTTGTCGGAACCAGGCATGGGGGGAAACTGTATAAAACGCCGCCGAAACGATCAGTAAGGTCATCATTGCGGTGGACGCTGTGCTTGCTTCGGAGCAACCAGAAACGATGCTCTGATCCTGGGCGACACCAATAGTTGTTTGGCGGCGATCCCGGTAAAACATCGTAAAATTCCCATATGTTACATGGGGGATGGCAATCGCTACTTCGCCACGTGTGTGATTCCAGCATGCCCAATGTGTCAGACAAAGTAGTGTAGATTATTCACAGCTACACGGATTATGTAAACAGGAACGTCTGGAAGAAAAATCTTTAAATGAAAGTTCTGATTGTCTCCCAATACTTCTGGCCGGAGAATTTCCGGATCAACGATCTTGCCAAGGAACTTGTTAAGCGGGGGCATGACGTGACAGTCTTGACAGGAACTCCCAACTATCCTGAGGGTAAGTTTTATCCCGGCTATGGTATTATTAACCAACAAGAGGAGTATAACGGGGTTAGAGTAATCCGGGTTCCTTTGATAGCGCGTGGCAATGGCAGAAGCCTGCGGTTGTTTGCCAATTATCTCTCATTTGCTCTAACGTCCTGTTTGTTTGGCCCTTTTTTGTGTCGTGGTAAATTCAATCTGATATTTGTCTGTCAACTTTCACCGGTGACTGTTGGATTGCCAGCTCTGCTCTTGAAAAAAATCAAACGTATACCGATCATTTTTTGGATACTCGACGTGTGGCCAGAGAGCTTGTCGGCAACCGCTGCCATACGTTCACCGGGTATTTTGAAAATGGTAGATGTACTGGTTCGTTTCATTTATCGAGGATGTGATAAAATTGTTGTTTCGTCGCGAGGGTTTATACCTAGTGTCGCAAGGAAATTGGACAATCCAACACGACTTGATTATTTTCCAAACTGGCAAGAACCGGAATATATAGAAACGTCAACAGGCACTTCAGATATTCCTGACGGGTTCCGTATTGTTTTTGCTGGTAATGTGGGGGCTGCACAGGACTTTGAAACTATTTTGAGCGCTGCCGAAAAATTGAAAGAGTACTGTGACATACAGTGGATTATTTTTGGAGATGGACGTCGACTGGATTGGGTGACAGGTCAAGTCGAACGACGAAAACTTTCCGCATCATTCCATTTGAAAGGGCGCTATCCTCCTGAAGCAATGCCTGTTGTTTTTGCGCAGGCAGACGTGACGCTTGTTACTTTGAAACGTGATCCGGTTTTCGCTTTGACTGTACCGGGAAAAATCCAATCCTACATGGCCTGCGGCAGACCGATTGTTGCTGCCCTTGATGGAGAAGGTGGACGGTTGATTGTCGAATCTGGATCCGGATTATCGGTGCCGGCAGAGGATGTGGATGCACTGGCCGATGCCGTCTTGACCATGTACCGAATGCCCAAGGAGCAACGGGAAGAGATGGGAAAACGAGGGAAAAGATTTTGTGAAGCTAACTTTGGACGTGAGAAACTCATGGACCGGCTGGAAGGATGGATGCGGGAACTGACATGAAACGACTTTTCGATACTACCTTTTCATTGCTTACTCTCATTGTATTTTCCTTGCCGATGCTGCTCGTTGCCGCCTTGGTGAAAATGACTTCGGCCGGACCGGTTTTGTACTGGTCCAACCGGGTAGGCCGCGACAACATCATATTCAAGATGCCGAAGTTCCGCACAATGCGTATTGACACCCCAGCCGTTGCTACTCACCTGCTTGACAATCCTGATCAATGGCTTACTCCGGTAGGTGGTTTCCTCCGCAAATCCAGCCTTGATGAACTGCCCCAACTCTGGAGTATCCTCACTGGAGATATGAGCATCGTCGGCCCCCGACCTGCACTTTTCAACCAGGGTGATCTGATCGCACTGCGCACCCAGTATGGTGTACATGAACTGACGCCGGGCCTGACGGGATGGGCGCAGATAAATGGCCGGGATGAATTGCCTATTCCAGTTAAGGTAGAGTTTGATAATTACTATCTTTTGAATCAGTCATTTCTCCTGGATATCAGAATTATCGTTCAGACTGTCTTGAGGGTAATTCGGCGCGAAGGGGTGACCCACTGATTGAGGTAATTCCATTTCTAAATCAAAAGTACCTTGTAACGATTGCCTCTTTCACAAAATCCGTCATTCCGGCCTTCGTCGGAATGACGGGACGTTCACGGCGGAGCCGACCGAGGTCGATATTTGATGTATAATTGAAAGAGAGAGGCAAGGTAGACAATGGCACATAGGCGTCACCCCCGGGAAGCGCCGGTTGCATCGCGGCCTGCTATACTGATCCTGGTCTTGGTCTGCGAAGTGTTGGGTTGGCGGCAGAATTAGGGCTTGAGGAGATGTGCCGGGATCCTTGGAGCTGGCAGAAGAAAAATCCCGAGGGGTATGAGCCTCATGGCGAGGAGACGGGCATTAGCAATGCGGCTGTGTGGGGCTTTGCAGGTGGATCCACCCATCAGTAGGGATGAAGGATTTCGCCGGACGGCATTATAGTACCTGACAACGCTCGGGATCACGGGATGGGCGCAGATTAATTACCCCTACGGCAATTCAATCGAAGATAGGCGCCAGAAGCTGATGTGCGATTTTTACTCTATCAAGAACCGGAGTGTTGTTCTTGATCTCATGATATTTCTTCGGACGATCCGGGTCGTTCTTACGGGTAAGGGCGCGAGAGAGAGAAATCGTGTACAGTTCGAGCTCAGAATGATGTCGAACACCTCACAGTCTACTGAAGAAGAGGCCAACAAGGAAGAATGCATTGTCGTGGTGATCACTCGGTTGTTGCCAAACAACGAGGCCTTGCCGATGTCGGGGGATCGGCTTGGCAAGGGGCAGTGAGATGCCGCCAAGCGTTTTATGGAGGAATGTCTGGGCTGGCTGACCGTCACGCTCCCGATGTAATGAAGAAAAGAGATGAGAAAGGAAAAAGGAAAAGTGGAATCTTTAGCTAAGAACGTGGTCTGGCACCAAGCCGCAGTGACAAGGGAATTGCGGCAGGAACTTAACGGACACAGGGCAGTTAATTTGTGGTTCACCGGCCTTTCAGGGTCCGGGAAGTCGACTATTGCCCATGCGGTTGAGGAGCACCTTTTTCGTGCCGGTTGCAGAACCTTTGTTTTTGATGGCGACAATGTACGCCACGGCCTGTGTAGCGACCTGGATTTCAGCGAATCAGGAAGAAGCGAGAATATCCGTCGCATCGCCGAGATGGTGAAACTTTTTCTGGAGGTGGGCGTGATTGCCCTTACCGCGTTTATCTCGCCATTACGGGAAGATCGACAACGGGTTCGGGAGTTGCTCGGTGAGGATTTTATTGAGATTTACTGCCAATGTTCTCTGGATGTCTGTGAGGGGCGTGATGTAAAAGGGTTATACCGAAAGGCCCGAGAAGGAAAGATCCAAAATTATACGGGGATATCTTCGCCATATGAAGAACCGGTGCATCCCGATCTGGTACTTGATACCGGTACCTCACCGCTTGAGACCTGCATAGCGAAGGTGTTATCCCTCCTTAAAACGCGCCAGGTCATCTGAGTATCGGCGACACTTGTCATTGCAATTTATCACCTTAAAGATGGGTGGCTGTGATTATCCCAAAGTGCTGACAGTGACGGTGGCAACAACAATATATCTGGTTAATTTGCCGCTGAATGTAAGAAGAGAAAACAACAGGAAGTTCAGACGGAATGACCCGCTGACCAGGCAAAGTGGGTCGCCGATGATGGGTACCCAGGAGAGCAGGAGAGACCAGGAACCGTATTTCCGGTACAGAAGAACCGTCTTGTTAAACCGGGCCTCATCAATGCGCAGGATCTTTGTTACCAGAAAAGAAGAACCCCACAGTCCAATGCCGTAAGTGGTGCAGGCCCCTAGGAAGTTGCCCAGGGTTGCCACCAGAACCACATCTTTTATCGGGTGTGCCTGCAGGATCAGGGTGACCAATAACCATTCGGAGCCGAGTGGAAGGATGGTGGCTGCCAGAAAACTGATCACAAAGAGCGCTGTCAGGCTGTGATGAAGGAGGAAATCGTTCAAGGGTGGGGGGATAAAGAAAGCAGGATTTTGATGCCTTCTGGAAGTGTTGAAAACTGGTGCGCCCGGAGGGATTCGGACCCCCGACACCCGGATTCGAAGTCCGGTGCTCTATCCAGCTGAGCTACGAGCGCTTGTAGTAAAGCAGACTAAAAACTAAATCAATAAAGCAGTTCAATATCTTACCATCATTTTGTTATTGTTTGTATAAATAAATGATGGAGAGTACGAGAAGAATCCGGGTTCAACTGCCACAGGTTATCCTGATTGTTTCTGCCTTTTCACTGATCCCTTTTTTCAGCACTTCGTGATTGTAAGCCGCAATCACGTCGCGACGCTTGAGCATGCCCACCACCCATTTGTTCTCCAGATCTTCCACCACCGGGATCTCTTCCAGGCCTTTGATGTCAAAGAGCTGCATGGCCGTATAGAGGGAGTCGTCGGGGGTGAGCATGATCACGTCTCGACTGCATATTCCCCCGACCAGATAACAGACCCGTTCTTCCTCGGCCTTGTGCAGGATATTTTTTACGTCCTGCATGGAGATGATGCCGGTCATTTTTCCTGAGTCATCGATAACGGGAAAGTATAAGCCTCCCTTGGCGAAGCGAAATATCTCCAGCAGTTGGTTGATGTTGGCTTTTTCACTGATGAAATCGACATCTTCGGTGATGGCCTTGCCGACGCGGATGGATTTCATGATCGCCGTTTCGCGGCCTTCATGGATGTCGATACCTTCACGGGTGAAATCAACCGTGTCGATGGAATCTTTATTGAATTTCTTGGCAACCATGGTGCTGATAATGGAGGTGAGCATGATGGGGACAATGATCGTGTAGTTGCCGGTCATTTCAAAGAGCAGAAAGGTGGCGGTCATGGGCGCGTGGGTGGATGCGGCCAGAAAGGTGCCGATGCCCACTGTGGCGTAGGCGCCTGGGTCAGCAGTCATGGTGGGCGAGAGCATATTGGCCAGGTAGCCGAAGGCGCCGCCGATCATCGCCCCGATAAAAAGGGCAGGGGCAAAGACCCCGCCGGCGCCGCCGGAGCCCAGGGTTATGGCGGTGCCGATGATCTTGAGAAAGATCAGGGCAATTAGGATTAGGAGAGTTCCATCGCCATTGAGAACTGACTCGATAAACTGATATCCGTTGCCCATGATCTGGGGAAAGGCCATGCCGATGCAGCCGATAATAAAGGCTCCGGTCAGTGGTTTGAGTTGGGGATGGATGGGCAGGGCCTGATATTGGTCGCGGATAAAGTAAAAAATACGGATATGAAAGACGGCGATCAGGCCGGTGATGATGGCCATGACGGTGTAGATCGGCAGCTCGATAAAGGGGTTGACCAGGTGATATGCTGGGATGGAAAAGGCCGGGTTTTCACCATACCAGGCCCTGGTGACCACCGTGGATATGGCTGAGGCAATGACCAGGGCGGAAAAAGATGAGATCTCAAAGGTGCCGAGCAGGACAATTTCCGAGGCAAAAAAGATGCCGGCCAGGGGGGCATTGAAGATGCCGGCAATAGCTCCGGCGCATCCGGCGGCAATATAGATCTTCATTCGGGCACCTGACACCCTTGAAATCTGGCCAACCTGTGAACCAATGGCCCCGCCGATGGCGGCAATCGGTCCTTCGACACCGGCGGAGTTACCGGTGCCGATGGTCAGGGCGGTAGAGATGAGCTTGAGAAAGATGGTCCTGGTTTTGATGTACCCCCCTTCCAGGTTCACCTTGCGCAGGAATTTGGTGAAGCCGTAGCCGTTCACCTCTCCGGGAAAGAGCAGGGACAGTGGGATCAGCAGGACCATGCCGGTCATGGGAATCAGGGGCAGGAGCAGCAGGTGCCACCCCCCCAGGTGGATGCCCAGCATTTTTTTGCCGCCTGCCCAAATAATCGTCTCTACCCCTTCGACTACGCTTCGAAAGAGAATAATGCTGATTCCGGTCATCAACCCGATGCAGGTGGCAATGATCATCATCCGCACATTTTCGCCGGGGATAAATTTTTGCAGGGTGATTTTCATTGTTTTTGTGGCACGGTGCAGCCAGCCGCTTTGGCCTGTTTCAGGAAAAAGTCATCGGTCATGCCGGCAATATAGTCACGGGCCATGGTTGCTGGTGTCTGATTGTTCAGGTGCGAGTTTGCCACGTTGCTTATCAGATCACTCGGTGCCGCCATGGTCGCGCCGTTGTTTTCCAGGCAATCAAGGTAGGACTCAAAGAGCGTTTCGTAGCAGTTTTTTATGAGTGGCATGCTGGTTTTTGTCTGGGGATGCAGGTAGATACTGGCGTAATTGAACTGCTTGAGCTCTTTTAAGGCGCCCGCAATTTCATCGCTGAATCCGATGTGGTCGGTTGCAGGGTTAGGCGGTACGCCCGGCTCTGCTACCTGACTGTTGGCGATCAGATCCGTGACCAGGGTATAGACAATCGAGCCGTTGCTCTCACCTAAAATCTGCCGGCAAGGCCCGGGGATATCTGCCCGTTTGATCAGCTTCAGGGTGATGGCATCCTCGATATCGCGGCCGATATAGGCGATCGTATCGGCCATGCGAACCACGCATCCTTCCAGGGTGGCCGGGGCCAGATTGATCGCGGGGTCTGCCTGCTTGGCGGCCAGCTTCTGGTCGAAATCGATGAAATCGCCTATGGGCATGGGGCTCAGGTGGCGCGCGTGCAGTTCGCCATCGTGGCAGAGAATACCATCCAGGGTCTGTAGGCTGAGATTCCAGCCTTGGCCTTGGCGTTCCAGTTGATCAAGAAAGCGGATTGACTGGATATTGTGCTGAAAGGGTGGCAGGCCGTGTTTGGTGCAGAGTGCGGCCAGGAAATGTTCGCCATCGTGACCGAAAGGGGGGTGGCCGATGTCATGGCCAAGGGCGATGGCCTCAATGAGGTCCTCGTTGAGATGGAGAAAGCGGCCGATGGTTCGGGCAATGCGGGAGACCAGCTGCACGTGCAGGACCCGGTGGGTGATGTGGTCGTTGGCGATCAGGCAGAAGACCTGGGTCTTGTCGATGTAGCGGGTGTAGGCCCGGGAGTGGAGGATGCGGTCAGCATCCAGGGCATAGGCCTGTCTGTAACCTTTTCTTGCTTCATCCTTTCTTCTTTTGGCATGAATACTCAGAGTAGCGGCAGGAGAAAGGCGCCGTTGCTCATCCTGATTGAGGTCGTCCAGGATGGCAAAAAGGAGCGTGTGTGGGTCTGAGTCTGACATGGGACTTTAGAATAATGGGTAATTGTTCAGTGGCTAAACTGCCCATTATGCAATGCCTGCTTTATTGCTATTCCGATCTGAGCTACAGTATAAGGTTTTTTGATAAATTGAATAACCCCAAGCTCGTGAATTTTTTTCACTTCCTCATCTTCTGAGAAGCCACTGACAATAATAGCCTTTTGCGCGGGATTTATTTTGAGTATTTGCTCGTATGTCTCACGGCCATTCATGCCTGGCTCCATAATCATATCCAGGAGCACCAGATCCGCTTTTTTCTGTTGGAGGTAGGCAATGGCCTCTTCACCACTGGCGACTGCGCAAGTCTGGTAGTTAAGCCTGTTAAGCAGATTACAGGCAATCGTCCTTTGGTTTTCCTGGTCATCAACGATTAAAATGGTTTCTCCATGTCCTTTGTACGCATTCATGGAAATGCCGTCTGGTTTTTCATCCACCTGTTTTCTGGTGGCAGGGAAAAAGAGTTCAAAGGTTGTTCCTTTTTCATTACTCTGCACATTTACATAACCGTTGTGATCATGCACTGTGCTCCAGACAATGGTCAAGCCAAGCCCCGTGCCACTTCTGCCCATTTCTTTTTTTGAATAAAAAGGTTCGAAAATTTTACTTAATGCATGCTCAGGGATACCAGTGCCGTTGTCAGAGATTGTGAGGACAACATATTCGCCGGCATTGATATGTTCATATGCTTCGAGTGGGGTATCAAGAAGTTTGTTACTGGTGGAAATAACAATAGTGCCATTTTTTTCGATGGCTTCCAGGGCATTGTTGACAAGGTTCATTACTGCCTTGCAGATATGGATTTCTGAGCAGTTAAAATTGAGCAGATCGTCGGCAAGTTGCGTTTCGATTATCATTTCTTTAAATTGTGAACTGATTGCCTGCTGTTCAATCGAAGCCAGATGATTCTTGATGAGAGCGTTCAGGTTGCAGATTTTTTTGGTTGCTGTGGTGCCACGGGCCACGGTGAGTAAGTCAGAGACGACTGCGGCGGCCCGTTTGCCTGCGTCTCGAATAAACTCAATGGATTCTCTGTGTTTATCAGATTTATCCATTTTCATGAGTATTATTTCTGGAAAAGTGACAATACCTGATAAGATATTATTGAGATCATGGGCAATAGAGCCGGCCATCAAGCCAATTGTCTCAATTTTGTTTGCTAGTGCCAGTTTTTCCAGAAGTTTTAGTTTTTCCTGTTCGGCCTTAATTCGTGTCGATATGTCTTGTATGGCACAGACCCTGACGTTTCGGTCATGGTATTCCATGTATCTGCTATTGGTTTCAATGGGGAAATTTGTTCCATCTTTCATGAGTCCTGTGGCCTCATGAAAACCCACTTCACCCGTCTTGATTCTGGCCTTAACAGTAGTAAGCTCTTCAGGAAGAAATATCTTTTCAAGTATATCGGTGCCGATCGCCTCTTTTGCCTGATATCCAAACATATTAAAAAATTGTCGATTTGCCTCAAGAAGAATTCCCTGGTCATGGATTGCAATTCCTTCCCAGGAAGCGTCTGCCAGTATTCTGAACCGTTCTTCACTGGCTCTGAGGGCCTTTTCCAACTGTTTATGCTCGATCGCCTTTTCTATGGTTTTGAGAAGCAGGTCAGAATCAACGGGTTTTTTCAGGTAATCGTAGACTCCTTTTCTCAAGGACTGAATTGCCGTTTCCATTGAACCGTTGCCGGTCAGCATGATCGTACCTAAAAAGCGATTGTTCTCTTTTATCGAATCAATGACATCGTAGCCATACATGTCGGGTAACTCAATATCAAGAAGGGCAAGGTCAAAGGTATGATTAGCCAGCAGGTCTATGGCTTCACGGCCATTGGTGGCAAGTGTAACTTGATATCCATAGAAGGAGAGAATTTGCTTGAGCGTTTCACCGAAACGTATTTCATCGTCTACAAGAAGAATATGTTGAGAGTGACCTGTCATGGAACCTCTTTTCGTGGATGTTGTATGAATTTGTCGCTACTGTTTCAAGAACCATCAATGGGCAGAATAATCGTAAAAGAGGTGCCGATCAACTTGTTACTGCTACAGGTGATGGTCCCATTGAGTTTTGAAACGATATTCTGAACAATGGAAAGCCCTAATCCAGAGTTTCCTGTGCCTTTGGTGCTGATAAAAGGATCAAAAAGATTGGAGGCAATTTCCTCAGCTATGCCTGGGCCATCATCACGGATAGTTATTTCAACACTTTGTCGGCTCAGATGCATTCTGTCTGACGCTGTTGTTTCGTTTACTGAATCTTTCCGATGGGCCTCTATATAGATGTTTCCGTCTTCCTGAATTGCTTCTGCGGCATTTTTGACAAGATTGGTTATAACTTGTTTGATCTCGTCTGCGTATGCCACAACGGGAGGAAGGTCTGGGTCCGGGGTAAAGTGAATCTGAATTTTAGAAGAATATAAAATGGATTTAGAAAGAATTTTAGTCAAACCAGCCAATAAAGAATTAAGGTCAATTTTTTCACGTTCTTTTTTATCAGAAGGAGCAAAGTTATTTAATTGCTGAACAATGTTTGAGATATGGTTGATTTCGTCATTAAGACTTATCAGATCTTCTTTCAGCGTTGATGAGTGAGTAAATTTTAGTTCGAATATTTTGAAATAGTTTTTGATAATGGCGAGAGGATTATTGACTTCGTGCGCAATTTTAGCAGCAGTCATGGAGAGTGTGGCTAGTCGTTCTTCTTGGATTCTTTCTGCCTGTTTTTCCCTGATATCATGAAGGTGGAGAGAACGTGCCGTCTGATTTGCCACAAGACGCAAGAGTCTGGCGTCACCCTTGAGTTCGGATTTCTTTAGGCCAAGGACAATACTCCCTACGGGTATATTGTTGGTTACCATGGGTACATAGGCCATCCAGCTTTCTCCAATTAAATTAAGAAGTTGGGAGTCGGCTAGGCTGAGTTGGTTTGTGGGTGTTAATTCGTGGGTGTTTATGATTCTCTGTTCACTTATTGACCTGGCGAGGAGGCTGGTGGTGACTTCACTTGGGAGGACCAGATCCTGGGCTAATTCTTGAAAACGGTTCTGGGGAGATGTGCAACCAAAAAGAGTCTTATCGTCAACGTCCTGGAGAAAAAAGAGGACAGTGTCAATCTCTAAAAGTATATTCAGGGCCTGCTCTGTGGCCTTCAGAATGGAATCTCTGTCGTTGGCTTGAATCAGATCTTCCAGGAAAAAGGTCAATAGAGAGCTGTCTTGTATCTTGGTGACGAGATGCGGAGAGTGTTTGTCAAGAGGGTCTGTCTTTGGTTCCTCTCTATGTGCCGGCGCTTTAATTGTCAGTTCCAGGCTCGAGGCAATATCTTCTATTTCTTTTTGAGCGCCGCAGATGATCGTATTCATCTGCGGGTTGTTGAGTCCCAGTAATTCCTGGCCGATGGCAAATGTTGAGGTTTGATCATCGTTATTCATCTTGCTGAGTTTGTGGGCTAACCAGGTTATTTTAACCAGGGGAAAGCCATTTTTGACTCGGGCAAGAGGTTCGTGATGATAGAGGACGGCATCAGCCATGAATGAATTAAGCTTCCAGTGTTTGATTAGCCAGCAACCTGCCTCGCAGTGTGTGATACCAATTTGTTGTTTTTCCGCATTGCATTCATCTGTCTGACTTTCAAGCAAAGGCAAGATGGACATGTATTCTTTTGGGAAATTTATCCAGAGCAATAATTTCCCTATATTGTGGAGCAAGCCGGCCACATAGGCCTCTTCAACATTGATATATTTTGTCTGTTGGGCAATTCTTTTGGAAAAAACGGCACAGGAAAAAGAGTTCCGCCAGAAACGGTTTATTGGAAATGATTCGTTTTGTTTCACTCCATTGAAGACATGTTGTATGGAGGCGGTTAATGCAATTTTTTTTATGACATCAACCCCAAGATAAAGAACAGCTCTTTCAAGACTGATGAATTTACCTTCCAGATTGAAGTGTGCGGAATTGACAAGTCGTAATACTTTTGCGCTGATGGCTGGATCTTGAGCTATGATCTTGACAAGTTTTTTGATATCGAAATCTTCCTGCTCATTGATTTCAGTAACCTGTAGGAGTACCTGCGGCAGGGATGGAAGGTTACTTGAATCCTGAAGACGGGCTAAGAGATGAGCATTGTTGGTCATGGTAACGTATCATTGACACTGTAAATTATTTGATAAACGTTGTAAATTATTTGATAACCAGTTTGGTTATTGTCTGTCTTGCTCTCATATATTAAATGACTATAAGATACTTTTTGAATTATAGTCAATTAATCTATTGAAGGAACGTGAATTAACTGCACGTCCTTTTGAGTATATCTTTTGTTTATGGCAGCTTGGTAATGACGGATGTGAATTGTAAATTTATTTTCAAAAGTTGAAAAGGTTGTTTTTTTCTAAAGGAGAACCCATGAAGATCACAATTGAATATTGTACAAAGTGAAACTATTTACCTCGTGCTTCCAGGTTGGAAGAGGAGTTGAAAAACGCATTTGGCGCGGAGGTGGAGTTGCTTCCTTCCACCGGTGGGGTGTTTGAGATCACCGTTGACGGCAAGATTGTGTTTTCCAAGAAGGAGCTGAAGCGTTTTCCTGAAGAGGGGGAGATTGCCGGTTTGTTGCGGTAGCAGGGGAAGAGGGAGCAGGAAGAGGATGGGGGCTTTTTTGTTACCTGTCTCCTGTTCCCTGTCCTTCGGGCCCTTGAGCAACAAGACAACTTGACATGCAAGCATCGCAGTTGTCTCTGGTCTTGCCCTGCTTGCAGTAGTCTGCAAAGCCTTGGAGTAGTTCGCTGCCGCCGCGCGGGCAGATCTTGAGAAATTCGATAAAGGAGATCATCTGGGCGATGACCTCCGGCGGGGCGGCATGTTCTACCCGGCAGGCGCCTTCTTCGGCCACACTGTGGTCAACGGCCAGGACCTCAATGAAAAATTGTTTCAGGGCGTCGTGGCGAAAGATGACACTTTCTGCCGCTTTTTCCCCCTTTGCGGTCATGGTGATGGCCTCATAGGGGGCGTAGTTGATGAGCTCTCTCTTGGCTAGGGCCTGTAGGGCCTCGGTGACGGATGCGCGGCTGACTTGCAGGCGGGCGGCGATCTCTTTACTTCTGGCCACATGCTTGTCTTGAATGATATGGTAGATTGCCTCCAGATAATCTTCAAGACTGGCGCTGAGGGTGTTTTTTTTGGGCATGGCAGGTCTGGTGGCGGTAAAAGACAGTAAAAAGGAAGTATGTCTGTAAAGTTTTTTCCGCAGAGTCGTTTATTCTCATAGGTGAAATTGTACGCTATTTAGAATAGCGTTGTTTAGGGAGTGAGTCAAGACGTGACGAGAATTATGGGTATATGCTTGGAAGAAAAAAATGCTGTGTGAACTGAAGGTTGAAAATCTTGCTTTAATTGAATCCCTGCACCTCCATTTTGATCAGGAAGAGGGGGGGGGGCTGGTGGTGATGACCGGTGAGACCGGCGCCGGGAAATCGATCATGCTGCGGGCCATTCATCTCCTCATGGGTGGTCGGGCGCAGGCGGACTGGATCAGGAATGGCGCGGATCAGTGTGTGGTGGAGGCGCTTTTTGTGGTGAATGCCAATCATCAGGATCTGTTGCAGGCCTTGCAGGAATCGGGGTTTGGCGATGAGACATCGGTTATTCTCAAGCGGGTGCTCACCAGTAGCGGCAAGAGCAGGCTCTATGTGAATGGCTCCCTGGCAACGGCAAAGATGGTTTCTCTGCTGGCAGATAATTTGCTTAATGTCGCCAGTCAGCATGATCATCAACAGTTGTTGCAGCCGGCGCTGCATCTCGACTTTCTTGATGCGCTGGGTGAACATTGGGAGGAACGGGCGCAGGTGGCCACGGTTTTTGGACAATGGCAGCAGAAAAAGAATGAGCTTGTTCTGCTCCGTCAGCAGGAGCGGGATAAGGAGCAGCGGCGCGATTTCCTCCAGTATCAGCTGGCCGAGATCCGGCAGGTTGGGCCGATGGTGGGTGAGGATGAGGAGCTGGCGGCCGAGCGCAAGCGGCTGAAAAGTGCGGATGCCCTGATTGCCCTCAGTCAGAGGGTGTATCGTTTCTTTTCTACTACCCTTGTCGACGGGTTGTTTGAGGTGCGGCGGGATATGGAGCAGGTGGTGCAGCTGGACGCCCAGGTGGAAGGGCTGGCGGCCGAGATTACCGCCTACAGTTATCAGGCCGAGGATTTTGTCAGTCAGTTGCGGAGTTACAAGGATTCGCTCGAACATAATCCCGCCCGTCTTGAGCAGGTGAATGAGCGTCTCAACGGACTGCACCATCTGAAACGTAAATATGGTGAGACCCTGGAGGCGGTGCTTGCTTATGTGGTGGCGGCGGAGAGTGAGCTCCAGCTCATTGACAATATGGACAAGAAGATGAGTGAGCTGGAGGCGGTGGTAGCCGGTCTGGAACAGGAGTTGTTGCGCCAGGTTGCCGCCCTTTCGGCCAGGCGGCGTCAGACGGCCGAGCAGGTGACAAAGGCCATGGCCGCGGAACTGGCATCTCTTGCCTTTAGCCATTCAGGGTTTGAGATTCGTTTTCAGGGGTATGAACAAGGGCAGGAACAGGGTGTTGAGATGGTCCGAAACAATGGCTGGGATCGGGTGGAGTTCTTTTTCTCGGCCAACCCAGGGGAGGCGGCCAGACCTCTGGCCAAGGTCGCATCCGGCGGTGAGCTCTCGCGGTTGATGCTGGCGTTCAAATGTCTGCTGGCAAAAAAAGATATGGTCGAGACCGTTATCTTTGATGAGGTGGATGCGGGTATCGGCGGCGAGGCGGCCGAGGCGGTGGCCCGCAAGATCCAGGAGTTGGCCGGTCATCATCAGGTCTTCTGTGTCACTCATCTGCCCCAGATTGCCGCCAGGGGAAACACCCATTTCCGGGTGGCCAAACAGATGGCGCAAGGCCGCACCCACTCTTCTTTTTCACTGCTTGCCCCTGAACAAAGGGTGGATGAGTTGGCGCGGATGCTGGCGGGTGACTCGGTTTCAGCCCAGACCCGTGCCTGGGCTCAGGAACTGCTGGCCAAGGGAAAGAGCGGACAGGCTGGACTAAAGGAAAAAGGGGCTGTGTGCCCCAGATAACGGCCCTGGCCCTTTTTTCAGGCGGTCTGGATTCGATCCTTGCCTGTCGGGTGGTGGCGGCGCAGGGCATCCGGGTAGTGGCCGTCAAGTTTGTGACCCCTTTCTTTGATTATGAGCTTCTGGCTGCTCCTGATGCCTACCGGCAGGAGGTCTTCAAAAAGTATGGGATTGAGGTGCTCCTTGAAGACCTCAGCAGCGGCTATCTGGAACTACTCCATAATCCCCGGCATGGTTTTGGTAAGAACTTTAATCCCTGTATCGATTGCAAGATTCTCATGCTTGTCCGGGCCCAGGAGATGATGGCCGCTTTGGGCGCCTCTTTTCTGGTCACCGGTGAGGTGCTGGGACAGCGGCCCATGTCGCAGCGTCGTGATACCCTGCGGGTCATCGAACGTGATTCCGGCGCTGATCGTTTCCTGCTGCGCCCTCTGTCGGCCAAACTGCTCCCTGAGACCGAGGCCGAGGCGCGTGGCTGGATTGATCGGGAAAAACTGCTGGATATGAATGGCCGTGGCCGCTCCCGCCAGATTGCTCTCGCCAGAGATCTGGGGATCGTTGATTTTCCAACCCCGGCCGGCGGTTGTATCCTGACCGATCCTAATCTCAGCCCCCGGATTGCCCGCATCTATCAAGGAAATTCCATTGTTAGTGTCGAAGATATCACGGTGGCGGATGTGCGTCTGCTTCTTACGGGCCGGCAGTTTTTGCTGCCCGGCGGCGGCTGGTTGATCCTGGGGCGCAACGAGCAGGAAAACGCGCGGTTGCTGACCATGGTCCAGGATGGTGACGCGGTGCTCTCCATGCCGGTGCGTCCCGGCCCAACTGCCATTCTTAGACGGGCGCAGGCCATGGACGGCCCAGTGTCGCAGGCGCCAAGGACGGCGCAGGAGCGACCGGTGAGCTGTTATGAGCATGACACTCAATTGCGGGAGGCATTGCAACTGGCGGCAGCACTGGTGGTGCGCTTCGGCAAAAAGATAAAAGATGGCTCCCCGGAGGGAAATGTACGTGTTACCATGGGAAGAGAAACACAGACTTTAACGGTTCTGCCCCTTGCTGACCAGGTGTTTCAGGAGTGGATCCTGAATGATGCTGAAGGCTGACAGGTAAAAGGGAAGAGCAGAAAAACATGGATACAATCACCTTATTAGGCATTGCCGTGGCCCTGGCCATGGATGCCTTTGCCGTTGCCTTGGCCACCGGTTTGGCGTTACCCCTTATGAACGGGCGGCACCTCTTTCGTCTGGGTTTTCATTTTGGTCTTTTTCAGGCGTTGATGCCGGTTGTTGGCTGGCTGGCGGGGATGACCATCCAGGGATGGATTGCCGCCTATGCTCATTGGATCGCCTTTGCCCTCCTGGTCTTTGTTGGCGGCAAGATGATTCGCGAGGCCTTTGCCGACCATGATGAAGACGATCTGGGCCGTGATCCGA
Organism: uncultured Desulfobulbaceae bacterium; assembly: GCA_903887485.1. Taxonomy (GTDB): domain Bacteria; phylum Desulfobacterota; class Desulfobulbia; order Desulfobulbales; family Desulfocapsaceae; genus UBA2270. The sequence goes on along the minus strand of CAISPV010000110.1, from coordinate 62,212 downwards.
CCCGCGGCTGGTCGCTGATTCTGCTGTCGGTGGCCACCAGTATCGATGCCCTGGCGGTGGGTTTGACCCTGGCCTTGCTCAGTGTCAGCGTCTGGGTGCCGTCTCTGGTGATTGGTCTTACGGCTGGGGTGCTGACCGTGGTTGGGATGTTGCTGGGCCGCCGTGTCAGTGGTATCTGGGGAAAGCGGGTTGAGGTTTTCGGTGGTCTTACGCTGTGTGGAATCGGGGTGAAGATTCTGGTGGAGCATACCCTGTTGTTGTAGCTGAAATATTTCTTAAACGAGGGAGCAACCAATGAAAAAATCGGTATTCATTTTTTATGCGCTTTTTTTTAGTCTTTTCAGTCAGGTGCTTTATGCTGCTGAACAACCGTTGACCTCATCGAGCAGTCTCCCGGCTGTTCCCCAGATAATGGGTGGCTCTGAGGCAGCCAGTGGCGATTGGCCATCGATGACGGCAATTTTAGATGCCAGTAAATCTGATCTGTATGCAGCCCAGTATTGTGGCGGGGTGTTGATTGCCCCCACCTGGGTGCTGACTGCCGGTCATTGTGTTGAGGGAAAGAAGGCCAGTGATATGCAGGTGGCGGTTGGTGTCTATGACCTGAGAAACTGGAGCGGGAAAAGAATTGCGGTGAAAAGGATTGTCAAGCATCCTGCTTATGTAAGTTATTTGGCTAACGATATTGCCCTGCTTGAGTTGAGTAGTGCCTCGGGGCAGCAACCCGTCACCATATTTTCCGGCGTTTCTGTGCAGGGGGGCAATGCAAATCTTCTGGGCCAGATGACTACCCTTGTCGGCTGGGGACTCGCTGACACCCCGACATCATGGTATTATCCTGAGAGATTGCGGCAGGTTAATCTGCCGGTTGTGACGAATTCGCATTGTAGTGATGCTTTTTTGCATACCTTGTCAGGTTCACAGCTTTGTGCCGGGTATGCGGTGTCCAAGGATGCCTGCAGCGGTGATAGCGGCGGTCCCATGATGCTGAAGGTGGATGGACAGTGGGCGCATGTGGGGCTTGTTTCCTATGGCTATGGGTGCCAGGAAGCGAATGGTTATTATGGGGTTTATACCCGCAGTTCGGCATTTGTGGATTTTATCAAACAGTATGTGTCGGCTGCCCAGTTTACCGGAGCGGCTTCCAACACTCTGCCCTGGCTCATGTTGTTGCTGCATAAAAGGTAATGGCCTTTTCGCAACGATATGAGGACATTATGAAGACCTTTATTCTCGGTCTGGTTCTGTTGTTGAGTGTCAGCTCGACAAGCTTTGCCGCTCCTGTTACCTTTCGGATTTACCATATCAATGATTTTCACGGCTTTGCCAATCCGACTCAACCTCCCGGAACAAAAGACCGGCAAGGGGGTGCGGCCTGGCTGGCTACGCGGTTGAAAGAGCTCAGGGCTGAGCAGCCGGGTATTTTTCTGGCCGCAGGAGATATGATCCAGGGGGATACCTGGACAAATTTTTCACAGGGGTATTCGACCATTGCCCTGCTCAATCAGTTACAGGTTGACGCCATGGTAACCGGCAATCATGAGTATGATTTTGGTCAGGATGTGCTGAAACAGCGGATCCGCGAGGCCAGGTTCCCAGTTCTGGCCGCTAATGTTATGGGTTTGCCGGGCGTCACTTCCCAGGCTTCTTTTAATCTCCCCGGGGGAAAGGTTGCCGTCATTGGTCTGGTGACCGATGACGTGCCTCAGTCCTCCCATCCTCGCAATACCAAAGGCTTGACCTTTGCCCCGCCGTTGCCGACCGCACGGGACCAAATCAGGGCCAGAGAAAAGAACACCCGACTGGTCGTGCTGTTGACTCATATCGGTCATGAACAGGATCTGGCGCTCGCTGGAAATCTCTGTACGGGCCCCGATGCCCTTGATGCCCCCATCCTGATTGTCGGCGGCCATTCCCATACCGTGGTGCCAACGCCGGTGCGGATCGGCAATTGCGCGGTGGTGCAGGCCGGTGATCATGGCCGGTTTCTAGGGGTGGTGGATATGACCGTTGATCAGGGAAAATTGCTGGCGGCAACAGGCCGGCTGGAGGAGATTGTGCCAACACCTGGCGGCGCTGATCCGGCAACAGCCGCGGTGGTAGAACGATATAACGCCCAGGTGGATATCGTGTTGAACCAGAAGGCCGGGACAACAGAGGTTGATTTGATTCAGGAGGGGGCGCGTCAGCAGGAGACCAATCTGGGAAATCTGGTTGCCGATATCGTCCGCCGCACGACTGGCGCCCAGGCGGCCCTGATCAACGGCGGCAGTCTGCGGACCGGCCTGGCCAAGGGTGAGATCACTTTCCGGCAGATCTATGCCGCGCTTCCGTTCAATACCTATCTGGTGGCAGTGAGGATGAGCGGGCAGCTTTTGCTGCAGACGTTGGAACATGGGGTCTCCGGGGTGGAGCGGGGAGAAGGGCGTTTCCCGCAGGTCTCGGGGCTGACCTTCACCTTTGATCGCCGCAAGCCGGTGGGCCAGCGGATTATCTCTGCCACCCTTGGCGGGCAACCTATTGATCCGTTACAGGAATATACCGTGGCCACCCTTGACTTTATGGCGGCTGGAGGGGACGGCTATACCGCCTTTGCTCAGGCGATCAAAAGCGCCGGCGATTATGCCGAAACTGGCGGGGCCATGCGCAGCAGCAGGCTGGTGTACAATGATCCTGGTGGGTTTCTGCGGGATGTGGTGCTGGACGCCCTGGCCAAAGGATCGCCAGTGGCGCCAGCGGTTGAGGGACGGATAATCGAGATCAAATAACTGGTCATAATCCCGGTTGCGTCTTCTCATGCCCTTGCTTTCTATTCTGGTGAGGAAATGATATGATTTAATAATAGTGGATGGTTGTGCTCATCCAGGGCTAAAAAGATCTTTCAGCCTTTTGTTTTTTCGGTCTTCAATCATTTCTTTTGAGGTGCGGCGATGGAAGAGTCAGTGGATTCAAAAGATTGCCGTGGCTGGTGTTCAATCTGCCTGCCCTTTTTAAAATGGTGGCCTCGGGTAACGCCCATTACCTTGCGTGCCGACCTGCTTGCCGGTCTGACCGGGGCGATTCTCGCCCTGCCGCAAGGGGTTGCCTTTGCCACTATTGCCGGTATGCCTCCCCAGTATGGCCTCTATGCCGGCATGGTCCCGGCCATTGTCGCAGCCCTGTTCGGTTCTTCCTGGCAGCTGGTGTCCGGGCCGACAACTGCGGCGTCTCTGGTTCTGTTTTCGAGTCTTAGTAAATATGCGGTGCCCGGCAGCGCTGAATATGTCCAGTTGGCGCTGACCTTGACCATAATGGTGGGGCTGATTGAATTGGTTATGGGGCTGGCCCGTTTAGGCGCCCTTGTCAATTTTATTTCCCATTCCGTGGTCGTTGGTTTTACCGCTGGGGCGGCCCTGCTGATTGCCTCCAGCCAGTTGAAACACTTTTTTGGTATAGAGCTTCCCAGAGGCGGCCATTTCCACCAGACGGTGTACGGGGTGGCCAGCAGGTGGGTCGAGTTTAATCCCTATGTGGTTGGGGTTGGACTGGCGGCCATGATCTCCGGGATTCTTATCCGTCGTTTTCTGCCGAAAGTCCCCTATATGATTGTTGCCATGCTGGTTGGTTGTGTCACCTCCTTTGGCCTTTCCCGATATGTGGGGACGGGGGTGGCCAATATTCCGATGGTCGGCGCCTTGCCTTCTTCCCTGCCGCCGTTGTCTTCTCCGCATTTTACCTTGAGTACAATCAGGGATCTGACCCCTGTGGCCCTGGCAATGACCCTCTTTGCCTTGACCGAGGCGGTTTCCATTGCCCGGTCGCTGGCAGTAAAGACCGGACAGGATCTGGATGGCAATCAGGAGTTTATCGGTCAGGGGCTTTCGAATATGATCGGCAGTTTTTTTTCCGGATATGTGTCCACCGGCTCTTTTAACCGCAGTGGTCTGAATTTTCAGGCCGGGGCCAAGACCCCGCTTGCCGCAATCTTTGCGGGTGCCTTGCTGATGGTGGTGGTGCTGGTTGTGGCCCCTTATGCCAGCTATCTTCCCAATGCCGCCATGGCCGGTATTTTGTTTCTTGTGGCCTGGGGGTTGATTGATTTTCATCATATCCAGCGGATCCTGAAGGCGAGCAGGGCCGACAGTGTCATTCTGGTGGTCACCTTCCTGGCCACGCTCTTTCTGGAACTTGAGTTTGCCATTCTTTTTGGCGTTATGCTTTCCCTGATGCTCTATCTGAACCAGACCTCCCATCCCCGGGTGCTGAGCCGGGTCCCGGACCCCCATCATCCCCTGCGAACCTTTATCACCGACCCGTCTTTGCCCGAGTGTCCGCAACTGAAGATTGTCAGGATTGACGGCTCTCTTTTCTTTGGGGCGATTAACCATGTGCAGGAGCAACTGCGCTTGTTGTTTCGTGCCTCTCCCCAGCAGAAGAATTTTCTGTTGATCTTTGCCGGCATTAATTTCGTTGATATGGCCGGGGCGGATTTTATTGTCGATCTGATTAAAAAGGAGCGGGAAAAAGGGGAAAAGCTGTACTTCTGCGAGATCAAAAGGCCGGTGTTGGACGCCCTGCAACAGGGTGGTGAGTGGGATGTCCTGAGCGCTGATAACGTCTTTGAGCTGAAGAATGAGGCCGTTGCCGCCATCTTTAAGCGGCTGGATAGGGATATCTGCGCCCGTTGTCAGGCCCGGATTTTTTTAGAGTGTAGGGATTTGCCGGCAGTTAGAGAAAATATAAAAACAGAGGTGTTTAGTCTGAAGACTGAAGCCTGAAGTATCTCAACCTGCACGCAACGGTCAGAGCAGGCCAGTATGTCAAGAGTCCTGGCGTTTTGTATGGTCGCGCATTGTCTGTCCCTAAAAACCTTCAGTCTTCAACCTTCAGCCTTCAGTCACCCCATCGCGACTAGCTCAAAGCATTTCCGCCAGAAACCCTTTTCGCCAGCCGCCGGCCAGTCTTTTTGGGTAGATTTGCTCCGGTTGTTTCTCGGATCGAATCAGGGCCCGCAGTTCGGCATTATTACTTATCAGGCTGGGATCCAGGCCAAGAACATCGCTTTTCAGGGTGATGTATTCGTGCAGTTTTTTTAATTTTTCCTGTTCCGTTTTATTCAGTTTTGCAGTCTGGAGTGAGGGCGGACAGCTTTGTTCAGGGCAAGACAGACCCTTGTGAATCAGGGCAAGGAGCTGTGGGCCGTATTGGTCAATGGCATGCTTTGGCAGCATCTCGCATTGTTGCATGGCGTCAAGGGTTTGGATCTGTCTTGCGGCCAGCCAGAGGAGGGTCTGATCGGTCAGGATATGGCCACGCGGACGGTTGCGTTGCCGCGCCTCCTGTTCGCGCCAGCCAGCCAACTCTTGGAGTGAGGCCAGGGCCTGCCGGTTGAGGTTGTCAGCGCCTTTGATCTTCAGGTAACGGGTTTCATCGGCTGGCGGCTGGTAGAATCCCGGCTCGTTGTATCGCTCCAGTTCTTCCTGGAACCAGCCTGTGACTGTCGGGTTCAGAATACGGGCGAGGAGCAAGACCCGCAGGGCCCGTAAATAGCGGACATCATCAAGGGCATATTCGACCTGTTTTGGGTTGAGCGGTCGGCGCAGCCAGTTGGTCCGGGTCTCGGTTTTTGGCAGATCGATGTCGAGCAGTTCCTTGATCAGATTGCCGAGTGAGATCGTGGCCGAGATTCCGGCAAAGCCCGCAGCCAGTCTGGAGTCAAAGATCGTTTGGGGAAGAACGCCGGTGGCCTGGTACAGAATCGCCAGATCCTGAGGGGCATCATGAAATATTTTGACAACCGCTGGATCTCCGAGTAATTCTCCCAGGGGAGAAAGATCGGTCAAGGCGCAGGGATCAATGAGAAAGCATTCCTCATTGGAGAGTGCCAGTTGAATGAGCCCCAGCCTCGGGTAATAGGTGCGTTCCCAGACAAATTCAGTGTCGAGGGCAACGGCATCAATGGCTCGCGCCCGGTCGATCAGGGCTCGCAGATCTTCTTGGTTGGTGATCATTGTTGACGGTCTGGGAGAACCCATTTAAAATTGAAGGATTTGTTTTCAGAAGTTATTTTATCTGTGCACAAAGACATAAAGATGGAAAAAACACAAGAGAAATTCCCGCTGCAATTCCCATGGGCTGTGAGCATTCTTTTCATCTTCCGGTTCCAACTTGGGTTGCGTGGCTTGCCGTCAGCGCGACGTTATAGGAAAGAGGCATGTTCTATTATATCTTGAAACGCATAGGGCTGATGATCCCGACCTTGTTTGGGGTGATGCTTGTCACCTTCACCGTTACCCAGTTTGTCCCTGGTGGGCCGGTAGAGAGGATGATTGCCCAGATCGAGGGTCATGGCAAGGGCGGCGGTGAGGTCGGCGCGGCCACCTCGTCCATGTATCGCGGGAACTCCGGCCTTGATCATGAAAAGGTGGCCAAGCTGAAGGCGTTGTATGGTTTTGACCAGCCTCCGCTTACGCGTTTTTTGCGCATGATGAAAGACTATCTGGTCTTTGATTTCGGCTCGTCCTATTATTATCATACCAGTGTGGCCCAACTGGTGATCTCCCGGATGCCGGTCTCCATGTCTCTTGGTTTGTGGAGTTTTATTATTGTCTATGGGGCGTGCATTCCTTTGGGCATTGCCAAGGCGGTGCGTGATGGCTCGCGTTTTGATATCCTCACCTCCACCGTCATTCTGATCGGCTACGCTATCCCCGGTTTTGTCCTGGCCATTGCCCTGATTGTCCTTTTTGGCGGCGGCAGCTTCTGGAGTGTCTTTCCTCTGCGGGGGCTGGTCTCTGATAACTGGTCGCAACTGAGCCTGATTGGCAAGATCACCGATTATCTCTGGCACATGGTGCTCCCTATTACGGCCAGTGCCGTGGGCAGCCTGGCGGTGATGACCATGCTGACTAAAAATTCCTTTCTTGAAGAAATCCGCAAGCAGTATGTGCTCACCGCCCGGGCCAAAGGGCTCAGTGAGCAGCAGGTGTTGTATAAACATGTCTTCAGAAATGCCATTATCCCCATTATTACCGGGTTTCCCGGTTATTTTATCGCCGCCTTTTTTACCGGCAGTCTGCTGATTGAAACGATTTTCTCGCTTGACGGGATGGGGCTGCTTGCCTATCAATCCGTTTTAAACCGGGATTATCCCGTGGTGCTGGGAACGCTTTATTTTTTTACCATTGTTGGTCTCATCTCCCGCCTGCTGTCAGATCTCAGCTATCTGTTGGTGGATCCCCGAATAAGCTTTGAAAGTGTTGAGTAGGATGGAAGAGCAAGATTCAACGCCTGATTCCGGCCACATCCCCGAGTCTTCGCTGCGCAGCGCTTCCAGGCGGAGTGCACCCCCGGGCTTCAGACGCTGGCGGAGGTTCAAGCGGAACCGGCGCGGCTATGTCAGCCTTCTGCTCTTTGGCCTGCTCTTTGTGATCAGCCTTGGCGCCGAACTGCTCAGTAATGATGTGCCGGTAATGATTATCTATCATGGTGATTTTTATTTTCCCCTGGTGCGCGCGTATCCCGAGAAGGTGTTCGGCGGGGACTTTGAGACCGAGGCAGACTATAAAGATCCCTATATCCTGGAGCGGATCACCAGTGGCACCAATCGGGCCTTTTTCCCGCTCAACCGCCATAGTTTCAACACCATCAATCTGGCCATAGACGGTCCGGTGCCTTCCCCGCCGACCCGCGAGAATGTCCTGGGTACCGATGACCGGGGGCGGGATGTCCTGGCCCGGCTGCTCTATGGCTTCAGGCTGAGTGTGCTGTTTGGCTTTGCCCTGACCCTGGTAGGCACCCTGGTGGGCATTTTTGCCGGGGCTATCCAGGGATTCTTCGGCGGCAGAACGGATCTCCTGTCTCAGCGTTTTATCGAGGTCTGGAGCGCCATGCCCGAGCTCTATCTGCTGATCATCTTTGCCTCGATCTTTAAACCGAGCGTTCTTCTGCTCCTGCTCCTGCTCTCGCTTTTCAGTTGGATGGGACTTTCCGATTATGTCCGCGCCGAATTTCTCAAAGGACGGAACATGGAGTATGTGAAGGCGGCCCGGGCCCTTGGGGTCTCCAATGTCACGATCATGTACCGTCATCTTCTGCCGAATGGCATGACGCCGGTCATCACCTTTCTGCCCTTTCGGATGTCGGCCTCGATCCTGGCCCTGACCAGTCTCGACTTCCTCGGCCTCGGTGTGCCTCCCGCCACTCCCAGCCTGGGTGAACTGCTGGCCCAGGGCAAGGCCAATATTGATGCCTGGTGGCTTTCTCTATCCACTTTTATTCTACTGGTTGGAACCCTGGTCCTGCTTATTTTTATTGGCGAGGCCCTGCGTGAGGCCTTTGATCCCCGGAAGATGTAAGGATTGGGCGCCCACACCATCATAACTTTCGTAACGACTCCTTGGATGGTATCTGCCAGACGCCACTCACAGAAATAGCCGGAAGAGATTGGCTGTTTCTGTGAAGCGGCATAAGGTGCCGTAATGAAATGAGCAAAAAAGCACGGCTCATTTCATTACGGCACCTAAATGATAGGTGCGATTTGGCTGCAGGTGAGGTATTCTAACCAAAATGATTTGGTGTTTTTGCTGATATTTTAGATGGTGTTTAAGCAGGGTGAAGGCAGTATGCAACGAAATCCCGTGGAAAAATTAGGAGAGACGGGCCTCTATGTGCTTCAGGATATGGGGCGGATGGGTCTGTATCTATGGCTTGCGATTAAAGGGATATTCAGGCGTCCTTTTCGTTTCGCCGAGTTCATGCGGCAGATGCATTTTATCGGGGCCGGGTCGGTGATGGTCATCTTTTTTACCGCAGCCTCCACGGGAATGGTGTTGGGCCTGCAGGGTTATTATTCGCTGCACAAGTTCGGAGCGGAGGGGATGCTTGGCTCTGCGGTCTCACTGACGCTGATCATGGAGCTCGGGCCGGTTCTGACCGCCATCATGGTCGCCGGGCGGGCTGGTTCTGCCATGTGTGCCGAGCTTGGCATCATGCGGATCTCGGAGCAGATTGATGCCCTGGAGTGCATGGCCGTTGATCCCTTCCGCTATCTGATTTCCCCCAAATTCCTGGCGGCGCTGGTGTCTATCCCCTTGCTGACGGCCCTTTTTGATGTGGTCGGGATTGCCGGCGGTTATGTTGCCGGGGTGAAGCTTATGGGGGTGAATCCCGGCAGTTTTCTGGAGGGAATGCGTACCAGCGTGACCAATCATGATATCTGGCTGGGGACGGTTAAATCCTTTGTTTTTGCCCTGCTGGTGGTCTGGATCTGTACCGGACGCGGTTATCTGCTTTATCAGATCCGTGGGGCCGGATTCGGGGCCCAGAGTGTCAGCCGGATGACCACCCAAGCCGTGGTCTTTTCATCTATTGCCGTGCTTATCTTCGACTATCTATTGACAGCGGTGCTGTTATGAGTGACGTTTTATGAGTGAATTTGCTATAGAATTCAGGGATGTGGTTAAATCCTTTGCCCAAACGGATGGGGGGCGGCAGATGATCTTGGATCATGTGAGTTTTACCATCCCTGTCGGCAAGACCACCGTTATTGCCGGCGGCAGCGGTCAGGGGAAAAGTGTCACTCTGAAGCTGATCCTTGGCCTGATGCAGGTGGACAGCGGCCGGATTCTGGTTTCGGGCAACGACGTGACCGGCCTGCGGGGGCGGGCCCTTGAGCAGTTGCGCACCCGGTTTGGGGTCCTGTTTCAGGGGGCGGCCCTGTTTGACTCCTTGAGTGTCTTTGAGAATGTGGCCCTGCCATTGCGCGAGCGAACCAGCAAGTCGGAACAGGAGATTCGAGAACAGGTCATGGCTATGCTGACCCAGCTTGAGTTGACCGGTCATGAGGAAAAGTTCCCCGCCCAGTTAAGCGGCGGCATGCGCAAGCGGGTCGGGCTGGCTCGGGCCTTGCAGTTGAAACCGGAGATCATGCTTTTTGATGAGCCAACGACCGGCCTTGATCCGGCCATGACCGAGGATATCTATAATCTTTTTGCCAGGACCCAGAAGCAGGTTGGGTACACGGCGGTGATTGTCAGCCATGACATCCCCAAGGTCTTTCGGCTGGCTGATCAGATTGTTATATTAAATGCGGGGAAAACCGATGTGTTTTCCAGCCCTGAGGCCATGCAAAAATCGCAGGAACCGCATATCCGCGCCTTTGTGGAAAGCACAATGGGCTGCAGTGAGTCAGTGAAAGAGAACAGTATAATCTAACCCCGGTAAACGGGAAATATGCCGGGATAAGTACCTTCACGAAATTCATTCATAAAAAACAAGAAATGAATTCCTAAGGTACTAATCAATCAGTGAAATGTCTCAGAGTTATGTGATGGAATGGTGGAAAAATGAAACAGAATGGTCTTGAATTCGTTGTTGGTCTCTTTATGGTGGCTGGTTTTCTTGCCTTTGGTTATCTGGCCTTGCAGCTTGGTGAGGTCGGGATTTTAAGCGCGAGGAAGAGCTATGTGGTCAATGCCGAATTTGACAATATCTCCGGGATTAAAAAGGGCGCGGCGATCCAGATTGCCGGGGTGGTTGTGGGCCAGGTCAAGAACACCTGGCTGGGCAAGGATGATCTCGCCCATGTGGCCCTGCAGATTGATAACGGGGTGCGGGTTCCTGTTAATTCGATGGCCTCAGTCAAATCGCAGGGGATTGTTGGTGATAAATTCATTCAACTTACCCTGGGCGGTGATGAGAAACTGTTTACTGATGGGGGCGTGTTGACTGAGACCGAGTCAGCGGTTGACTTGGAATCCCTGATCAGTAAGTTTGCTTTTGGCAGTGTGAAAAAATAAGGTCGCTGCCAGACGACACGCATCCTGCCGTTATCAATAGATTTCCTCAATGAGCATTCAAAGCTGTCTTCAGCAGATTCACAATGGCGGCGCACTCAACTATGAGCAGGCGCTGGCGTTGGCCGATGGTTCTGACTTGCGTGAATTATGCCTGGCGGCAGATGAACTCTGTCGCTTTTTTCATGGCACCTCGTTTGACCTCTGCTCCATCATCAATGCCCGTTCCGGTCGCTGTTCCGAGGACTGCCGCTACTGTGCCCAGTCCGCCCGCTATCCGGCGGCCATTGACAGCTATGTGCAGATCGAGACGGCGGTGGCGCTGGAACAGGCCAGGGAAAATGACCGCCACGGCGTGCGCCGGCTGTCTCTGGTCACGGCTGGCCGGTCGATTGCCATCGACCAGCTTGAGGATCTGGGGAGGTTGTACACGGAGCTTGGCCGGGAGACACGGCTTCTTTTCTGTGCCTCCATGGGACTGCTGACCCGCGACAAGGCAGAACGATTAGTCGCCTTCGGGGTACGGCGTTATCACTGCAATCTGGAGAGCTGCCGCGATTATTTTCCGCAGGTGTGCACCACCCATACCTGGGAAGAAAAGGTGGAGACCATTCTTCTGGCCCGGGCGGCGGGCATGGATATCTGTTCCGGCGGCATCATCGGCATGGGCGAAAGCCGGGAGCAGCGCCTGCAACTGGCCTTTGAGCTGCGGGAACTTGCGGTCATGTCTATCCCCATCAATATCCTGACCCCCATTGCCGGGACCCCTATGGCCGAAGTGGAACCCATCTCTTTTCCCGAGGTCCTGCGCACCATCGCCATGTTCCGTCTGATCAACCCGCAGGCGGTTATCCGTCTGGCTGGCGGCCGCAATCAGTTCGGGCCGGATCAGTATCAATGCTTTGGGGCCGGGGCCAACGGCGCCATTGTCGGCAACTATCTGACCACGGCCGGCAACGGTCTGGAACAGGATCTGCAAGCAATTGGCAAGATGGGATTCCGGTTTTAAAACAGCCTGACCACTGAAATATTCACCTTGATGGACACCCAAACCCTTCTCAATTACGACCGGGAGCATCTCTGGCATCCCTATACCTCCATGTCCGATCCCTTGCCGGTCTATCCGGTGGAATCGGCTGCCGGGGTGCGCATCCGCCTCATGGATGGCCGGGAGCTGATTGACGGTATGGCCTCCTGGTGGTCGGCGATTCATGGCTACAGTCATCCGGCCCTGGTTCAGGCCCTGCAGGAACAGGCGGCCAGGATGTCCCATGTAATGTTCGGCGGGCTCACCCATACCCCGGCGGTGGAGCTGGCCAGGCTGCTGGTGGAGATGACCCCGGCGGGCCTTGACAAGGTCTTCCTCTGCGATTCGGGGTCGGTGGCAGTCGAGGTGGCTATGAAGATGGCCATCCAGTATCAGTATGCAGCCGGCCATCCCGAGCGTTGCCGCTTTCTCACTATCCGGGGCGGCTATCATGGGGATACCTTTCATGCCATGTCGGTTTCTGATCCGGTGGGGGGCATGCACCAACTCTTTGCCGGTGTCCTGCCCCAATATTTCTTTGCCGATCGGCCCGAATGTACATTTTCACACGATTGGGATGACCGCGATATCGCCTCGTTTGCGCGGTTGATCGAGCAGCGCCATCAGGAGTTGGGCGCGGTGATCCTCGAACCCATTGTTCAGGGCGCTGGCGGCATGCGTTTTTATCACCCCGAATATCTGCGGCAGGTGCGGTACCTCTGCGATACCTATGGCGTGCTGCTGATTGCCGATGAGATTGCCACTGGTTTTGGCCGCAGCGGCGCCCTCTTTGCCTGCGATCATGCCGGGATCAGCCCTGATATCATGTGTCTGGGCAAGGCCTTGACCGGCGGGACCATGACCCTGGCCGCGGTCCTGGCTACCTCCGAGGTGGGCCGGGGTGTCTCCCAGGGCAAGCCCGGCGTCTTTATGCATGGCCCGACCTTCATGGCCAATCCCCTGGCCTGTCATGTCGCCTGTGCCTCGATTCGGCTCCTAGTCGAATCTGACTGGCAACAGCAGGTGGCCCGGATTGCGCGGCTGCTGGAACAGGGGCTGGCGCCGTGCCGGGAACTGGCGCAGGTTGCGGATGTCCGGGTGCTGGGGGCCATCGGCGTGGTGGAGCTGAAGAAGCCGGTGGCAATGCGTGAGATGCAGGCGGCCTTTGTCGAGCGCGGGGTCTGGGTGCGGCCCTTTGGCCGTCTGGTCTATGTGATGCCGCCCTACTGTATCACGGCCGTTGATCTGCAGATCCTGACTGCGGCTATTGTTCAGGTGGTGGCGGGTGAGGGGCGGCTATGAGCGCTGATTATAAGGAAGAGCTGGCCCGGCTCCAGGAAAGCGGACGACTGCGGCAGCTCAGGCCCCTTGCCGGTCGCCAAGGCAGCCATGTTCAGTGTCAGGGACAAGAGCTGCTGAATCTGACCTCCAATGATTATCTGGGTCTGGCCGGAGATGCCTCTCTGCTCCGCCGCTTTTATGAGGGGATGGATGCGGGGAACCTGCTTGAGGGCTACGGCCTGGGCGCGGCCTCTTCCCGGCTGCTTGCAGGTGATACCGATCTGGCCCATCAACTGGAGCAGGATCTGGCCCTGGCCTATGGGCGTCCCGCTGCCCTGTTGTTCAACTCCGGCTATCATGCCAATATCGGCATCCTGCCGGCCCTGCTCAGTAAAAATGATCTGATCCTTTCCGATAAGCTCAATCATGCCTCCATCCATGACGGCATGCAGCTCTGCCGGGCCGCCCATAAACGCTTTGCCCACTGTGATTATAACCAGCTTGAGCGTCTGCTGGCCACATATCGCCACCATTATGAGCGGGTGGTGATTGTCTCCGAGTCGGTTTTCAGTATGGATGGCGACGTGGCCGACCTTGCCCGGTTGGTGCAGTTGAAAAAAGAGTTTGATGCCTTGCTCTATGTGGATGAGGCCCATGCGGTCGGCCTCTATGGGGAGTGCGGACTTGGCAAGGCGGAGGAGCAGGGAGTTGTCGCGGATATCGACCTGCTGATGGGCACTTTCGGCAAGGCCTTTGCCTCTATCGGCGCCTTTGTCATTTGTGGTCAGGATATCCATGACTATCTGATCAATCACAGCCGGTCGCTGATCTTCACCACCGCCCTGCCGCCGGTGGTGCTCAACTGGAATCGCTTTGTCTTTCACCATCAGCAGACCATGGGCGAACAACGGCGTCATCTGGCCGCTCTCTCCCTTCAACTGCGTCAGGCCCTGCAGCAGCACGGTCTGCCCACAGGCGGGGATACCAATATCATCCCGCTGATTATCGGCGCTGACCGGCAAGCGGTGAGACTGGCCGCAAAGCTCCAGGATCATGGTTTCCTTATCTTTCCGGTGCGCCCGCCTGCCGTCCCGGAAGGCACGGCCCGTTTCCGTCTGTCTCTGACTGCGGATATGAGCTGGCCGGATCTGCAGGGGCTTCCCGAGATCTTTGCCCGTGAACTCGCCGTCAGCTCTCGGGGCCGGACAGGGGGAGGGGACACCCGATGAAAACCGCCTGGCTGCACCAGCGCCGGCAGGAGCGGTTGATCATTTTCTGTAATGGCTGGGGGATGGACGCCACCCCGTTTCAGCCCATTGGCATCCGGGATTATGATCTGCTCATGTTCTTCGATTATTACGATCTGAGCCTTGACTGTGATCTTGAGACCCTGTTCGGAAGCTATCAGGATATCGTCCTCATCTCCTGGTCCATGGGGGTGTGGGCCGGACAGCAGATATTCCAGCCCTGGTCGCATCGCTTGCGGAAGGCGATTGCCGTCAACGGCACCCTCTGTCCCATCCATGACCAGTTCGGTATTCCGGTGTTACTCTATGAGGCCACCCTGGCGCAGTTCAGTGAGGCCAGCCGTCTGAAGTTCTACCGTCGCATGTGCCGGGATCATCGGAGCGTCGATACCTTTCTCAAAAATCAACCACAGCGGTCGGTGAAGAATCAGCGTCTGGAGCTTGCGGCCCTGCATGGGCAGGTGAGCTGCTGGCCGGCTGAGGATGCGATCTACACCCAGGTTGTGATTGCCGATAAGGATCTGGTGGTGCCCACCGCTAATCAGCTCGCCTTCTGGCAGGGGAAAAAGGTGCACAGGATCGAGGGGGCCCATTTCCCCTTTTATGGCTGGCAAAGCTGGGATGAGCTGGTGGCCACCCTGTGATGAGCACAAGCAGGGAGAAGAGAGAGCCCATGACCCTGGACAAGGAGAGGGTGGCCCGCTGTTTCCGGCAGGCCATGGCTACCTATGACCTTCACGCGACGGTGCAGAGGCGGGTCGGCGCACGGCTGCTGGAACTTGCCGGGCAGGTCCCTGCCATCAGCTATGAGCGGGTGCTGGAGATCGGTTGTTGTACCGGGCTGCTGACCCGGATGCTCTGCCGGCAGCAGCGGGTGGGAACCCTTTATGTCAATGATCTGGTTGCTGATTTTGGGGAATCGGTCAGGGCCGGGATTCCCCAAGAGAGGATGCCAAAGCTGCTGCCATGGTTTGGTGATATCGAAGAGCTCTCGCTGCCGGAGAGGCTTTCTCTGGTCATCTCCAGCGCCACCTTCCAGTGGCTGGATGACCTGCCGGGATTCCTGCATCGCCTGGCGCCGGCCCTGGATCGGGATGGTTTCCTCGCCTTTTCCATCTTTGGCCCCGGCACCCTGGCCGAGTTTACGGAACTGACCGGTGTCGGCCTCAGCTACCGCACGCCGGAGCAGATCGCCTCGTTAGTGGAAAAAGATTTTGTTCTGGAACAGATGGAAACGGAGCAGAACCGGTTGTGGTTGCCCGCCCCCAGGGATGTCCTCCATCACCTGCGTGCCACCGGTGTGGGCGGGGTGCGTGACTATCGCTGGACAAGGCCCGGCCTCCGGTCTTTTGAGCGGGACTATCTGACCCGTTTCGGCACTGCCGACGGTGTCCCGGTGAGCTATGTCAGTATCTATTGTATTGCCCGCAGGAAATAATCTGTCATCAATCTAAAGAGGCATTGACACGCAGACGGCTAAAATCTAATAATAAGAGGAGGCGGCCATCAGGATGGCGTAAAGAGAAAGTTTAATTTTACTCTGACCCTATTTCGCTGACCCTATTTCGCTTCGATACCAATAAGAGTCATTGCGATGGGGCATTGGATCAGAAATTATACAATACCAATAAAGGATTTTGCTATGGCTCCATGGGTTGCGATAACCATTTCCTGTCTTGCGTTTTTCTTTTCTTTCTACCAATACTGGCGAGCTAATTTATCCCCGTATTCATTATTAATTATTCCACCAGCGGTTACACAAGTGAATGATGAACTTCCATCATTGATAATTGATATCGCATTAACAAACAATGGTGGCGACAATGTAGTATTAACTGATCTGGCGATACGAGGTTTTTCGGCAAGTAAGCAGGTTCCTGTTATTCTGCATGCCCAAAAAACGCTAAATCGTGAATCTAAATACTCTGCACTACCGCTTGATTCTACAGAAACAAAATCATCTGTATTCCTACCAGTTTTATTAAAGAACAAGGAGTCTACGGCATTGAGATTGTATTGTGCTCCATTTGCTTCGGAACTTCCATTGTCAGAAGCAGCAGTGCTGTCTATCGATAATATATCTATCGATCTCTCGGTCAATGGTGAATACAAACCATCTGTATTTATGCTGAGCTATCCTGATTATCAGGATAAATTTAAAGGAAAAGGGATTATAGAGATTCCAAAGACAGGGTTTTCCCCACGTTGGTACAGAGAAGAGAAACCGGTAAGGTTAAGGGCATCATAATGAGAAAGCATGCCTAACAATCGCATACACTCAGACGGCGGGGAGTAGCGTTGCGCTATTCGCGCCCTAGTTCAGTGGCCGCCGCTGATGATGCATAGCGTTGGATTACGCCAAGACTACTAATGGTATGATCTACGCAACTTTTTATCGTAAAACCCTCAAGGAGAATTAACAAAATGAGCTACACGCTGACCAAAGACAAAATTCAAGATTTTTTTGACATTTGCTCTAAGATACTTGCTTCACTTGCTTCAGTCGCTGTCCCATTAATCATATTTTACTTTGGATCTCGCATACAAACAGAAACCGCATCAATTAACCAAAAGCTGGACTGGAAAAAACACGATCTTTCTATCATGCAAGAATTTCAAACAATATATTTTGATAAAGATAAAAGAGGTCTTTCTCTTCGTTATGTCAATTTAATAAAAGATCCTAATACTAAAAAACAATTACGTGGTTTCATAAACTGGGATATTTTATATGGAAACCTAGCAATCCCAAACCATTGTACAAACCAATCTTTTAAGTTTGACTCAACCAATCTTGACTGGCATTGGCTTGGTGAAAATGTTGTAGCTTCTTTTTCTGAGGACAGTAAAAATATAGATTCTTACCTGGCAACACGAACGCAGTCCTTTGTTGATTTTAAAGATTGTGCATCGCCTGACCAAATCAAATCAGTTTTTGACTGGATCGAAAATAATTATAATTTTGCTCGTTTTTTAAATAATAAGTAACATCGCCACGATTACTCCAATCGCCAATCGTAGAATAAAAGTTAAAAAGTCGTAATAAAGGGGGTCAGAGTAAAAGTGCGGCCGGGCAAGGTCGTGTGGAGTAAATAGGGTCAGAGTTAAATTAAATCTTGCATTTAGACATGGTGAGACGCAGACTCATCACACATAGAATTGAGACTCTTATCAAATCAGATAGCGGGAATAAAGTGGCTCGACTTTCAAGAATAGCTCCAGCAGATATACCGGTTCATGTTATCCAGCGCGGAAATAATCGTCAGGTTTGTTTTGTTTCTGATGAAGATCACGCGGCCTATGCGGGTTGGCTTCAAGAATATTCAAAAAAGTACAACGTAGAAGTCCATGCCTGGGTGATGATGACAAACCATGTTCATTTATTGTGTACCCCCAGACAGGAGGGTGGCGTAAGTCGAATGATGCAGTCATTGGGGCGTAGATATGTTCAATATTTCAACTTTGAATATCATCGTAGCGGCACCCTGTGGGAAGGCAGATTTAAATCTTGTCTGGTACAGTCAGATCGTTATCTACTGGAATTATATAAATATATTGAACTCAATCCTGTTCGGACAGGAATTGTGGCAAGCCCTGGAGAATACCGCTGGTCCAGTTACCAAATAAATGGAATGGGAAAGAGTTCAGATTTATGCACACCCCACCAGGAGTATCTATCATTGGGAATCTCGATTCCTGAAAGGCTGGAAAATTATCGTGAGCTTTTCACCCATCACATAGAAGGCGAGTTATTGGAAGAGATTCGGCGCGACACTCATAAAGGTATGGCCGTTGGGAATGACCGATTTAAAGAAGAGATAGGGGCATTGACCGGCAGACGGCTGACACCTAATAAGAGGGGGCGGCCAGCAGGATGGCGTAAAGAAAAAGTTTTTTTACTCTGACCCTATTTTGCGGAAATTTGCTTGAAATATCCTCCCCATGTAATTACAATGTATCTATTTAAAGTCAGTTCTGACATAGGAGGAAGGTATGCGTACAAGTATTGTTCGTATCGGAAATTCACAGGGAATCAGAATCCCGAAAGTTATCATTGAACAGTGCCATTTGGGGCCGGATGTTGAGCTTCAAGTTGAGGGCGAAAAGTTAATTATTCGCTCAGCATCATTTCCCCGCCAGGGCTGGGACGAAAAGTTCAAGTGCATGGCTGCGACGGGAGATGACATCCTCCTGGACGGTGGACTTCCTAGTCAATCCTCATGGGACGAGGACGAATGGCAATGGTAGTCAAACGCTTTGAGGTCTACTTGGTCAGCCTTGATCCCACGGTCGGGCGCGAAATTCGTAAGACTCGGCCATGTCTTATAATTTCACCAGACGAAATGAACCGTTATGTTGCTACAGTTATCGTTGCCCCCATGACTACCAAAGGCAGAGACTACCCTACCAGAGTAACTTGTTCTTTCGATGGTAAGGATGGGCAGGTAGTGCTTGACCAAATCAGAACCATTGACAAATCGCGATTGGTTCACAAACTCGGCGAGATTGACCCAAAAACAAAGGCAGATGTGTTGTCAGTCATTGCTGAAATATTCGCACCATAAGGGCCAGCGGTTACCGTCATCGTTGATGAAGTAATCGATCAAGAAATATGTGTATTGGTCATCGCTGGACCAGGCCCAACCTCTAGCGTTTTGAGCGAGAGTATCTGACCCATTTTGGCGCTGCGGAGGGTGTCCCGGTGACCTCTGTCAGCACCTGCTGTATTGCCCGCAAAAAATAATCCGTCATCAATCATATCCCTTCTTTCCGGCCGCTGTCACGGAGCAGGGCGAGCAGTTCGCCCGCGTTCAGTTTACCGGCAACATCGGCGCCTTCCAGCAGCGAGTCGGCAAGATCACGCTTGTCTTTGTGCAGGCCGATGATTTGCTCCTCAATGCTGTCCTTCATCACCAGCCGATAGACGGTGACCGGTCTTTCCTGACCGATGCGGTGGGCCCGGTCCGAGGCCTGGTCTTCTACCGCCGGATTCCACCACGGGTCCATGTGGATCACATAGTCGGCGGCGGTCAGATTCAGGCCGGAGCCGCCTGCCTTGAGGCTGATCAGAAAAACCTCACCTATCCCCGATTGGAAGGCGGCGATCCGCTCCTTGCGTTGCGCGGCTGAAGTTGACCCGTCCAGGTACTGGTAGGGGATTTTTTTCTCATCCAGCAAGGTGCGGATGATGGCCAGGTGGTCGATAAACTGGCTGAAGACCAGAGCCTTGTGTCTGTTTTCCAGCATCTCGGCCAGGATATCACCAAAGACCTTGAGCTTGGAGCTTTCAATACCGGCCTCCGGCAGGACCAGGGCCGGATTGCAGCAGAGGCGGCGCAGTTTCATGATCTCGGCTAGGATCTGCAGGTGCTGGGTGTCACCCTGACCATTGCCGTCACTTTCCAGCCTGGCAAGGGCAGTCTGACGCTGGGCCTCGTAGAGTGTTGCCTCCTGAACGGACATCTCCACCTGCAGGGTGATCTCGGTCTTGGCCGGCAGCTCCTGGAGGACCTCATTTTTCATGCGCCGGAGGATGAAGGGGTGGATCAGTCGCTGCAACTGCTGCAGGCGATTACGGTCCTTGTCGCGCTCAATGGGGGTGGCAAAGTTCTCGGTGAAGCGTTGATGGGTGCTGAGCAGGCCGGGGTTGATGAAGTGAAAGAGGGCCCACAACTCGCCCAGATGATTCTCCAGGGGGGTGCCGGTGGTGATGATGCGGAATTCCGCATTCAGGGCCATGGCCGCCTTGGCCCTTTTGGTCTGGCGGTTTTTGATGGCCTGGGCCTCGTCGAGGACCACGGTCTGCCAGGCGACCCCGGCCAGCCGTTCTCCATCCACCTGGAGCAGGCCGTAACTTGAGATCAGCAGGTCAAAAGGGCCAAGACCGGCCAGCATCTCCTGGCGATCACCCTGGCCAAAGATCTTGACCTGCAGGGTGGGGGCGAAACGGCCGGCCTCCTCTTGCCAATTGCCGGCCACCGACAGGGGGGCGACCACCAGGGTCGGCCCCTTGGGAGCGCGGAGGAGGATGGCGGCCAGGGCCTGGATGGTCTTGCCCAGGCCCATGTCATCGGCGAGACAGGCCCCCATCCGCCAGTGGCTGAGCTGGGCCAGCCAGGAAAAGCCTTGGCGCTGGTAGTCACGTAAGGTGGCGGTGAGCGTCGAGGGGACAGGGGGTTGTACAACTTCGGCCAGCCTGTTCTTGTGGGCCTGCCACTCTTTGTCGCCGTCCACGGACGCCTCTGAGGTCAGGTCATCGAGGGCCAGCGCCGCCAGGGGATTGAAGCGAATCCCGTCCTTGCCCTTTTCCGAATAGGTACGAAATTCCTCCAGCCGTTTTTGCAGGGCCTTGGTCAAGGCCAGGAAGGAGCCGTCCTCCAGGGGGATAAAGCGGCCCTTGGCCTGGTCGAGCAGACCCAGGAGCTTCTGCAGATCAAGGACGGTCTCCCCATCCACCTGCAGGCCGCCCGAGGCGGCAAACCAGTCGCGATCTTTTTTGATGTGCAGGGAGAGGTTGTTAAAGCCGGTCTCCGCCCGCAGGGAAAAGGTCTGGCCCTTTGGCCAGTGCAGGGTGCAATCGGGAAACTGCCGCAGTTGACAGAGCAGTTCCAGGCTGGCAGCCGGTTCGGGAAAGAAAAACTGGCCATCCACCTCTTCGGTATGAGTCATGATCGGACAGGTTTCAAGGAGCCGGTCGCGGTGGTTCGATTCCTTGGCCAGATCACGCCTGGCCTGCACTCGTTTACCCTCCTGCTCACCAAAGACAATAGCCCCGCCTTGGCCCGGTTGAAGCCAGGAGCCGCCGGTGCTGATCGGCCTGACCAGGATCTCGGCCCGCAATCCGTCCTGAAAGGGAAGCAACTGGAGATGAGGCCGGGGGTCTGAATCCACCTCTTCCACCTCCTGACCGCCGCCCACATCGGAATGAACCGTGACCATGGCCGACAGGGAGGAGGCCAACTCCCGCACCTGCTCGGTGGCGCTTGCGGGCAGAACCAGTTGCTCACTGAGCAGGGTGGCCAGGTTGGCCTGGGCCGGCTTGATCTCATAGACCTTGAAGGAGGTACCGCTCTCCCGCTGGAGAAAGGCAGTGGTAGCGGCTGCGGGCGGGGGTGGCCACAGGGCGAGGGTGAGTTTGTCGTCTTTTTTGGTGATCCGCAACTCCAGCTCGCCCCGCATCAGTTCAACCTGCACCCCGGGGGTATCCGCCAGGAACAGGAGGGGGTGGTCAATGGCCGCAACCAGGGTCTTCTTCATATCGAACTGGTAGGCATCCTCGTAGTAATAATATTGGCGATTGTAGATAAGGGTTCGGCACATACGCCGGTCCTGGTCGCTCAGGCCCTCCATCTTTTCAAACTGCTCGTACAGGGTCTTGAGGGCGACACCCCTCCCCTTGCTCCACTTGCCGGTTTTTCCCATCTTCTGCAGAACCGGGGCGAGAATACAGTAACTTTTTGATGGGTAGTAGGAGAACATCCAGATCAGCCGTTGACCATTGGGGACCGCCGCATTTCCCGGCAAACTATCCTTGGCAATCAGGGCCAGCAGGGCCTGCAGACGCTGGGTGTTCTTGTCCTTGGGCTGGACGATGGGAACGCAACTGGTGGTTTGGCAACGCTTATGGAGATCATCCGCCAGCTTTTTGTTGTTGCTTGTCTCCCGGCCCATGGCCGCCAGGAGGGCCGCGCATTCGGCGGCGATCCAGGGGTAACCATTTTTAATGGCATTGAGGTAAAGGGGCTCGCACAGCTTGGGCAGCACCTGGTATGCCTTCTCCCGGTAAGCCCACCAGAGGCTGAGGAAATACAGGAATTGGTGTAGGGGATATTGGGATAAGTTGTTTTTATCCCAATACCCTTCTCCATGCGGTTGGCCTTCTTGCTGGGCAAAGACGATCTTGAGGTTGTTGGTGATTCCATCCGGCAGCAGCTCCTGCTTGTGAGCGGTTTCCACCAGATCAGTGCCTGTCTTCAGGTTCTGCATCCCAGGGATGGCCAAGAGCGAGCAGAGGTGGAAGATGCCGGGGATCCCGAAAATGATTGTTTTTCGTTTTCCCGTGTATTTTTTAATCTCTACCAGGGCCTCGGCAAAGAGCTGGTTGGCCGCTTCGTATCGTCCCTGGAGAAAATGGATGGTTGCCTGGCCGCTCTTCCGGCTGGTGGAAAAGTGGTCAGGCCAGGATAGATTGACGAGCTCCATGGCTTGATCCATCTTGCCGGTCACGAGCAGATACAGGATCAGGGACAGGGGAGAACCGGTCATGGGCGCACTGCGAAAATCCTCAAACAGGAAGGCCGCGAGTTCGGGGTTGGGCTGCATGGAGTTGAGGGCATCTTCAAGAAAATGGCGGCCAATGGTTTGGCGGTGGGGTGAGTGGCGCAGGAGCGGCAAGGAGAGGGGCGAACCGAACAGGGTGTTGAATGGATGAGAATCCATGACATGACCAAATTCATGATAGATGGTGTCGATGGTCTTTTGCACCCCGGTCATGGATATCGACTGGTCGAAGATCTGCCCCTGCAGGATCCGCAGGGCATGGTCAAGGGATGGGAAAAAACGATTCCAGGCGGGTTTGGCGTTTTGGTAAAGGGCGGTCAGGCAATCGTTGAGCGTGGTAAAAAGATTGTGGTCAAGGAGATCAAGAAGGACATGGCCTCTGAGCAGCGGTTGATGGCTGGCCATCCCTTTTTGTTTACAGGTCAGTTCGGCTTCTTCGAGCCGGTGCAGGGCCGCGGCAATCTCTTTGCGCTCCGGGTACCATTTTTTCTGGTTGCGAAGATCAAGACGCTCCAGACAGCTAAGCAGTTCGTCCTGGCGCATGGTCCCGATGTTGAGGCAGAGCAGGCGGACAATGGTTTGCTCCAGAGCGGCGAGGGCCTGATAGCGGGCGATAAGTTCAACGGATGTGGTGGTCATGGTGTCGGGTGGTATGGATGTTTGCATGGCTGGCTGCAGGATGGCGAATGACCGTGAAGCGTTCCCCATGGGACAGGTTGTTTAAGATTGGAAAGAATAATTTATCCCATAACCCGGATCGTGTCCATTACCATTTTCGCGGGGGTGGTAACTCAGATGTCTATTCAGATGTAGCTGCCTTTCTGTTTACATTACGGAAAAATAACTCCATTTTAACCCCATCTTAATACAGGGGCGCTATTTTCCTTTTCATGAACGCACAATAAAAAAAAGCGAATTATGGAGGAACGTCATGCCCTGTAAATATCTTTCCTGCTACACCCCTGCCAATAATACCTGGTCGGTGGCCAGTTGTTCATTCCATGGAATACCGTATGTCCCGAGTGTGCAGGAACTTGAAAACTACTGCAAGGCCGGCAGGCATGAGCAGTGCCCGGTTTTTTTTCAATCTTTTCCGCCTCTGCATGATAGATGTTTCTGGCCGGAGTTAGAGGTCGTGACCCTGGCTCGGTGTCGTTAGGGAAAAGCTGCGGGTTCTTCTTATTATCATCTGTCGTGTGATCGGCTCCCTGCATTTCCGAGTAATTTTGAATATGCAGGTGACATAAAAATACGCTTTTAGCAATTAACCATGTTGAGAAAAAGTGTAGGCGACGGTGTCGCAGTACCTGTTGCTCCATCTTTTGAATTCATGGCATCCATTAGACAACCATTGATTTAAACAATTTATTTTTTAAGACGGAGGTAAAGCATGGAAAGAAAACTTGGGATATGTGCTAATCATGGCAAATGCACATTGGCAGACAGGCATTATGTAATTGACTCAACAGAAGATAATTTTTTCTGTACGGAATGCAGTATGCCGCTACGTCCCTCTATATCATTACCGGAGATGGAAAGACGTGGGGGATTGCTATCCAAAATACCTCAATGGGTTTTGCTGGTATTGCCTTTGCTGCTGTTAGCAGGAGTTGGCGGTTTTTCCGTTTGGAAACTTGTCGGCTATCCGATTGCACCTCAAACAACAAGCACCCTTGTTGCACCAGCGCCGCCACCCACTGCCGTGGCCATGGTCCAGCCAACTTCACCGTTGCCTGTACCAAACAAAGCAAAGCAGTCAACTCCTAATATCATCCTCAGGTTACACGGTTCTAATACTATTGGGGCAAAACTTGCCCCTGCTTTGGCTGAAAATTTCATGAAGGAAAAGGGCTATACAGAGATTAAAACAGTCCCATTAACTGATCTGGAGGTACTGATTAAAGGTAAAAAGCCGGGTGCGATTGAATCCGATGCAATTGAAATCAAGGCTCACGGTTCCAGTACGGCATTTGATGAGACTGATAAAAACAAGAAGGTCGGTTTGTTGGGCGGGTACTGTGATGTCGGCATGTCTTCGAGTCCGGTCAAGAAAGAGATTATCGAGAAGTTTCAGGCAAATCACTTGGGTAATCTGTCATCAAGGTCGCAAGAGCATATTATTGCGCTTGATGGCTTGGCGGTTATCGTCAACCCCAATAACGCCATTGACAAGCTGAGTGTGGAGAAGATCAGAAAAATTTTCCTTGGTGAGATTACCGACTGGTCAGCAGTGGGTGGTTCGGCAGGAAAAATTAACATATACTCACGCGATCATCAGTCCGGCACCTATGATACCTTCAAATCGCTGGTTTTATCTGGAAAAGAACTTGATTGTGACAAAGGAGAAAACCTGAAATGTTTCGAGGACAGCAAGGTGTTATCTTCAAATGTGGCGAGTGATTTGAACGGAATTGGTTTTATCGGCCTGAATTATATCGGCATATCCAAACCTGTGAAAGTCAGTATGGCTGACAATGTGAATGCGCTTGCCCCTACCCGTTTTACGATCAAGACTGAAGACTATCCGCTCGCTCGTCGTCTCTTCCTGTACCAGGTCAATCAGCTAAAACCGTTGGCTGTCGAATTCATTCAATTTGCTTTGAGCAATGAAGGCCAGAACGTGGTGAGCGCTGCTGGTTCGGTAGGACTCAATCTGGGTGAGAATGATAAGGCAATAGCCGCCAGATCTGCAATGGATGGGGATACAGACAAGCAACGCCTGCTGACTGACCCTGCTATTCCTAAAGGTTATAAAGAGTTGATACGGAATGCAGACCGTATGGACACACCTCTGAATTTTCGTTTCCAGTCTGGCTCGTTTGAGCTTGACAATCGAGCTTTTCGCGATGTCGGACGTTTATCAACAAAACTAACCGGACCGGAATTTGCCGGGGCAAAGCTCATTCTGGTTGGTTTCGCTGATCCGAAAGGTGATGCGACGAAGAATCTTGGGCTTTCCAAACAACGAGCCGGCAAGGTTAAAGAACAGTTGGAGGCAGAAGGTTTGAAGGTGGAAGTCGCAACTGGCTTTGGGGCAATACCATCGCTTCTGCTTGACCCGCGTGAAGATGAACCGGCAAGTCTGGCTAAAAATCGCCGGGTGGAAGTCTGGTTGTACAGAGCAAGACCCGAAGTTAGTCAACGGTAAGCCATTGTTTAAGAATAAAATGCTTGTGGCCAGAGCTGGAGGTCGTGGCTCTGGCCCGGTGTCGTTAGAAAAGGCCTACGGGTTTATGTCTTTTCCCGATCTGTTGAGTGGTTTGTTCTCTGCTTTTCCGGGTAATCTTGAATATTCAGGAGGTATAAAACGATGTTTTTAGAATCAGCCATGTTTGAGAAAAATGTGCAGACAACGGTGTCGCGGGATCTGTTGTTCCACCTTCTGGATACCAACAGCCTTACTTCCTGGTTTCAGCCGATATTTTCCCGGCAGAACGGCGAGATCTACGGCTATGAGGCCTTGGCCAGGGTTCGGGACGGCGCTGCTCCCCATTTTGATATCTCTAAATTGTTTGCCAAGGCCCAGGCTGAAGGCATCATAGCGTCTCTTGATATGCAGTGCCGGGAAAATGCCTTTTGCCGGGCGGCCGAGTTGGGTTTCCTGCAAAAAAACGCCTACCTCTATCTGAATATCTGTCCCGGTACCCTCGTTCACCCAGATCATCGGGGAGGGGTCACCGATCGTCTGGCCGAGGAGTGCGGTATTCCTAAAGACAGGATTGTGCTGGAGATCACCGAGCAGGAGGCCATCAAAAACTATGATCTTTTTCAACGGTCAATAGAACATTATCGCAAGCGGGGCTACAAGATTGCCATTGACGATTTCGGCGTAGGATATGGCGGGCTGAAGATGCTGTCCATTGTCCAGCCTGACTATGTCAAGATTGACCGCCATTTTATTGATGAGCTCGATCGCTTTCCCTTTAAGTATAACCTGGTGGATGCCATGGCCACCGTCTGTCATAAGCTGGGCATCATGGTTATTGCCGAGGGGATTGAGCGCCGGGAAGAGATGGAGATCGTCTCCCGTTTCGGCATTGACCTTTTTCAGGGCTATTATCTTGAGCGTCCGGGGCCGGGGTTGTCGGATAGATGTGTCGATATTCCCGGCCAGCGCAATGATGTCTATGACTGCGCTGATTCTCTGGTTTCTTCCTGTGTGATCGGCAGTATCTGCCAGTATGTGGAACCTCTTGGCCCCGCAGAACCTGTGATGGCGGCGTTTAAGCGTTTTCACAGTGATAACAATCTGCAGGGGATACCGGTTGTTGCGCAAGAGCGGGTAATGGGTATGTTGCCCCGCATGCGTTTTCTGGAGCAGCACATGATCGGGCCGCATGGGTTTGGCTACGCCCTTTCCCAACACCGGCTGCTCAAGGACGTGCTGGAGCCTGATTTCCTGCTGGTAGAGGCTACGACCCCGGTGGAAGAGGTGGTGCGCCTGATCCAGGGACGGCGCGGGATCTCTTTGTACGATGATCTCTGTGTGAGCAAGAATGGCAAATATCAGGGCTCCGTTGCCATTCATAACTTGCTTGATGCCATTACCCAGAAAAGCATCCAGTTGGCCAAAGGGGCGAGCCCACTCACGGGGCTTCCCGGCAATGAGTTTATCCAGCGCACAGTGACCAGTCTGATTGAGCAAAGGGTGACCTTTGATGTGTGCTATGTGGATATTGATGATTTCAAGCCCTACAACGATTACTACGGCTTTGAAAAAGGGGACATGGTCATCAAGGGGATCGCCAAACTTATTGTGGATGTAGTGCAGCCGGGCGGTAATATCGACCAGTTTCGTTTTGTCGGCCATATCGGCGGCGATGATTTTATTGTGATCAGCCGGCCGCATTCGTCAGTACAGCTCTGTCAGCAGATCATCAATGGATTGCAACGATTGTTGCCTGAATTTCATGGGAAACAGGAATTTGTGAATGGGTACTATCAGGCCACGGACCGGCAAGGGCAGCTCCGTAATATTTCGTTGCTTTCCTTGTCCATTGGGATCGTCAGCACGGAAGATTGCACGGTCAGTTCCTACGGAGAGCTGGCCTTTCTGGCCTCGGAAGTCAAACGGGCGGCCAAGATGAAAAAAGGCTCGGCCATCATCAGCAACAGACGCAGCGAATCGCAAGCATCATTGCTCTGTTTGGCTGCTTGACGGTTTTTGGTTATCTGCTGAATGACATCTAAAGTAATAAAAAACAGGTAAACCACCGGCTCTGGCGGTGGTGGATGACTGTTGGTCCCTCGCTGTTTCATGTGGATAATAAGTACCGGAAGCCGAGCAGTTCCATCAGCGATGGAAAGGTTCTTGAAGCAGATCTCCGCACTTTCGCCAATGTTATCCCCAAAAGAGAACAAGACAAAACCTGAACGGGCGACTTCCGATTGCTTAACGGCCCTTCAGCAAGGCGGCAATCAGCTCGCGATTTCTGTCCTGGCCCCTTTCGTCGAGCGAAAGATTGGCGTTATTCCGATCACGACCGAATGCGACCACCGCCTCCCATAACTCCCCGGCGGACTCAGGGGGCATCATACCGATCTCCCGACCAAAATATCTTTTCTGGCCCAGGGCCTGGGCCTTGGGAAGAGCAATGGTATACGTCATTGCCGGACTGATATCCTCTGGCCCCCAATAGGCAAAATCAGGCAGTGAGGCCCGGGCCTGGAGTAAAGCGGCGCCGGTTCCCCTGATCAGGAAAAAGCTGCTGCTCCCTGGTTCTCCGGCTGGTTCGCGTTCCACCGGAAAGGTATCCAGGATATCCTGCGCTGTCAGCCCACCGGGGGACCTGCCTTTCCAGGCCGATTGCGGATTGACAAAGGCGGCGTCACTCTTCAGAGTTTCGACAGCGGCCCGGGCGGCAATAAGCGCCATCCCTTTTCCACTCTGGCTGGTGTTGAGACGGGCAAAATCTGCGTGAATCGCCGCCTGATACGGACTGATGATCCTGTTTATCTCCCGGTCGGTTGTCTCGTCCACCGGTGTCACACCTTCCTGGTTGGAGACCAGGACAAAATGGCTGTCTGCCATTTGTTTATCCCGGAGATTGAAGTCGAGATCAAACCGGCCAATCGTCTCACCATGAGAGCCAGGATGAATGATGGTCGTCTTGTTGATCCGCAGCGATTCGGTCATGGTGGTATGGGTATGGCCGCCGAGGATGATGTCGATCCCCTGCGTCTGCTCGGCCAGGGAGATATCGTCATAGATGCCGAGATGGCTGACCAGCACCAGCAGGTCAACGTCCCGGCGATGGCGGGCGATGATCTCCCTGGTAATGGCGACATAGCGGGAGTCCGTTTGCAGCTCAGGATGGTTGTGATAGAAAGGGCCGTCATACTGTTCGCCGTTTTCATTCCATGGCTTGGAGACGAGCCCAAAGAAGCCGATCTTGACGCAGCCGACCGTCAGTTCCGCGTAGTCCACCCATCCGGGCTGCCTGCCAGGGACATTGCCGGTCATTCGGGTATTGGAGGCAAGCACCGCAGCTACCGGATCATGGCTGAATGCCAGCAATTCTTCCAGTCCCCAGGCGAAATCATGATTACCGATGGTGCGGACATCGTACCGCATGGCCTGAACCACCTGCCGCGTCGTGCGTCCCCGCGAGAGTTCCTCGGCAATCGATCCCTTCTCGTAATCATCTCCGGCATTGGTGAAAACGGTATAGGGGTTTTCAGCTCGCACCTGTTCCGCATATCCCCGGATCCTGGCCAGAGGGCTTGATCCGTCGGGGGTCGGATTGTAGCGGGCGTGGGTGTCTGCGACATGGACAAATGAGATCTGCTGGGAGGAGGCATCCGTATCGCAGGAGGGCCAGCGGGAGGAAGGGTGGGGCCTGTCACCTCCCCAGCATCCCTGGGGGATCGCACTGCAAAGAACAATGAGGAGGCAGAAAAGCGAGATCTTTTTAATCCTTAACGGCTTGCAGGCGGGAGATGTCTTCACTAAGGCCTCCTTGAATATAAGAAAGGTGATTGGGCATGTCTCGTTTTTTGAATCAGTGCCTTTCTTATGGTCAAAGAATATTAGCCAGTGATGAATTTTCCGTTAAATTTTGATGAGTTACGACCTGCAATGAAAAAAACATGTTATGGTGTACAAAATGTCGGCAGGGCAACCAGGATCATGGGCGGACAGGAAGAAACATTGGAGAGAGAAATTTTTATTTTATGATGAAGTTTATCAGGAGGGTGTGATGCAAAAAATTTGGGTCACGGTTGTGAAGGGAATAACAGGTGTTGGTATCTTGGCGCTGACCTTTTTGAATTATCATGCTCCGCAGTCGCAAGGCATGGACGCCCAGGTAAGCACGCAAAAAGCAGGCCTGCAAGTGTCGCTCGCATCAGGGAACGCCCTGGCAGAAGAGCAACCGGAAACACCGGACACCGGACGGTGGCTGGCCGGGGATCTCCATAATCATACCTATCTCACTGATGGCAGCAATGTTCCCGATCAGGTCTTTGCCCATGCCTTTCAGTTCGGTCTTGACTGGATCGCCAATTCCGAACATGGCGGGGCATTCGGTCGCAATGCCGAGGGGCAGTCCTGGCCGGCTGACACCGATTTTCTGGGTTCTCCTCCAGCCGGAAAGATGTGGCGATGGCAATCGTTATGGCAATACTCCTGGCCGCTGGTAGCAAAGGCCCGGGCGACCTGGCCGGACAAGCTCATTGTCCAGGGCTATGAATGGAATGTGCCGGGCCATGATCATGCCAGTGTCGCCATCGTTGGCCCGGCGGAAGAGGGGGGCCTGGCCATTGCCCGGCACGAATATCTGTTTGACGATAAGGATAGCGGCACCACGGCTGACAATGATCTTGGCACGAGCGGCAAGCTGCTCGAAAACAATCACGCCAAGGCGGTGGCAGGCGTCAAGTGGCTGGATCAGTATTATCCACAGAGCAGTTATTTCCTGATCAATCATCCCTCCCGCTGGCAGAATTATTCCATTGGTGCCATTCGTGATTTTCATGATGCCGCCCCCAATGTGGCCTTTGGTTTTGAGGGGTTGCCCGGCCATCAAAAGGCAGCACAGCGTGGCCATTATGACGGTGGGCCTTTCAAGGACAGCGCCGGCCGGGATATCACCTTCAGGGCGCGCACCTATGGCGGCGCGGATTATATGCTGGCCAGGGTCGGAGGGGCCTGGGACGCCCTGCTTGGCGAAGGCCGCCGGTTTTTTGTCTTTGTCAATTCTGATTTCCATACGACGGAGCACGATTTCTGGCCTGGTGAGTATGCAAAAAATCATACCTATGTGCAGGATCTGAATCATGACGGCAGCTATTCCGCCGATGAACTGATAGCAGGGTTGCGTTCCGGCAACTCCTTTATTGTCCAGGGCGATCTGATTGACGGCTTGCAGTTTTCCATCCAATGCCGGCAGCAGAAGCAAAAAATTACCTGGATGGGCGGGACCCTGGAAACGCAGGATGGGTGCGACCCACAGATGACCATCCGCTTCCGCAGCCCGTCCAGAAACAACAACGGGGATACGGTGGCCGTGGATCATATCGACCTGATCGGTGGTGAGGTGCGGGCGAAGGCGCCCAAGTTTCTTGCCGATGGGGTTACCCCCAATCCTGACTATGAGGGCGAGATCAATGCCGGCACCCGGATAATGGCCTCCTTTGCCCGGAAAGACTGGAAGGAGGAACTGTCGGGACGGGATGGAAGAAAAGCAGGTGAGGAGAATTGGCAATCCATTGTCTATCAGATGCCGCGCCTGGATCGTGATATGTACTTCCGTCTGCGCGGCACCAATCTTGGCCGTGATGTCAAGAATGAGACTGACGAGCAGGGCAATCCGCTCAGTGACGATCTTTTAGCGCCCAATACCCAGGACAAGGCCTATGCCGATCTCTGGTTTTATTCCAATCCGATTTTTGTCCGTGTCGCCCGCCCCTAACCCGAACCATATTCTAACCAAAAAAAAATCAGACATTAACAAGCACGCAGTACAAAGAGTAAAGCAATAATGAGCAGGAAGGGAAAAGGCTGTATTTTCACCAGATCGAACCTTCCTCACAGCTCATTTATCACTCAATCCAGATTCGCAGCAGCCATAATGACTCGTTCTGATTCACCACATCGCATCTCCCGTTTTTTCCCCTGGCTCGCCGGGCCTCTTTTTTTCGGCCTGCTGGCCCTTTTGCTGGGACAGGATGCCAACTGGGATCTCCGCAATTATCATCTGTATAACCCTTTTGCCTTTCTCCACCATCGTCTGGACTTTGACATGGTGCCGGCCCAGGTAGCCAACTTCTATAATCCCCTCCTGCACATTCCGTTTTATTGGGCAGTCATGGCTCTGCCGCCCATGGTCACCGGATTTCTGATCGGGGCCGTGCAGGGGCTGAATTTCCCCATCCTCGTCGGCATAGCCCGCAGCATCATGGGCGAAGAACGGAAGCGCCCCGACTGGCATTATTATCTGGCCGCCTTCCTTGGATTATTAGGGGCCGGCACCCTGGCCGAATTGGGCACCACCTTTGGCGACAACCTGATCAGCCTGCCTCTCTTGGGCGGAATGTGGTTGCTCATGGCTAACTTTCAAGACCTGCGCCGGGAGAAGACGGCAAGGATATTGCTGATCGTTGCCTGCGCCGGCATCCTGACCGGGATGGCCGCCGGCCTGAAACAGCCATCCGCCACCTTTGCCGTGGGCTGGTGCGCCGCCTTTCTGGTCCTGCCCGTGGCCTTCTCGCGCCGCATCCTGCTGGCGTTCTGCTTCGGCATCGGCGTCCTGACCGGGATTGCGATCACCGGCGGCTTCTGGATGCATGAGCTCTGGGTTCACTACGGTAACCCGCTGTTCCCCTATTTCAATGACCTGTTCCGCTCACCCATGGGCGCAGCTGCCTCTTACCGGGACATCCATTTTCTGCCACCCAGTCTTTGGGAATCCATCTTCCTGCCATTCCTGATAGTGATCAATCCCTTTCGGGTGGGTGAGATCGAATTTCGCGACCTGCGCTTTGTCCTGCTCATCCTCGCCCTGATACCTACCGGCATCATTGCCCTGCGCCGGAGCGGCGCCGATTTTCAGCCACCACTTACCCGGCACAAGGGATTTTTCTTCCTGACCGCCATCGTGATCTCTTACCTGGTCTGGCTGAAGCTCTTCGCCATCTACCGCTATCTCCTGCCCCTGGAAATGCTGGCACCCCTGGCGATCTGGCTGCTCATTGACCGCTTTCCTTTACGTCTTCCTGCCCGGCAGATGGCCATCTTTGCCTGCCTGATCCTGTGGCTTGTCACCCTGAAACCGGGAAGCTGGGGACGGGTGCCCTGGAGTTCCGACTATTTCGGCGTTACCCCACCGCCCTTGGCTGATCCGGCCAAGAGCATGGTGCTCATGACCGGGGTGGAGCCCTTTTCCTATGTTATTCCCTTTTTCCCGGAGCCGGTTCGTTTTGTCAGAATCGAGAGCTATTTCACCGGCCCTTCAGAGACCCCCAACGGAATTGACCGCCGCATGCAACAACTGATCACCGACCATCAGGGCCCACTCTATGTCCTCTACCGATCCAACGAAGACAAAGAAAGCAGGGCCGCCCTGCAGCACTTCAACCTGCGGATCAACGAGAAAGCATGTCAACAGATGAACCCCCATATCGAAAACCGGATCACCGACCCTTTTTATTTCTGCGCAGTCACCCCCATGGATAGCTACACCCAAAACGAGAGGAACACAAAATGACCCAGGGAAACCCCATACCATTTTTACAACGTATTGCTGTTCTGATCCCGTGTTATAACGAGGAACAAACCGTGGCCCAGGTGGTGCAGGATTTCCGGGAGGTATTGCCGGGAGCGATGATCTACGTCTATGACAACAACTCGGGAGATCAAACGATCAGGAAGGCGACAGAGGCAGGCGCCATTGTCAGGAGTGAAAAATACCAGGGCAAGGGCAATGTGATGCGGCGGATGTTTTCCGATATCGAGGCCGACATCTATATCCTGGTGGATGGCGACAGCACCTACCACGCCGCCAGCGCCCCGGATATGATTGATAAACTGCTGACCGAACAACTGGACATGGTGGTCGGCACCCGCCTGACCGCCCATGAAGGAGACGCCTCCTTTCGGCGGGGGCATCAACTGGGCAATCATCTCCTGACCGGCTTCATGTCCATGCTCTTTGGCCGCCAGCTCACCGATATGCTCTCCGGCTACCGGGTCATGTCCCGCCGCTTTGTCAAATCCTTCCCGGCCCTGGCCCAAGGCTTTGAGACCGAGACCGAACTCACCATCCATGCCCTCGAACTGAAGATGCCTGTGGCCGAAGTGATCACCCCCTATGGCTCACGGCCTGTTGGTTCGGAGAGCAAACTCAGCACCTACCGGGACGGCTACCGGATCCTGCTGACCATCATCGCCCTCTTCAAGAAGGAACGGCCGCTGATCTTCTTTTCCATCCTCTTCTGCCTGCTGGCCGCCATCTCCGTTGGCCTTGCCATTCCCGTGCTGCTCACCTATGCCAAGACCGGTCTCGTTCCCCGTTTCCCCACCGCCATCCTCGCCACCGGCATCATGCTCCTGGCCTGTCTCAGCCTGGCCTGCGGCCTGATCCTCGACACGGTTACCCATGGCCGTCGGGAGCTGAAACGATTACGCTACCTCACCGTTGCCGCACCCGGTCCCGATGGCCAGGGCGGGCAGATCTATTGCGCGGCAGGACAGAACCATCTCCTCCAGCAGGTACATATTGGAGGATGATTTCCTTTTAAAATCATCCTCATGCAGATCAGAGTTCGCTTCGCCAGATAATAACTGACAAAAATCCGTTCGATCTGAACGGATTAAAGGTTTGACCTGATAAGAAAAATATATAAATTGAAGAATGAACCTTTTGCAAGAGACTCAACGGCTTTTGTGAATAAATTTCCAGGGAGTAAAGAAGCAATGATACCAGAGATGACAGGCACAATAGATCTGATCCAAGGAAATGGCGAGCATGTCCTGATTGTCGAAGATGATGTGATGGTGCGGGATATGGCCACCAATATGCTTAAAGTCCTTGGCTATTCAGTCATGGCGGTGGCCAGCGGCGAGATGGCGGCCTCCTACCTGACGCAGAATCAGGCCCATCTGGTCATGCTCGATATGCAGATGAATCCAGGGATAAATGGCCGGGAGACCTACGAGAAGATGCTTGCCTTCAGGCCGGACCAGCGGGCGATTATTGTCAGTGGATTCGCGGATTCAAGCGAGATCAACAGGACCTTGCAACTGGGCGCCAGCCAACTGGTGAAAAAACCATACACCCTCTGCGAGCTG
Source organism: uncultured Desulfobulbaceae bacterium (assembly GCA_903887485.1). GTDB lineage: Bacteria > Desulfobacterota > Desulfobulbia > Desulfobulbales > Desulfocapsaceae > UBA2270. The sequence continues at coordinate 27,313 of CAISPV010000110.1, read as the reverse complement.
GGATTGGCCATCAAGGCGGCCTTGCTCGATTGAGACGGGATCAGTAAGTAGCATTTTAAGAAGAAGCACATAGGCACATATGGGCAAAAATAATATATCAAAACAAAAGGAGAAACAAGATGAAGAAAACACTTGCTTTTGCCGCCCTGTCCCTTGTTGCCGCGTCCTTTTTGAGAACCATAAGTTTACACCCAACAAGGAAAGAGAGTGCCTAATTTTTCAAAGTCAGGATGAACGGTTTAATGACCTATGAGAAGAAGGAATCATCACTTACCAATCAGGTGGAGAAGATACAGAAAAATAGCGCGCCTCACCTGGGGCATGAGGTCATTGGCAACAATGACCGTGATAACTGAAGATACCGCCCACAGTGCTTATCTGGGCATCGCGGATATCGATCGTATTATCAGGGAACTCACGGCCATCCGGGTGAATATGGTTGCTGAGATGGCCAGATCCCACCTACGTCTCAATGAGGTTCACAGCAACCATCAAGAGAGCGCCCGCAATCTCCTGCATTACCTTGCCCTCAGGTGTCACGACCTCCGGCCGTTGCAACTGCAGTTGGCCGCGTTGGGACTGTCCTCACTCGGGCGCGCCGAGACACACGTCCTGGTTACAGTCGACGCAGTTTTAGGAGTGCTGCACCGCCTGATGCATCGTTCCTGGCAACCACCCTCGAAAGAGGCCGATGTTGTTGATTTTGCCAACGGTGAACGACTCCTTGCCGAACACACCGAATGCCTTTTCGGCCCCGCCATCCCCGGACGCGGGGTCCGGATCATGGTCACCATGCCGAGTGAAGCAGCGGATAATTTCACCCTCGTTCACGACCTGCTCCAGCAAGGTATGGATTGCATGCGCATCAATTGCGCCCACGACGACGCTGCAGCGTGGCTGCAAATGATTGAGCATCTGAGACGGGCCGAGCAATCACTAGGGCGATCCTGCCGGATCGTCATGGATCTGGCAGGGCCAAAGCTGCGCACCGGGCCGCTTGAGCCGGGTCCGGCAGTGGCCAGAATTCGTCCCTGCCGTGATATCTACGGACGGGTCACCGCCCCTGCACGGGTATGGCTGACCCCGGAGAATTCTCCCCAGTTGCCTCCCTCGCCGGCGGCTGCCTCCCTTCCCGTACCGGCGACGTGGCTGGCTCGCCTGCACTCCGGTGAACAATTAAAACTCACCGATGCCAGGGATGCCAAACGAACTTTTACAGTCGTTGCCGCCATGGACAGCGGATGCTGGGCAGAAGCGACCCAGACGACTTATGTTGTCCCCGGCACCGTCCTGCAAAAAACGACCGGAACCAAAGGGGATGAGCGCAAGGCTCAGGTCGGCAAGTTGCCGCTCGGTAAAAACGCCATTTCCCTGCAACAAGGAGACCTTCTGATCCTGACCCGCGACCTCACACCAGGGTATCCCGCAATCTGGGACAGTGAGGGACAATTGCTGACCCCTGCCACTATCGGTTGCACGATTCCAGAGGTGTTCGACGACGTCCGGCCAGGGGAGTCAATCTGGTTTGATGACGGCAAGATCGGCGGCGTGATCGAGAAGGTTGACAGCAGCCGGGTTCTTGTCCGGATCACCCAGACCCGCGTAAGCGGCGGGAAGCTATCATCCGATAAAGGGATCAACCTTCCCGAGAGCGACCTTCGCCTGGCAGCCACGACTGCCAAGGACCTCGAGGATCTGGCCTTCGTGGCCCGGCATGCCGACATCGTCGAGTTGTCCTTTGCCAACAGTGCCCGGGACGTGGAGTCCCTCCAGCAACACCTGGCGCGGTTAGGGGATCGACAGCCAGCCATTGTCCTGAAGATCGAGACACGGCGCGGCTTTGACAACTTGCCTGACATGTTATTGATGGCCATGCGGGCGCCTTGTTGCGGGGTGATGATCGCCCGGGGAGATCTGGCTGTCGAATGCGGGTTCGAGCGCCTGGCGGAAGTTCAGGAAGAGATTCTCTGGATCTGTGAAGCGGCCCACGTCCCTGTCATCTGGGCAACGCAGGTATTAGAAACCCTGGCCAAGGAGGGAATGCCATCGCGTGCCGAGATCACGGACGCGGCGATGGGGGACCGTGCCGAGTGTGTCATGCTCAACAAGGGCCCCTATGTGGTCAGCGCCGTGCGGGTTCTGGACGATATCCTGCGTCGAATGCAGGAACACCAAGCCAAGAAGCGGGCCATGCTCCGTGAGTTGCGATTGGCCCACGTGCTGCCAACCGGACGAGACACGGCACCCGAGCCAAAACAGGAAGGATAATAAGCCTGCCAAGATTATACGATGATGCTCATGCTTGTTAACAAATCCCCCTCGTCATCCTCCCGCTCCTCCATGATAACAACCGGCAGCGCCTGGGCGCTCTGCCTTCTGTTCAGCGTTGCCGTACTCCTTGCCCCTGCCTTGTGGAATGGTTTCGCCATCGTGTTTTTTGATACGGGCGGGTATGTGGGGCGGGTGCTGGATATGACACTGGCTCCGGGGCGATCCTTCTTCTATGGACTCTTCCTCTGGGCCACCTCATTGGGCTGGTGGTCCTTCTGGGGGCCGGTGCTGGCGCAATCCCTTTTTAGCCTGTGGATTATCCGTCTTACGCTCCGCGTCCATGACCTGCCGACCGGCCCGCTTACAACCGCAATCTTTTGCGGGGGATTGGGACTGTTGACCGGGATTTCCTGGTACACCAGCCAGTTGATGCCCGATGCACTGGTGCCGCTGGTGGTCCTTGGCCTGTGGCTCCTGGGTTTTCGCTGGGAAAAGCTGGACCCAAGCGAACGCGCGGGGCTGGCAGCACTGGTTCTGCTTGGGCTGCTGTCGCATATGTCGTGCATGGCCCTGGCGATCGGGCTGATCATCGTCATCCTTGTCGCCCGGATCATCCTGCGTGGGCGAGGATGGTTGCTGTCGGTATTTATCCTGCCCCCGGCAGCGGTAGTGGCCGCGAGCCTGCTGTTAATGCCTCTGCTGCATTTGGCCCTGGTGGGAAAGGCGACCTATACGCCGGGAGGCCCTGTCTTTGTTTTTGGAGGGTTGGTGCAGGATGGCATTGCCCAACGCTGGCTGGCCGAGCATTGCCCGGTCCCCGGCATCAAGCTGTGCGGGCTGCAAGACCGCATCCCCAAGACAGCCGATGATTTCCTCTGGGGCGACACCTCGCCGTTTCAGGATATCGGCGGCTGGAGCGGAGCTGCCGATGCCGAATTGGGTTATCTGGTAAAGGCGTGCATCAGGACATATCCCGGCGCCTTTATCTGGACTTCTTTGCGAGCCACTGGTCAGCAGATGGCAAGGGTAGAAACAGGAGACGGGCTGGACGAATACCAGCCTGCCGTGCGTGCGTTTTTTACTGATCTCCTTCCCCGTACTGCCGGATCATTCAATGCCGCCCGCCAGCAGCAGGGCCGGATAACCCAACCGTTATTCGATGCCTTGAACACGGTACATGTTCCCATAGTCCACCTGTCGGTACTGGGGCTGCTGATCGTTGTCGGCTGGGGTCTGCGTGCCAGGCGGCATGATCTCGCGGGATTGGCGCTTTTTACGTTAGTGGCCCTTCTCGGCAACGCCTTTATCTGCGGCGCTCTGTCCAATCCACACGACCGTTATCAAAGTCGCCTGGTATGGATCGCCACACTGGTGGTCGGCATGGCAACGGTGTGCTGGTGGCAACGTCGAACGAAGAAAAATATCTAAAAAAAGATTGGGGGAATTTTTAGATACTTTTCCTGTTTTTGTTCATTATGATACACAGGTCGCCGAGATTCCGTAACACCTGGGAAACGGCGAGGCTATTTCCCCATCCTTGTGCAGTCATAGCGGTAAAACTCAAATTCTGAAAATACGGAGAGTGTACCGAATTTCTCCCGAAAGCGCAGGTGAATCCGGAAAGCTAGCCGGCATTAGATTAAACCTTTTGCTAACGCGCATCCGACATTTTCGGCCGTTTAAGTAAACGTTTTATTTGAATCACAAATTCATGTGTATCAAGAAAGTAATTTGGATAAGCCTTTTTTAAAGCCTCAATGGGACCAGCGGAAACCAAAACTGCTTCGATTGGTTCTCCTTTTTGACCACGCTCTTCAACTTTCGCATATTCGATGCTTGCCTGTTCAAGTTGGGTTTTTGGGTATGGTTTAATTGAGACAGTTCGATTTAAAGAATCCAAAATGACAAGATGATAGCTACCGGAGCCCTTCGCGGCAATAATCTTGTTTGCAGCAATAGAAAACCCCTGAAGTTTATTTAAAACATGAAGATCATTTTCAGCTTTATCTAGAAGTAACAGTATATCATCCTTAGATAATGACTCGAAACCAGGGATAGGTTCAGTCCCCTCAATATGAGTGAACGCAGCACTGGCAATTTCGAAAAATTCATGCCACGGTCTTTCCCCTTGGCCTGACTTGAGGGCTTGGCCGAGAAAAGTTCCCATTGTCTCTACAGCCGTTGCCCAAGAGTGTTGCAATTTTGTCCTTAATTGGATTTCAAGCAACAATTCATTAAATTCTGGAGCACCGTCGTTGAAATATTTATAAACAAGATGAACACTGCGATATCCGTCTTTTTTCGGCGTGGCTATATAATCTTTCGACGAAAGAAGTTTGTGATTAAATCTGCTATTTTTATATAAATTTTCAAGTTTACGCACATGTGCAATTGTTTCTACAACAGCTCTAAGGCCACCAATATCCTGCATTTGTGCAAGATTCATTGATGAAAACCTCTTAAGTTTTGATACAACTGATGGTGCCCGTTTAAGCCTTTGGGCGACAATTCCATTTTTACAAAGTTTTTTGACTCTATTCCTAAGAAGTGCTTGGAATGTATTAATCGGATAACCATGGCAAGCACGCCAATTGGCAAGGACTTCATGTGCCCAAAACCAATCTATAAAATTATCAGAAGGATCAGTAGACGATAATATTTTGCCAGCACGATTAATTTCATGCTTTTGAAAACGAGGAGTTACAAATGCCATTTGGCCACCGAAATAAAATCGCTAATAGTATAAGAGACAGAAAATAGGGGCAGAGCTAACGTAGACCTGCAATAAACGGCCCCACCGCCCAGCCCCTTTCTCATCCACCAGACGGATGGTCTGGGAACCGATCACCGCCATATCCGCCTTGCCGATGAAGGCACGAACATCATCGTGGTTCTGGATACCGAAACCCACAGCCAGAGGCAGGATGGTCGCCTGGCGGCAACGCCCGAGATATTCAACCACCTCTGCACCAATCACCGACTTGACGCCGGTGACCCCGCGCCGAGCCACGCAGTAGATAAAGACTTGGGATTCCGCTGACGCTCCATCCAGACCACAATTCAAACTTGTTCACTCTCGTTCCTCTTCGGCGCAGGGGAACGGTAAAAATTCAGCATCCGTGTTTTGCCGTCTGGGCTCTTTACCAAAAAAAATCGAAGTTGGAGGAAATTTACACTCTTGAGACATACCGATCAAGGTAAGCAGTCGGGGGTTATCGGACTTGCCGACATTATAGATGTTTTTCCCTTAGCATCATTGCTTTCCGGCTTATTTCCTCAAGACTCAAATCTTCATCCATGTCTTGTCTCCACTTGGTATAATCAAAAGGCTCTCTTTGAATGAGTGCTACAAAGCGTTCCGCTTCGATATCGCCAAGATATTGAGCAAGCACCTGAAATCCTTTTGTCTTTATTTCTGTGTCGGTAATCATAGCAACACCTCTTTGATAAAGTCTATGGGGTCAGTGATACAGATGTTTGAGAGAAGTGGTGTAACCTTTTTTAAGATTCCATCATCGGTTGTCAGAAAAAAACCTGCCCCTGCATGAATGGCACATGCTATATGCAAGGAATCGATCTTTCTTATTCCATGCCCTTGAAGCATTCTTGCCGAACTAAGAATTTCGACACTTTCTTGAATGTCTTCAACTGCGTACGTCCGCCACTTGGCAATTTGCTGTTTTCTCTCTATGAAAGGATTTTTACTGTTTTCATAATCCAAGATGTACGACCAGATGAGTTTGTACACACCAGCGCGTATTTCTTCTTGAATTCTCAATTTTGCTTCTGATTCAAGCCTTATCCGCAGATGAGATTGATCGTCATATGGTCGATTAAAGCAACAGTTGTCAAGATAAACTTTCATGGAAATCTCACTGTAACTCAGGGTTTATTTTGTGCCCAACAGTGCAGTATGCCAATTCCCGGTACAGAATATCTTTCTTTCGGGGAATATGATCGCAATTTACATAGGCTCCGTGATCTTCGTCGGAAACAAAGCAAACCTGCCGGTTGTTTCCACGCTGGATGACATGAACCGGTACGCCTGCTGGAGATATTCTTGAGAGTCGAGTCATTCTATCCACAATAAGGTTAAAAAATTGTCCATAGGTAAAGCTATGCTTTATCCTGTTTTGTGGCAAGATTTAATTTTACTCTCCCCCCGTTTGACCTCCTTTCCCAGAAAAAAAATCATCTGTTTCTTACCGAATACAAACAGATTCCTCATTCGTTGCCGCTACGATAGGAATCACTATGAAACTCCTCCATACCTACGAAAACAGATACGAAGCTGACATTGAGGCCGAGGCCTCCCTGTTTGCCCGACGCATTGGGACGTTCAGCTCACAACCCTTTGCCGCCGGGGATACCAGCACCGGCATGGAATACGAGCTCCAGGTCGCGGTCGAAGGCGACCAGCGGACGGTCGATCTTCCCCTCGCCATTCGCGGGTCGAGTTTTTTCAGCAATACGGTCAAACGGGTAGGGCGTGGTGATCTCCCTCCCTGGCGGATCGACTCCCTGCGCAATTTTCTCGACCACAACGAGACCGGGGTCTGGGAGAACAGCTGGGTCCGTTTCCAGGAAGAACGGTTAAGTGATTATGCCCGCAAGATCCTTCATCACGATCTCCTGGCCGACAAGGGGGAGCCTGATGGCCCCAGACGCAGCGACCTGCACCGTTTCTTCTTTACCGAAAAGGGCGTGTCCTGGCTGCGATTGCCGGTCAGTTATCTGTTGAAACTGGCCCTGGCGGACGCCATTGGCTCTGCCGCCTCAATCTCACCGGTCATCTACAAGACCGGCCGCGATCTGCTCTCCCATTTTCTGAGTGACAACACCTCACCGGAGATCCTCTCCTTCACCATCCCGGTGGCCGGTAAGGGGCAGGTCGGCCGTCTGGCCGCCCGCGAGACCGCCCGCAGTTTTCTCCTCAGTCAGCTTCTGATCCAGTACGCCAACACCAAGCTGGGACTGGTGGAGTCGGGGCAGCGATGTCTGCTCTACAACGCCCCGCACGCCCCGCACCGCCAGAAGAAGCTCAACGAGATCGTCCCGGATGGCTTCTACCGCCACCTGTTCATGAGTCCCTGCCTCTCCGGCTGGGACCGGGGGGAAGAGAAGCACCAATACATGGCCCTCTGCCACCGGACCCTCTCCCACAGCCAGCTCAACACCATCAGCAAACTGAAGGACGCCGGGATCATCACCAACAACCTGGTGGTCCTGCCCAACACCTCCAACACCTGCCTGGCCAATAACGGCACCCACGTCTCCCTCGGCAGCCAACTCCTTTCCGGGCTGGCAGCTGATCCCCAATCGGGCTTCACTCCCGGGGTTGAAAAATACCTGGGCGATCTGGCGATCAAGGTCGTTGAACATTTCCTGCCGCTCTTTGTCGGCACCTACACCGCCGCCCCTTATCGTCTGGATTTCGCCGACTTCCACCCGGAAAGGGTTCTGGGTTTTCTCCCCCATGAACTCGACTACACCCATCTGCGCATGCTCTGGCGGCGCTGGCAGAAAAAGGCCAGTCTCCGTTTCCTGGGCTATTCCTTTACCCCCTTCGGCCCGCACTGGCTGGATCAGCTCCTGGCCCGCTGCCTGCGCCTGCATGGCGATCTGGTCCCGGACTTCCGGTTGATCGACTACCTGGTGACCCTGCTCTCCACCGAGAGCTGCCCGGCCCTCAACGGCCAGCCCGGCAACCAGCTCCGGCTCAAGCAGGAGCTGACCGAACTCGGGATCTTCGACCAGCGCATGTCCATCTATCTCCCCTATCGCCAGCGGGAATTCAGTACCATGGGCTATTCGGGTTTCGAGGGCCGCAGCTATTCCCTGTTCCCGAGCCTGCTTGCTGATATGGCCGGGGCCATTGACATGCAGAACCTGATTACCGCCCTAGCCTACCGCACCATCACCCTGGAACGGGTGCGTCACAGCGACATCCCCGACCAGCCCCCGGTGGAAAGTGAACGGCGGCAGATCTTCTTTGCCGCGGCCATCGGCATCCCCACCTTCTTTGTCAGGGCCGACACCGCCAACCGCTTCCTCCGCAAGATCCTCAGTCATGTCAAAACCCAGCGCCACAGCGGTCGCTACAAGGGATACATCCGGGTCAAGGTCCATGATTACCAGCTGGCCCTGTTGGAGATTATCGAGAGTGAGGGGCGTGACCTGATTGAGGAGCTGGGGGTGGCGGCGACCATTGAGGAGCTGCGGCACCGCCTCAGCGATCCAAGCGCCTCGGCCCTGAACCGAGTGGTCAAAGGGGCCATGGCCGAATCGCACTCCCGGTCCCGGCCCGAGAAGACGCCGGCGGACTGTTTTAACAGCGCCACCGAACGCTATTATCGCACCACCTTGAAGAGAGAGCAGACACGGGAAGGACTCCAGGTCCTGGTTGAAGACTGCAGGCGCCTGGAAGGGCTCGGTGATCCGCACCTTCGCCAGATCATGTCCGGTCTTGGTCGGGAAGGGTCCGCTGCGGCCCTGGTCGAGGAAGAGACGGAAGCGATTCTTGATGAGACAGTCTTGCCTGAGCGGCTCCAGCAGCTCATCCAGGTGAGTCTGGCCGTCATCCACCATGAACAACAGGAGCAATTATAGAACCATGATTGCTCCCATCCCCCACCAGTATGTCGATCGCGCTTCAGGCCGGATCGTCACCGAAAAACTGATCGCTGACCGGGCGGTCGCCTTTCTCTATAACAGGCTGCGGGAAAGCGCCCCGACCCTGTTCCGGGCCCTGACCTCGGCCAGGATGTCAAGCCTCCTCGCCTTTTCCCATTACGACCGGCCTGGGGGGCACCGTCGCCCGGCAGAGCAGGTTTTTGCCCGCCTCGGCATTGACTGGCAGGAATGCCTCCAACCGCCGGGCTACTACTCGACCATGCGCCGGATCTTTGAGCGGCAGATCCGTTACTGGGAGTTGCGGCCGATGGATGAGGATCCGGCAGTCATTGTCTCGCCGGCTGACGCCCGGCTCCTGATCGGCTCCTTTGCTGAGAGCTCCGCCCTCTTTATCAAGGATAAATTCTTTGACATCAAGGAACTGCTGGGCAGCGACAGCCTCTGGCCCTCCCATTTTCACGGCGGCGATTTTGCGGTCTGCCGGCTTACCCCGGACAAATACCACTACAACCATCTGCCGGTCTCTGGCCGGGTGACGGCGATCTATGAGGTCGATGGCTGCTATCACTCCTGCAACCCCCTGGCCTTTATCGCCGTCGCCTCCCTCTACTCCAAAAACCGGCGGGTGGTGACGGTGATCGATACCGATGTGGAGGGCGGCTCCCGGGTGGGGCTGGTCGCCATGGTGGAAATCGTTGCCTTGATGATCGGCGATATCGTCCAGGCCTACAGCAGGGAAGGCTATGTCGATCCCCAACCGGTCCGGCCCGGTCTCATGGTCAGGAAGGGCTGCCCCAAGAGCCTGTACCGGCCCGGCAGCTCAACCGATGTCCTTCTCTTCCAGCCGGGGAGGATCAACTTTGCCCCCGATCTTGTCGTCAACTCGCGGCGCCATGACGTCACCAGCCGTTTCGCCAGCGATTCGGGGAGACCGCTGGTTGAAACCGATATCCGTCTCCGCTCGCCCCTGGCCTGGCGGCGGGAGAAGCTGGCCAACCCACTATTGGAGAACAATCGATGAATGATCTTATTTTTTTGACCGGGATGATAGTACTGCTGGGCATCCTTCTGGCCTGGGGCTGCATCCACCTTCCCGGAGAACGCTGGCAGATGCTGGCCGCCATCCCCTTGCAGAAGCGGGAGGATGGCCTCTGGCGCGGGGTCAACCTTACTTTTTATGGTTTTTTTATCGCCACCAGCCAGTTTCTGGCCCTCTGCCTACTGCTGATCCTTCTTGGCGCGGCCAGGGTGTCGCTGATCGGGGGCCTGCTCGCCATTGCCATGATCCTGACCGTCAGCATCCCCGCCGCCCGGATCGTCGCCATCCTGGTCGAAAAAAAACGCCACACCTTCACCATCGGCGGGGCCTCCTTTGTCGGGATGCTCATCGCCCCCTGGGCCATCCTGCTGGCAGAACGGGTAACAGACCTTGTCTTGCCCTGCTGGCTGCCGATGCTACCGGTGCTTACGGCTATGACCATTGCCTATACCCTGGGCGAAGGTCTGGGCCGCCTGGGCTGCATCAGCTTCGGCTGCTGTTACGGCAAACCGCTCAAGGAGTGCTCGCCTTTTCTCCAGTTCCTCTTTGCCCGGAGCGCCTTCATTTTTCTGGGGGCGACGAAAAAGGCGGTCTACGAAGGACAACTGGCGGGCGAGCCATTGATCCCGATCCAAGCCATCACCAGCATCCTCTACTGCCTGACCGCCACCGTCGCCAGTTTTCTCTTTCTTCGCGGTCATTTCCTGGCCGCGCTCGTTCTCTCCATCACCGTCAGTCAACTGTGGCGGATCTTTTCGGAGACATGGCGCGCCGACTTCCGCGGATTTGCCCGGATCTCCGCCTACCAGAAAATGGGCGGAGTAGCAGTTATGTATATCCTGATCATCGCCCTGCTCATTCCGGCCCCCCTGGCTGTTCCGGTCGTGGGCCTGGGACTGGGTCTCCTCTGGCAGCCCGGCCTGCTTCTTGGTCTGCAACTGTTGTGGCTGCTCTTTTTCGTCATTTTTGGCCGCAGTACCGTCACTCGTTCCACCCTCTCCTTTCAACTGGTCCGGGAAAGTCTGTAATTGCAAAAAGCATAAAAGCCTTCAAACCGACAAAAATGTCAGCATGAAGGCTTTTTGAAATACGTCGCTCCACTGCTACGCCCCGCTCTATTTTTTAGCCACCTCTCCGCTCAACTGGACCACGGTCTCTGGGGTGCCAGGCGGACCGTGAACGCCCTGATAGCGGACAAAGAGATTATCCCCGGTTCTAAACCAGTAATCGCCATGCCAGAGGGAGGCGAAAAAACAAATCTTCTTCAACTGCAGTTTTTAGGTTTAACCACGATAAACTCCAGATTTTCTTATGATGCCGCGTCCTCGGCTTCGACTCGGTTGCGGCCATTTTCCTTGGCTTGATAGAGGGCATGATCGGCCCGATTGGTCAGGCTGATTTCATTATCACCGGCTCTGAAGGCCGAGACACCAAAACTGGCGGTGACTGCCCTGGGAACGGAAAAGATTTTCTCTGCTACTCTGATCCGCAATATCTCGGCAAGTTGCATGCCTTGTTCAAGAGTACAACCTGTGGCAATGACCATGAATTCTTCACCGCCCCAGCGGGCAAAAATATCCGTGGCGCGGATATTGGCGTTGATTACCCGGGCCATATCGATCAACACGCTATCGCCTGCCTGATGGCCGTAGGTATCGTTGATGTCCTTGAATTTATCGATGTCGAACATGATAATGGCCATCGAAGAGTGGTAGCGCCTGGCCCTGGAAATTTCCAGGGCCAGCAGTTTGGAAAACTTCAATCGGTTATAGATCCCGGTCAGGGCGTCGGTCGAGGCCTGTTTTTCCAGCAGGGCGTTGATCGTCTGCAGGGACCTTTGATGTCTTTTTTGTTCGGTAATGTCATGGAAGGCAATGACTGTCCCCTCCAGCCTGCCGCCGGTGATCACCGGGCGGCAGGCCAGGGACACCGGCATCAGACGGCCGGACTTGCAGGCGAAGACACAATCGTCATTATCGTAGGACTGGCCGATCTGAACGGCAGTGACCAGTTGCGTTCCTTCCGGGGTAAAGAAGGTGCCATCGGCATACTGCTTATAGATGGCGTGAAGCACCAGTTCCCCGGCCATCTCCTGAAAACCGTAGCCCAGCAGGCGCTCGGCCTCGGGATTGGCAAAGATGAGATGTCCTTCCGGATCGACGAGGTAAACGCCTTCGCCAAGTACATCGGTGATGGTTTTCAGTCGCTGCTCCAGGGAGTCCTTCTCCCGCAGCGATTCAATCATGCGGTTGAATGAGAGGGAAAACTCCCCCAGAAAATCGACATGTTGACTGAGGTCACCGTCCGCAACCTGATTGGTTTGCCAGGTAAGATAGCGGAGGCTGGCCTGCAAGGCCTTGAGCGGCATGGCGAAGATGTTGGAGCGGGAGACATTGGCCTTCAGCTCTCCGTTGGCCAGGGCCTCGGCAAAACGGTAGGTCTCGTTCATCTGGGCGAAGATCTGTTCCAGATTCCTACAGGAATTCCGGCAGTCATCATCTTCTGTTTCCTGGCACGCTACGGGAAAAACCAGACCGTTTTTGCCGAGCCCCCGCTCCATGGCACGCGCCAGGCAACTGCCGATTGCATTCAGGACCTGTGTTGAATTCATATCACTTCTCGACGGGTTTCACTTCAAAACGGCAGGTTCGATCACCGGTGGCCCAGCAGTCTATCTCTCTGGCGGTGAAGTCTTTGCCGGTGTACTCTTTGAGAATACCGGCGATGAAGCCTTCATCATAATCGCATACTGCTTCACCAAAGATCGGCAACCCGGAGCAGTCAAGGTCTTCGGAGACGGTCAGCATAAAATTCAGTTCCTCCATGTTGGCCTGTTCCACTTGCAGTACCCCGATCTTGAGAACGATGAGCTTGGCCTTCAGATCGGCGATAAATTCGTCAAAGGGCAGGGCGCAATTGAGCACATTGCGGCAGAACTCCCGGCCCGCTAACAGGCCGGCCTTGACAAACAGCTCGCAGGTCTTCTCCTTGCCCAGCTCCTTGGAAAAGACATCCTTGAAGGTAAATTGCATGAGCCGATAAACCACTACCGAGGTTTCACCCCCCAGGTTTGGCCGGCCTTCCTCCAGATTGCCAAGATCCTCCCACTTAAAATCATAAACTTTTTTCATTTGTTCCCTCCTTTTCTATTGAAATAATTCCGGCTTGCATACGCCATACCCTTGAGCGTAATCAACGCCGATTTCCCTGAGAATGTTGATGATGTCCTCGTTCTCGGCAAATTCGGCAATATTCTGCAGGCCCATCACATGGCCCACATGATTGATTGATTCGACCATGGCGCGGTTGATCTTGTTATTGACGATGGCCTTGACAAACATGCCGTCGATCTTCAGGAAATCCACCTCAAGATTTTTCAGGTAGGCAAAGGAAGACAAGCCGCTGCCGAAATCATCCAGCGAGAAACGGCAGCCCATGTTACGCAGGACACGCATAACCTGCTGGGCCTTGTCGAGATTGGCAATGACCGCAGTCTCCGTGATTTCAAAACATAAACGCTGAGGGGTCACGTTATATGTCCCGATCATGTCAACGATGTAGGCGAGAAACCCCTCACTTGACAGGCTCTGGCCCGAGAGGTTGATCGCGCAGATATCTGAGAAATTCGCACCTTTGCGGGCTATGATCGAGAGCGCTTCCCGTATCACCCAGCGGTCGATGAGCGGCATCAGGTGATAGCGTTCCGCGACCGGCAGAAAGTAGCCTGGTGGATAAAGGGTGCCATTATCGTCCCGCATGCGGACAAGCAGCTCGCAATGCTGCTCAGCTCCCTTCTTCAGGGTTTCCATGCGCTGAACGTAAAGGACCAACTTGTTTTTTTCCAGTCCCTGGTGGATACGTGACAGCCAATTGAGCTGGCGGTTGTGCTGTTTGAGATCTTTATCATCCGGGCGAAATACATGAATACGGTTGCCGCCTTCCTCTTTGGCGGCATAACAGGCGGAATCTACAGTGCTGAGCAATTCACTCAGAGTGCGGGAGTAATAAGGCGAGATTTCGGTCAAGCCGATACTGGCGCCCACCTTGAACACCTTGTCGTCGAAGGTAAAGCGGTATTCCTGCACCACTTGCAACAGGCCCATGATGACCTTGTACCCTTTATCCAGGTCGCATCCGGTCAACAACACGGCAAATTCGTCCCCTCCCAAACGTGCCAACGTGTCTGAGGTCCGCATCTTATCTTTCAGCAGGGTCGCAATCTGCCGCAGCAGCATATCGCCTGCCATGTGACCACAGGTGTCATTGACCACCTTGAATTGATCGAGATCGATATAGGCGAGACAGTGAGCAGGTTTTTCCGGGGAGGTGTCTTCAATGGCGTTTTTGGCAATGCGATCAAACTCATAACGGTTGATCAGGCCGGTCAGGGCATCATGCCGTGCCTGAAAAACAAGCTGCTTGGACAGGGATCGTATGGCGGTAACATCATGCAGCACCGTGACCGCGCCGAAAGAGCTGCCGTTGGGGTCATGCAGCGATGCTGTCGATTTGCGAACCACAAATTCCTGGCCATCGGGGCGATTAAGGATTACCTCGTCAAAATTGCTTGCCGCATCGATCAGCCAGTCGCTGTCAATCGGCATGAATTTGTCCTCCGACAGAAGAGAGAACAATGATTGCAACGTCTTGCCTTTGGCTTCGCTGAGGTCAACACCGCTCAGATATTCTGCGGCATTGTTCATGTAAGTGACGCATCTGTCAGCATCACTGGTGATCACTGCATCGGCGATTCCTGCCAGCGTAGCCTGGGCACGTTCTTTCTCGAAATGCAGGGCAGATTGCGCTTGATTGAGGCGCTCCAGCATACCGTTGATCCCGTCGGCGAGACAGGAGATCTCGTCATTGCCGCTGAGTTCCTGCAGGCGCGTTGTGACGGTGGGAGATTCGCCGATACGTCTCACGTTATCGCTCAAATACGCCAACCGCGACAAGATCAGTTTGTCGAACAGCCAACTGAAGACCACCAGCACCAGTGCGATCAGGGCCATAGACCACAACAAAAAATGCAGGCTGAATTTACCCTGCTCAAAGATTCTTCGGTCACCCACTGTCCGCACTATGAGTTGGTCAGAGCCGCCAATGTTCTTCATCAAGGCATAACCGGCTACTTCCTGGTCTCGCAAAGGTATTACTGCCTTGCCGTCCTGGCCTTGTATCTTGGCCACAGCCGCAAGCCGATCCGTCGACAGGTCCTGGCCGGCCAACGTCTCGATGGTGATATGGGCGTCGACAATCTTCTCAATGTGCTGCACCAGCGACTGATCGAGAGCGCGGATCATAATCAACCTGCCGTTGGGGAATCCCTCACCATTACTTGGCAGGACATTGAAAGCAGAAATAAAACAGATGCCATCCGGTGTCCAGAATATGCCGGAGACATGACCCTTCCCAGAGGTTGAGCCCAGCAGTGCGCCCCCTTTGGCCGCTGCCTGTTCAATCATCTTGGGAATAGGCCAGGGTTTCCCGCTCTCGGCATCAAAGCCCTTCTTGAACAAGGTTTCCCCTTCGAGATTGACGAGAATGACACCGTTAATATTCAGGTGCCGGAAGGTGTCGGAGCCGTAGTTGCTTTCGATATAGGCTGGATTGGGGGTTATTATGTGGTGATAGGTGTCGTCCCACTGGGCCCAGTCACTGACGATGCCATCAAGTTGTTGAGATTGGTCTTGCAACAGGCTTACGGCGCTGTCGATCTGAATCAGGGTTTTGTCCAGCTCAAGCTGAGAAACCCCCTTGAGCAGCAAAGTCCGTGCGGCTGTAAATTGGGTGGCAAACAACGCCAGCATGCCCATGGCGACGATGATGACCAGTTTGGTTCGCAAACCTTTAAGGTGTATTTCTGTCATTTGGTCTCCATAAAAAGGGGAGGAAGAGAGCTTATTTTTTCATCCAGCGCCTTGCGCACTGCTATGGCCAGTTCGTAGACCGAAACGGGTTTCATCAGGTAGGCCCGGATGCCGAGGGCGTGGGCCTGTTCTTTGTTGATCAGCTCGCTGAAACCGGTGCAGAGAATGATCGGCAGGTTTGAGCGGATGGCCAGCGTCTTGGTTGTAAGTTCAAGGCCGGTCAGGTGCGGCATGGTCATGTCGGTGATGAGCAGGTCAAAGGCCATGGGGGCCAGGGCAATCAGGTTCAGGGCCTCCTGACTGTCGTTGACAACAGTTACCTGGTAGCCAAGGTGGGTGAGGACTGCCTTGAGCATGGAGGTGATCACTTCTTCATCATCCACCACCAGCAGCCGTTCGGACCCGGTGGGCAAGGGGGAGGTGTGTGCCGACTCGTCAAGGGTTGGCGTTTCGGCGATCAGGGGGAGATAGATATGAAAACAGGTGCCTTTGCCCGGCTCACTGTAGACCGTGATCTGCCCCTGATAACTTTTGACAATGCCGTGCACCACGGAAAGGCCCAGGCCGGTGCCTTCTCCCTTGGCCTTGGTGGTAAAATAGGGCTCGAAGATCCGTTCCAGGATCTTGTGGTCCATGCCGCAGCCGGTATCGCTGACCTCAAGTTGGACATAATTGCCGGGCATAAGCTCGGAGCTGACAACCTTGCTGTCTTCCTTGTCGATAGCTGTCTTATAAAGGCGTACCCCCAGGATTCCGCCGTTCTCCCGCATGGCGTAATAGGCATTGGTGCAGAGGTTCATGATGATCTGATGAAGCTGGATCGGATCGGCGAGGATAGCCCCGCAGTCGGTGGCGATCTCTTCCCGGATCTCGATGGTGGTGGGCAGGGAGGATCGCAGAAGTTTGAGCGCCTCCTTGATCACCAGATGCGGCCGCAGGGGCTTTCGTTCCTGGGGAGCCTGACGGCTGAAGGCCAGGATCTGCTGCACCAGATCCTTGGCCCGCAAGGCCGCTGTGGTAATCTGGTGCAGATCTGAGGCCAGGGGGCTGTCGGCGGCAACTCTGGTCAGGGCCAGTTCGCCATAACCGAGGATGGGGACCAGGATATTGTTGAAGTCGTGGGCAATGCCTCCGGCCAGGGTGCCGATGGCCTCCATCTTCTGCGATTGTCTGAGTCGCTCCTCCATCTTGATCATCCCGCTGATATCTTTGGCAATATGGACAAAGCCGGTGGCCCCGATGCTGTCAGTAATGGGAAAGGAGGCGGCGGCAAAGGTCTTGCCCAGTTTTTCGTGGTAGATGTTGGCCCGCTGATTGGTCCGGGTCTGGTGGGCGAGAACCTCCGGGCAACTGGTACAGGGTTCGGCGCCGCCGCAAAAAACTTCATAACAGTATTTGCCGATGAGCTCGCTCGGCGCCATCTGGAAAAGCTCACCTGCCGCCTTGTTCGCCCGGACGATCCGCATATCCTGATCGTGGATGGTGATGATATCATCAATGGCGTCAAATGTTTTTTCCCATTGCTCCTTGGTCGTGCGGATCTCAAGCTCCATGACCTTCTGTTTGAGAATACCCCAGACCGTGTTTATATAGAGGGCAAGCTGGTTCACATCCGCTTGATCGTAGGGTTCCTTCTTGTTGCCGACACCGATGACGGCGACAATGCGTTCGCCCTCAAAGATCGGCACACTCAGGTGGCGTAACACGGGGAAATGGCCTTCCGGGTAGCCTTGGCGATGCGGGGTGTTTGGGTAATCATTGTGGATTACCGGTTGACGGAGTCGGATAGAATCGGCCCAGATTCCGGCATCTTTGAGCGGAGAGTGGACGGATTTTGCCGCAGCGCATTCGTCTCTGACCTTTTCTGACCAGGCAGTAAACTCAATAGTCTGCTGATCTTTATCCATGAAATGCAGATAGCCAACTTCGCTGCTGGTGAGCCGCACCGCCTCGTTCAGGGCCTGATCGGCCAGGGCATCCCTGGAGATCCATGGCTGACCCGCCAGGGCGAGCAGGGCATCCGTCCGGTCCTTATCGCGCCTGCTCTTTTCCTCTGCTACCTTGCGCTCGGTGATATCGGTGGCGATCTCCAGGCGAACGAGACGGCCGTTGGTCCAGGTGATGGCCCGGTCATGGATGTGAAGCCAGCGGCCGGTGACGGTGTTCTGGAAATCCCATGTGTACACCTCTGCCGGCTTTCCCTCCGGGGTGGTCAGATAGCGGTTGGTGCAGAAGGGGCATGGCCCGGTTTGATTGTTCTGGATGGTCTGCCAGCAGATGGCGCCGGTGATATCTCTTCCCAGCATATCCCGGCAGTACTTGTTGACAAAGAGGACCTCGTAGCTCTCCATGTCGGCCACATAGACCAGGGCGTCCAGGCTGTCGAGAATGGTCTTCAGCATGGCGTGGGAGGTCAGCAGTTGATGATGGGTCGCCTGATGTCGTTCCAGTTGCTGGTTGAGGGCGATGAATTTGTCGCTTGCGGTTTTCGATTGCGAGCAGCGGATAAAGATAAGGGGTGGTTCTTCCGGCTGCGGTTGGATCCGATAGCCGAAGCATGTGTATTGCCAGTTTTTGCCGTTTGGATCCAGACGGGAAAGGGAGCCTGGCATCTGTTGGCGGTTTCTGACGCAGGTCGTGAGATAGTCAGCAATCACTTGGGCCGGCTCGCGGAAACAGTCGGCAAACCTTCGCCCGGCTATCTCCTGAGGAAGCAGCCCGAGCATGGCGGCGCCGGCAGGATTGGCGGTCACGATTGTCCCTTCTCTGGTGAGAAGAAAACAGCCATCCTGCCAGGGGCCGCTCAGTTCTGTAAACAGCTTGGTCAGCATGGTTTAGTCCCCGTAATATTCCCGGCCTTCGGCGGTTTCGGCCTCAGGGCTCTGTTCCAGGTAGATGGTAATCCGGCACTGTTCGCATCTTCCGGCAATGGTCTCTTCGAGTACCACCTTGGCATAGCCCAGATTGCTGGCGGTGATGACCCCGAAGACATTGGAGGTCATCATGCACATGGATGGCCTGTCCAGCACCGCATCCTGGAAGGGGCAGGAGGAGCTGGAGAGGACGATCTTCCGGCGGTCCTGCGTTACTATGGAGAAATCACCGCCGATTCGTTGTTTCAGGTCAACCAGAACCTGGGCCACCTGCTCCCGGCTCAGCGGGGCAACCCCCAGTTCTTTGGTGTAGAGGGTATTGATCCAGTCACCCATGTGTTGGCCGACCAGGCTGAAATAGCCGGCTGCTTCCTCATAGCCAACCACTGCCTCCAGCGTGCCGGCCAGTTCCCGGATCAGGGTTTTAAAAAAAATGTCGCTATTTAAGGGGATGTTGAGTTGTTGCATGGCGGTTGTTTCGTCCATGGAGAGACTCCTTTGTGGGGGATTCAGATTTTTGCAATTATGCCTTTACGGTTGCGGTATGGCGTTATGCCTTGAACTTCTTGCCTTCAAGAAAGTTCTCTTTTTGCATCCAGCACCTTCCGCACCGTCTGGCCCAACTCTTGCGTCGAAACGGGTTTTGTCAGGTAGGCCCGGATACCCAGGGCCTGGGCCTGCTCTTTGTTGATCAGGTCGCTGAAACCGGTGCAGAGAATGATCGGCAGATCCGGCCGGAGGGCCAGCGCCTTGTGGGCCAGCTCAAAGCCGGTCAGGTGCGGCATGGTCATGTCGGTAATCAGGAGGTCAAAGGCCATGGGGTCCTGGTTAATAAGGGCCAGGGCCTCCAGGCTGTTGCTGGAAGAGGTCACCTGGTAGCCAAGACCCTGGAGGATTACCTTGAGCATTGTGATGATCACTGTTTCATCATCCACCACCAGCAGCCGTTCCGTGCCGGTGGGGATGGTCTTGCTGCGGTCAGCCTCAGCCAGGGAAGGCGCTTCGGCTATCCTCGGCAGGTAGACATGAAAGCGCGTCCCCTTGCCCGGTTCGCTGTACACCGTAATATGTCCCTGATAACTTTTGACAATACCGTGGACCACGGAAAGACC
Organism: uncultured Desulfobulbaceae bacterium; assembly: GCA_903887485.1. Lineage (GTDB taxonomy): Bacteria > Desulfobacterota > Desulfobulbia > Desulfobulbales > Desulfocapsaceae > UBA2270. The sequence goes on along the minus strand of CAISPV010000110.1, from coordinate 7,518 downwards.
GAGTCCGGTGCCTTCCCCCTTGCCTTTAGTGGTAAAGTAGGGGTCAAAGATATGGGCCAGCGTTTTGTGTTCCATGCCGCAACCGGTGTCACTGATCTCGAGCACCACATAGTCTCCCCGGGCGAGATCGACGCTGGGCACCCTGCTGTTATCGTCAATGGTGATTTTTTGCAGTTTCACCCCCAGCACGCCGCCGGTTTCGCGCATGGCATGGTAGGCGTTGGTGCAGAGATTCATGATGATCTGGTGAAACTGGGTGGGATCGGCGAGGAGAGCGCCACACTCCGCAGGGATCTCCTCGCGGATTTCAATGGTGGAGGGCAGGGAGGCCCGGAGGAGTTTGAGCGCCTCTTTCACCACCAACTGCGGCTGAAACGGTTTCCTCTCCTGCGGGGCCTGACGGCTGAAGGCAAGGATCTGCTGCACCAGATCCTTGGCCCGTCCGGCAGCGGTGATGATTTGCTGCAGATCGGCAGCAAGGGGATCGCCCGGGGATATACTGGCCACGGCCATCTCGGAATAGCCGAGAATGGGGGCCAGGATGTTGTTGAAGTCGTGGGCAATACCGCCGGCCAGGGTGCCGATGGCCTCCATCTTCTGGGCCTGCCTGAGTTGCTCCTCAAGTTGCATCTGTCCAGTCACATCCCGTTTTACCGCCACATAATTGATAATTTCGCCGGCTTCATTCAGTACCGGAGTGATCGAAACTTCTTCCTCAAACAGGGTGCCGTTTTTTTTCTTGTTAATCAGGTGCCCCCGCCACGCCTTGCCACTGGTCAGGGTCTTCCACATCTCCTGGTAAAAGAGGGCATCCTGCTTGCCACTTTGTAAAATCCGTGGGTTCTGGCCGATCGCTTCCTCTTTGCTGTAGCCGGTGACCTTTTCAAAACCGGGGTTGACATACTGGATCATGCCGTCTTTGTCGGTAATGACCACGCTGTCTATGCCTTGTTCTATGGCGGTTACCAGGCGGCGACGTTCTTCCTCTCCCCGTTTGCGTTCACTGATATCCAGACAATATTCAATAACCTGACTGAGCTCGCCGTTGCTGTCAAAGATTGGATAGGCATGGATCTCGACATTTATTTTCTTTCCGGCTTGATCGGTGTGAATATGTTCAACAACTACCGGCTGTTTCGTTCTTTTGACCTCGAGAAGAGAACAGGGATGGTCTTCCCCGGTACAAGGTTCTTTCCGGTCGTGGGTCAACTGGAAACATTTTGTCCCCTCCCGATATTCGCCGAAATGAGAGGCCTTGTTGGACAGGATAATGGTATAGTCATGGGCGTCGATGACATAGAAGGGGTGGGTCAGGGCGTCCAGGGCGTTTTGTAGAAAATCCTGATGGGCCTTGATCTGTTCTTCCGCCTGCTTGCTCTCGGTGATGTCTTCCGAGATCCCCAGAAGATATTTAGGGTCTCCCTGTGCATCTACTATCGGTATTTTTTTTGTATGCAGAATTCTTTTGCCTTGATGACGCGTGTCGATAGTTTCTTCAGGGATATCAGCGAGTTTTTTTGAATTCAGAACCACCAGGTCTTTTTTTGTAAATAATTCGGCTTGTTCATGGGGGAAAAAATCGTAGTCGTTCTTCCCGTAAAGATCTTCCCGCTGATATCCCAGTAACTCTTCTCCGGCTTTATTGAACCTGACGAATTTGAGTTCCCTGGCGTCCTTCACAAAAATCATGTTCGGGATATTTTCCACGACACTGTTAAGGAACTCTTCGTTTTCCCGCGTTGCCTCCTCAGATTTCTGGCGTTCGGTGATGTTTCTGAGCACTTCATCGGCCATGGCGTTAAAGGCCTCGGAAAGTTCGGTCAGTTCACCTTGGCCGGTGACATCAGCCCTGACCAGGTAGTCACCGTTGCGGAAGCGGTTGACGATTTCTTTCAGATGGAAGAGTGGTTGCGTCAGCCAGTGGTCCAGCGCGGCCCAAAGGGCCAGCATCAGGAGGATTCCAACAGCCCACACAGAGGTACTGTTGACAACCAGGGTATAAAAAATAGTTGCCTTGCTCCGGGACAGGTCATAATCAACGAAAATTATGCCAACGCGGGTGGGCCGAATCTCTCCGGATTCTACGGCGAGCACAACCGGCTGGTAGGCAATAATGGTCTTGCGGTCGGCCAACAGATGGATGTCCGGTCTTCGGGTTTCCTGGGCGGAGAGAAAATGATTCCGGTTGAAGAGAGGCAGAACTTCATGGACAGGACGGCCTCGCCATTCCATTTGTGAACCATCCAGAACAAGTCCCTGGTCGTCTACGAGCACAACCGACCGAACTTCGGTGGGAACGCTTAAATCGGCGATATCAACTTCAACAAGGCGGCTCATACCCTTCCGCAGGAGATTTTCGATCCTGGGGCCTGTCCGAGCGAGCAGCTCTCGCAGCGAAGTGAGCGCGCTTTCTTCGATGTTGAGCTCATCCTGACGATACTCTTGCAATGTCAAGAACAAAAGTAGCAGACTCAATGCCCCAAAGACAAATATCGGAATCCAGAGGCGCAAGCGGATGGTGGTAAAGTTCTTCATTCATTCACCGCAGGAAGAAATGACGGATCGGCAAGGCGATCAATAGAGACTGGTTTTTGCAACAGTTTCCGGCGAAGCATCAGGTCGGCCAGTGCGCCGGCTGTGATTTTCAGGTGTGGAGAGTTACCGCCGAGCAAAGCCTGGTTCTCCTTGATATCCAACAGGCTGAGGCCGGTAAATTGGGCCAGGGCATTTTCGCCCAACCGTGGGGCCATTCGTTTCTCAGCGTCTTGCGGCTGACTGGTAATGTACTCTCTTGCCCGGAAGTGGCCTTTCAGCAATTCCTTGAGTGCCTGAGTGTGGGCGGCGGCAATCTCCGCCCGCACCACCAGGACATCAACGATCCGGCCCGGGATTTGCGAGCTGTCAAACAGGACATGGGCGCCTGCCTTCAGAAGCTTACTGCGTACCGGCTCATAGGTCACGGTGGCATCGACCTTGCCGGCAAGATAGGCGTCGGCTTGCTCATCGATGGTTAACGGGACGATCGTGACATCCTTGGCCTGGAGCTCTCCGGCCTCCAGGGCCGCATCCAGCATGATAGCACCCACCGCCACGTTTTCGACGCCGACCCTTTTGCCGCGTAACGATTGCAGGGTGTCGATCCCGGGACTGGCCATCAAAACATCCCCTCCATGGGATACATCTATGACCAGCACAGCCCGCAGATCCATGCCGTCCTGCATGAGAGCGATCATCTCATCAAGGGTCAGGCAGGCAGCCTCGATCATGCCGTTGCGCAAAGCTTGCGAAGCCTGGCTGGCGGAGGGCATTTCCAGGAGGCGGATGTTCTTGTTATCGTAATAGCCGAGACTGCGGGCCAGATAGAGAGGCTCATATCCGATCCATGCCCCCGAGGCAACGCGCAGCAGCGGTTCCTGCTGCTTTGTACAGCCGTTGAACGCGAAGGCACTCGCGACGAAGGCGATGAAACAGAGGCATACCGCGATACCCGTCGTCCTGGTTTTCTTTTTCAATAAGCGATGTCGGTTGAAAAGGGTGGTGGCCAAATTGTTTCCTCCCGGAATCCTGTCGGACTTAAATAAATTTATGATAACGTACCTCAGTTTCGTCCGGTTAGGTTTTTGCATTTAACTTCCCCCCCACCCTGACCCTCCCCGTCCAGAGGGGAGGGAACTTTTAGAACAGTAATACAATATTCTAACCGGACAACACTGACAAAATCTACATGCAAGTTCTTAACCGGACATTATGTAGCTTCAAGAGAGTTCCCTCTTTGCATCCAGCACCTTTCGCACCGCCTGGCTCAGATCCCGCACCGAAACGGGTTTCATCAGATAGGCCCGGATACCCAAGGCCTGGGCCTTTTCTTTGTTGATCAAGTCGCTGAAACCGGTGCAGAGAATGATCGGCAGGTCCGCCCGGATGGCCAGCGCCTTGTGGGCCAGCTCAAAGCCAGTCAGATGCGGCATGGTCATGTCGGTAATAAGCAAGTCAACGGCCATGGGGTCTTGCTTAATAAGGGCCAGGGCCTCCAGGCTGTTGCAGGAAGATCGCACCTGATAGCCAAGACCCTGCAGCATGCGCTGCAGCATGGTGGCAAGAACCTCTTTATCGTCCACTACCAGCAGTCGTTCCGTGCCGGTGGGGATAGCCTCGCTGTAGGCAGTCTCAGTCAGGGAAGGCGCCTCTGCCATCCTCGGCAGATAGACATGAAAGCTCGACCCCTTGCCCGGCTCGCTGTACACCGTAATATGCCCCTGATAACTTTTGACAATGCCGTGGACCACGGAAAGACCGAGGCCGGTGCCCTCTCCCTGGGCCTTGGTGGTAAAGTAGGGGTCAAAGATATGGGCCAACGTTTTTTGCTCCATGCCACAACCGGTGTCACTGACCTCAATCATTACATACTCTCCCGGGGCGAGCTCGGAGCTGGGCACCCTGCCGGCAACGTCAATGGTGATTTTTTTCAGTTTCACCCCCAGCACGCCGCCGGTTTCGCGCATGGCATGGTAGGCGTTGGTGCAGAGATTCATGATGATCTGATGGATCTGGGTTGGATCGGCGAGAATAGTGCCACACTCCGCGGAAATCTCCTCGCGGATTTCAATGGTGGAGGGCAGGGAGGACCGGAGCAGCTTGAGCGCTTCCTGCACCACCAGTTGCGGCCGCAACGGCTTTCGCTCCTGCGGGGCCTGGCGGCTGAAGGAGAGAATCTGCTGCACCAGCCCCTTGGCCCGTCCGGCAGCGGTGATGACCTGCTGCAGATCGGCAGCCAAAGGATCACTTGGGGAAAGCCTGGCCAGGGCCATCTCGGAATAGCCGAGAATGGGGGCCAGCATGTTGTTGAAGTCGTGGGCAATACCGCCGGCCAGGGTGCCGAGGGCCTCCATCTTCTGGGCTTGGCGGAGTTGATCTTCGAGTTGGTACTTTTCGGTGATGTCAACAAGCGTCTCGATCGCGGTGATAACCTTACCTGAGTTGTCTTTTGAGTAGGGATAGGCCTTTGTCTCTATATAAGCTACCCCTCCCTTGGCATCTTCACACTTATGAATGGCCGAGTGCGACTTTCCGGTCGCGAAGACTCTCTGCACCGTACAATCACGGTCGGATTCAGAACATGGAACAGAGCTGTGATGGGAAACTTCGTGACAGTGTTTGCCAATGATTTGGTCGATGGGCATCTCGACGAGCTTCGAGTAGGCCTTGTTGGCAGACAAGATCCGGAAGTTACGGTCGATGATAATGAATCCCTCATCAACGCATTCAAGAATGTTTTTAATGAATTCCTCAGATTTCTTGCGCTCGGTGATGTCGCTGAAGCTCACCACCGCCCCTGCCAGTTCGCTCCGCTCGTCGCGTATGGGTGTGCTGACATACTCAACCGGAAAGCTCGTGCCGTCCTTTTTCCAGAATATCTCATCGGCCACATGGTGGACAACGCCGCTCCGGTAGGCCGCGTAGATGGGACATTCTTTCCTGGGATACGGCGTGCCGTCGGCCTTGGTGTGATGATGCAGGGCATGCATGTCCTGGTCGATGATCTCTGCCGCCGTCAATTGCAGCATCGCCGCGCCGGCCGGATTGACGAAGGTGGTACGTCCCGCCTGGTCCAGGCCGAAGATGCCTTCGCCGACCGAGTTGAGGATGAGCGTGTTTTGCTTTTCCAGCCGTTGCATATCGGCCCTCGCCCGCTCGTGCTTGGCCTCCGCCCGCCGCATGGCGATGCCGTAGGCCAGATCGTCCGCCGCTTCGTTGAGCAGTTCGACTACGTCTTTGTCGAAGACGTCCGGTTTTACAGCGTAGATGTTGAGCGTACCGATGACGGCGCCGTCCAGCCGTAGCGGCAAGGCCACCGACGAGGCAAAGCCGTAGCGTTGCCCCCGTTCCCGCCAGGGGCCGTAGTCCTGGTCTGTCTGGACATTGCTGCAGGTAACGGGAATGCCCCGGCGGATCGCCGTGCCGGTTGGGCCGCGGCCCGATGCGGTTTCATCCCAGGTGATGTCCAGGCTGTCGATATAATCCGCATCGGCGCCCCGGGAAGCCACCGGCCGCACGCGCTTGTCGTCTTCGGCAAAGCCCACCCAGGCCAGGAGATAGCCGCCGATCTCGACCATGATCCGGCACATCTCTTCCATCAGCGTCTGCTCGCCCCTGGCGCGCAGCAGCGTCTGATTAACCGCCGATAATGTCCGCAGCGCCCGGTTGACACGGGCCAGCGCCTCTTCAGCGTGCTTGCGCTCGGTGATGTCGCGATCAATACCGTGATAACCGCGAAAATTTCCCTCCTGGTCGATGACGGGGACAGCGCTTGTTTCCAGAATGACTTGATGGCCATCGTGGTGCAGATTGATATTTTCGAGGTTGACGAAGGTTTCGCGCGCCGAGATGTTGGCGGTAAACAGCTTCGCCATTCGTTGCGCTTCCTCGGCGGGCATTAGGTAGAAAGGCGTTTGCCCGATGACCTCCTCGGGCCGATAGCCGAGGAGGTCGTGAATTCTCGGATTTATGTAAGTATAGACACCATTCTCATCGACCTCCCAAATCAAGTCGCTCGTGGTTTCCACAAGATTGCGAAACCGTGCCTCGCTTTTTCCCAGCGCCGCAGTGCGTTCGCGCACCTGTCCGTCGAGGCTCTCGTTCAGCAGGTTGAGCTGGGATTGGATGATTGTCATCTCCCGGTTCTGATTGAGGGTGTTCTCGTACAGCGAGAACAGCAGGTTCAGTATCTGCTGGCCGCCGCCGGTGATGGCGTGGCGCTTGCCGTTGTAGCTCACCACTTCCACTCGCCGCTCTTCCGCCAGCCGCCTCTCGATCGGGGCATCGAGCAGGGAACGGATGCGCTCCAGCAGATTGGTCTCAACGAAGGGCTTGACGATGTAGGCGTCGGCGCCGGAATTGATCGCCTCGATGATATCTTCCGGCCCCGACAGCACAGTGCACAGAATCAGCGGAATGTTCCACAGGTCATCGTCAAACTTGATCGCGCGGCACAACTGGTAGCCGTTCATCACCGGCATGTTGATATCGCTCATCACCAGGGCGGGCCGGTGCGCCCGCGCCGCTTGCAGCCCTTCTTCGCCGTCCTGCGCCACGCTCACCGCGTAGCCCGCCCTGGTGAGGGTGCGGCGCAGCAACTCCGTCGCCAGCGGGCTGTCCTCGACGATCAGGATTTCGGGCATGTCGCCGGGCGAATGCGGAGTGCTGATTGCGGAAGGCGAAAGAGAGTCTGTACTCCGAGTTCCGGCCTTCGCATTCGATTCGTTTTCATTCACCATTTTGTATCCCTCATTCTGCATTCGCTTTATTCTGCAATTCCGCATCAGTAATATCCGGTTCTAAAAGTCCCCTCCCCTCTGGAGGGGGAGGGTCAGGGTGGGGGGGAAAGTCGCCAAATGAGACCATATCGGCACTTTCACCCTCCCCCCAACCCCCTCCCGTCGAGGGAGGGGGGGATAAATTCAAAAATCCGGTTCTAAAAGTTCCCTCCCCTCTGGAGGGGGAGGGTCAGAATGGGGGGGA
>CAISPV010000109.1 GCA_903887485.1 uncultured Desulfobulbaceae bacterium | reverse complement strand
CCGAACACGGTCGTTAAGCTCTTCTGCGCCAATGGTACTGCATGGGTGACTATGTGGGAGAGTAGGACGCCGCCGAATTTTTTATATGAAAAGCCCCAATCAGTTTCCCTGATTGGGGCTTTCTTGCGTCTGATGATAGGGGAAATGTTTTGAAAGTGGGCATTTTTTTGTCTTTTAGTGTATAATTTTTTAAAATAGTTCCTTGCTTAAAGCCTCTCCTTTTTAGAGGAAATGAGGCTGATAGCTGAGTATTATTGTTGATTGATCTTATCAAAGATTTTTTATTTCTTGCGGGATCAGTGACGCAAGTTCCGATTATCGTATCTGTCGTATTTTATATAAAAAGGAAGAAATGCCAACGCACTCTATCGTTGCCCTGGTTGGGCGTCCCAATGTGGGGAAATCAACCCTGTTTAACCGAATTACCAAATCCAGACAGGCTATTGTTGATTCCACTCCAGGTGTCACGCGTGATCGTCACTATGCGCGTGTGGTCTGGGATGAGAAGATGTTCATGTTGGTTGATACCGGGGGCATTGACGATAATCCTGATGATCTGATGGTCGATCATATCAGAGAGCAGGCCATGGCAGCTATTGAAGAGGCTGATATTATTATTTTCCTCATGGATGGGAGGCAGGGGATTTTGCCCGCTGACCTTGAGGTGGTGGATCTGTTGCGTCGTACCGATAAGACCATCTTTCATGTGGTAAACAAAATTGATAGTCCTGAACAGGAGTTGAAGCTGCTTTCTCCTTTTTATGAGTTGGGCGTGGAGCCATTATGGTCGCTTTCCGGTGAACATAGTTTTGGTTTTTATACCCTGATGGACGCATTGAGCAAGCATCTGAAGAAGAATGATGATGAGGTAGCTCTACCGGAAAATACGATCAAGGTAGCCTTTTTTGGTCGTCCCAATGTTGGCAAGTCGTCTATGATCAATCAGATACTTGGCCAGGAACGGATGGTGGTCTCTGATATCTCCGGCACTACGCGAGACTCTGTTGACACCTTGCTCAGTTACGATCAGTATAATTATTTACTGATTGATACCGCCGGGATTCGCCGCAAGGGAAAGACCACGGAAAAGCTTGAAAAGTTCAGTATCCTGAAAGGACTTTCCTCTATGGAACAATGTGATATTGCCGTGGTTCTGATTGATGCGGGGGAAGGGATTACTGAGCAGGATACTACAGTGATCGGTTATACGCAGGAGCAGGGGCGGGGTCTTATTATCCTGGTGAACAAGTGGGATCTGATCAAGGATGATAAAAAGAGACAGGAGCACCTGTGGGCGGAGATCGGCCGGGCATTGCCCTTTGTCGGGTTTGCCCCCATCCTCCATGTCTCGGCGCTCACCGGCTATGGGATTAAGCGGCTTTTCCCGACGATCGGGGCGGTGTATAAACAGTTTACGGCCAAATTCCCGACGGCAGCCCTGAACCAGTTGTTGCAGGATGCTGTGGTGGCGCATAGTCCGCCTATTTATAAGAACAAGCGGCTTAAGTTTTATTTTACCTCGCAGATTGGCATCAAGCCACCGCAATTTGTGATCATGAGTAACAGTTCCAAGGGGGTCCATTTCTCGTATGAGCGGTATCTAACAAATCGTTTCCGGGATGGGCTGGGTCTGGATAAGGTGCCTGTACAGCTGGTTATTCGTGATAAAAATCGGGATAAAGAGGGGAAGAAATAAATTCGTTATTGTTTCAGAGGCAAGAGGTCAAGAATAACTCAATAACAATTCACAGGAGGAAAGATCATGGGTAAGGAACAAAACACCAAGAAAGAAGTGAAGAAAGAACCCGCCAAGAGCATGAAGGAAAAAAAAGCGGCCAAGAAGAGCAAGAAGGAAGAGAAGAAGGGAATGATGTGATAACAGTATGAAGGGTCAACAACCGAATAATCCTTTGCATGGTGTCACCCTGGAGATGATTCTTGCCCGTTTGCTTGAGAAGTATGGCTGGGAAAAAATGGGCAGGAAAATCAAGATCCAATGTTTTGTCAGTGAGCCAAGCATCAAGTCCAGTCTGGTATTTTTGCGAAAAACCCCATGGGCCAGGAAAAAGGTTGAGGATTGGTATATCCGTAATTTTGTTAAAGATTGGAAGGAGGTTCAGGAGTAGATCCCTGAACCTCCTTGCCATATTCAGTCCCTTGCCTGGACGATGGCTTTACGGAAGGCTTCCCCTGAACGTCTGATTACGTCATCGGAGATGCAGAAGGCCAGCCGGAAGTAGCCCGGCGCGCCGAACCCGCAACCTGGCACCGCCAGGATCTTGTATTCCTGGAGGATGGCGCAGAAGGCTACATCATCGGCAATGGGTGACTTGGGGAAGATATAAAAGGCGCCTTTGGGAGGCGTAAACTCATATCTGGCCTCACTCAGGATCCGGCAGAACAGCTCCCGTCTGTCGGCATAGATGGAGTTGTCGATGCTTGCTTTCTGAAGTCTGGCCACTGCCCGCTGCATGAGGGCCGGGGCATTGACAAAACCGAGGATGCGGTTGGCAAGGGTCAGGGCATTTAGCAGGGCGGCCTTATCTTCTATCTCGGGATGGACCGCCAGAAAGCCGATGCGCTCGCCGGGCAGGGAGAGCTCCTTGGAATAGGACGAAAGAACAATGCTGTTTTGAGAGGCCAGGAAGGCGCTGGCCACTTCATGGTTGTCAAAGACAATCTTGCGGTAGGGCTCATCGGCAATGAGGTAGATGGTGGTTCCGAGCCGCTTGCCCGCTTCGTTTAGCAACTTGCCCAAGGCGTTCAGTGATTCCTGGGAATAGATCTGGCCGGTGGGGTTGTTGGGCGAATTGATAAGTACCGCCTTGGTCTTGCCGGTGATGGCGGCCTCAATGGCGGCCAGGTCCAGGTTGAATTCCTGATCGGTGCCCACGACCTTACTGACTCCGCGGTGGTTGTCCACATAGAAGTTGTATTCGACAAAATAGGGGGCCAGCAGGATGACCTCATTACCGGGGTTAAGTAGGGACTTCATAACGATATTGATGGCGCCGGCTGCCCCGCAAGTCATGAGCATCTCACCAGCCGTGACCGTGACTCCCTGTTCATTTGAGATCCTGGCTGCCAGAACCTCACGTACCCACGGATAGCCGCCATTGGGCATATAGGCGTGGACGCCGGGTGACTGGTCAGCGGCCAGCTCCTTGAGTACGTTAGTAAATTCAGGCGGCGGCGGGACATCGGGATTGCCGAGGCTGAAATCAAAGACATTCTCGGCCCCGAACTGGGCCTTCATTTTAGTTCCTTCCTCAAACATCTTGCGAATCCAGGAAGATTTTTCAGCAAATGCGCGCATCTTATCAGAAATAGACATAATTTTCCTTTATCTTGGGTCTCGTTTATCTTTTTTTGAAATATTCGTAGGCGACATTGATTTCCTTCATCTTCTCTTCTGCAACTCTTCGGAATTCTTCGCCAAGATGCACCACTTTGTCAGGATGATACTTCATGCTCAGGGTGCGATAGGCCTTCTTGATTGCCTCCATGTCAGCCCCTGGCTCCAGGCCCAGCACTGCGTAATAGTGGGCAGATGAATCCCGGGGGGCGGCGCCCGGTTGCTGCCGCCGATACATGTATTTTGCCTCAATGGTCCGCTGGTCATAGGTGGAAATCTGCAGGTAGGCAGCGATGTTGCGGGCTATTGTCAGCTCGGCTGCCGGGACCTCACTCTTGGTGTAGAGGATCTGATAGACCAGCTCCACCAGGATCAGTCGGGGCTCATAGGCAAAGGTCGTTCTGAATTCCTGGAGCAGGGACTCCAATGGCTGGGTTGCGTCAACCGCTTCCTTGATCAGGTCCTTGACCCAGAACATCTGGGCCTGAGAGTAGTGGAGGTTATACTGGAAAAAACGGTGAATGGTGGAGATCTCTTCCTTGGTGATCTTGCCGTCGATCTTGGCAATATTGATCAGGATCTGGATCAGCAGCCAGACAAAGCGGTTATGGCTTTCGCTCTGCGATGCTTCATAGGTTGAAACTCTTTTTTGTACCCAGTAGGTGAATCCCCAGAAGATGGCGATGAAGATGAGGACGCCGGCCATTCCGGAAAAGATGAGGGCGCCCACAAAATTAAGAAGGGCCGGGGCGCCGCCGGTGAGCAGGATGATGAGTGTCAAGAGCAGCAAACAGCCGCCGCAACCTGGTTGTTTATGTTGCTGATATTGCATTGAGATCTTGATCTGTGGTGATCAATAGGGAAAAGGTTATCTGCTTTCTTGCTCCTGAAACAGCGCCTCGACAAATTCGTCCGGGTCAAAGTCGCGCAGGTCTGCGAGTTGTTCGCCGATACCGATAAAGCGAATGGGGATCTTCAGCTCGCGGCAGATATTGACCACGATCCCACCCTTGGCCGTGCCGTCCAGTTTGGTCAGGGTCAGGCCGGTGATGTCAACCGTGGCGTTAAAGAGCTTGGCCTGCGAGATGGCATTCTGGCCGGTGGTGGCGTCAAGGATCAGCATGACCTCATGCGGGGCGCCTGGAATTTTTTTGCCGATAACCCGTTTGATCTTTTTCAGCTCTTCCATCAAGTTTACCTGAGTATGAAGACGTCCGGCCGTGTCCACAATGACCACATCATGACCTTTGGCTAGAGCCACATCCATGGCATCAAAGACCACCGCGGAAGGGTCAGCGCCCTCATGCTGCGAGACCACCTGCACCTTGTTGCGCTCTCCCCATATCTTCAACTGGGCGACCGCTGCTGCCCGGAAAGTGTCGGCTGCGACCAGCAGCACTGACTGCCCGGCATTGGTAAATTTGTGGGCGATCTTGCCAATGGTTGTGGTCTTGCCGACACCATTGACCCCGACCACCATAATGATAAAAGGACCTTGGTCCGGCATGACCAGTTCGGCCGGCCGGTCTGACTCGGTGATAAAGGAACGGATTTTCTCCTTGATTACTTTTTTGAGCGTCTGCGGGTCAGAAAGTTCCTGGCGCTTGACCTTGCGACGGGCCTCATCCAGCAGTTCCTGGGCGGTATTAACCCCTATGTCGGCGGTGATCAGGATCTCTTCCAGGTCATCCAGAAGCTCCAGGTCAATCTCTTTTTTGCCCAGAAAGAGGGTGTCAATCCGATAGACCAGGGATTCCTTGGTCTTGGCTAATCTCTCCGAGAGCCGTTGAAACAAAGAGCGTGCATTGTTGGCGGAGCTGGTCTGTTTTTCTGTGAGATCAGAGGGAGGTGGTGCTGGCGACGGGGGCTCTATCGGTGCGGAGGTTTCTGGTTCCTTTTCCTGGATTATGTGAACTGGTTGCGGAGAAATCTCGGTGGTCTGAGAGGGCGCGGGTTGATCTGGTTCTGTCAGCCCGTGATGTTCCTGATCTGGAATCCGCTCTTCTGTCTTGCCAAATTTTTTCTTGAACCAGCCGAGCATAAGGGATTCCTTTACGATTTATTGAATGTTGTTATTGAGAGAATACTGTTGTGTGCTGTGAATTGCGTATGAAAAAATATATTACGGTCAGACCAGGAAGAAAGCAATAAAAACAGTATTTTTAGGAGCCGTAACGAAATAACCAGTGGATCTAAAATCATTTCGTTACGGATCATTATGCTGTTTATGATGTCACGATGGCTACGTTGATTTTTATAGCGGCTGAGGACGCTTGGCCGGGTGTCCTTCAGGATTTTATTTGCATTTACAGATATCAGGATTACTGTGTAACAACCTTGTGTCACCGTGTTGCGAGACGAACTGGTTGGTTATCCTTCCCCGTAATGCATGATGCATAGCAGTAAGCATTTCCCTATTAAAAGTAAACAGTTGGTTTTTTATTCATATTACAGGAGGAAGTACGATGTCGAGTTCGTGTGGAACAAGCAGTTCCTGCTCAAGCAAGTCTTGTGGCAGTCAGGAATCCCAGCAGGCCCGGATGGCGCAGCAGGACAATGCCATTACCCGCTCCCTGGGCAAAATTAAACACAAGATCCTGGTCATGAGCGGCAAGGGCGGGGTGGGGAAATCCACCGTTTCCGTTAATCTGGCCCTGGGACTGGCAAAAAGAGGCCATCATGTGGGGCTCATGGATGTTGATCTCCATGGTCCGGATGTGATCCGAATGTTGAATCTGAAGGGAACCATGGAGCCACCCGCGACCCCGGACGCCCTGGTACCGCCGCTCAAGTACAATGACAATCTGAAGGTCGTCTCGCTTGAATACATGATGCGGGATCGCGACGAGGCCATTATCTGGCGCGGCCCCTTGAAGATCCAGGCCATCCGTCAGTTTGTCGCTGACATGGATTGGGGTGAGCTGGATTATCTGATCATCGATGCCCCACCGGGCACTGGTGACGAGCCGCTGTCCGTGGCCCAGACCATCCCTAATGTCAAGGCCGTAGTGGTGACCACTCCCCAGCAGGTTGCCCTTGCCGATGTGCGCAAATCGATCAATTTCTGCAAGACCGTGGATATGGAGATCACCGGGGTGGTGGAAAATATGTCAGGTTTTGTCTGCCCACATTGCAACCAGACCGTTGATATCTTCAAGACCGGTGGCGGTGAGGAGCTGGCCCGCGAGTTTGACCTGCCGTTCCTGGGACGGGTTCCCATGGATCCGAAGGTGGTTATCGGCGGTGATGATGGGACGCCTTATCTCACATCTGATGCGGTCAGCCCGGCCACCGAGGCCTTTGCCGCCGTGGTGACGGCTGTGGAAAACCGTCTGCCGCCTCTGACTGCGGCCAAACCTTCGCTGAACATGGCGGCTGCCGCTACCAGCAGTTGTGGGTGCGGCGGCGGTGGGTGTAATCCTGCCAAATGTGATTGCTGAGCGATGGTTGATTAACCGGTGACCAGTGAACAGGAAGAGTGAATCATTCAATATTCTCTCTTCCTGTTTTTTTTTGTAACTATTTTCTGATACGAAGATCTATGTTTATCAAACAACTAACCGTTGGGCAGATGGGCGCCTGCTGTTATATCGTCGGGTGTACCAAGACCGGCAAGTGTGCGGTGATTGATCCCGGCGGTGATGAAGAGCGGATTCTGGCCGAAGTGAAGCGGGCAAAACTTACCATAGAATACATCATTGCTACCCATGGACATGCCGATCATGTCTGCGGCAACAGGCGGATCAAGGAGGCCAGCGGCGCTCCCATTGTTATGCATGAGGCAGATGCGGTCTTCTTCTCCCGGCCCGAGGTGATAAAATATTTCTCCATGCTCGGGCTTGAGGCCTCGCCTCCTGTTGATATCCAGGTTCTGGGCGGCGATGTGATTACCATTGGTGAGGTGAAACTGCAGGTGATTCATACCCCGGGTCATACCCCGGGCGGCATCTGTCTCTACAACGCCCCGGATCTTTTTACCGGTGATACCCTTTTTGTCGGCGGCCTTGGCCGCTCCGATTTCCCTGGTGGATCCGAGCGCGAGCTGCTGGCCTCGATTACCACCAAACTGTTGACCCTGCCCCCGGAGACTGTGGTCTGGCCGGGGCACGGCTATGGCGGCAACCGTTCCACTATCGGTGAAGAAAAAAGAACGAATCCTTATCTCCGTTAAGATCCAGGAAAACAGGGGCCTCAACCTCTGATTTCCTGGTCACTGTCTTTTGTCCTCTAACTTTTGATATCCCATGCGTGAAATTGTCCTCGGCACCGCCGGCCATGTTGATCATGGCAAGACCAGTCTGATCAGGGCCCTGACCGGTATTGAAACCGACCGGCTCAAGGAAGAAATAAAACGCGGCATTACCATTGAGCTCGGTTTTGCCTATCTCGATCTTCCTTGCGGCCATCGTCTGGGGATTGTTGATGTGCCTGGTCACGAAAAGTTTGTCAAGAACATGGTGGCCGGGGTCATGGGCATGGATCTGGTGGCCTTTATCGTCGCCGCTGATGAGGGGATCATGCCCCAGACCAGGGAACATTTTGAGATCTGTCGTCTGCTGGGGGTGAAGGAAGGGATCATCGTCATCACCAAGAAAGATATGGTGGAGGCCGAGTGGCTCGATCTGGTGGAAGAGGAGGTGCGTGATTTCTGCGTCGGCAGTTTTCTTGAAGACGCCCCTCTGGTGCGGGTCTCCTCCATCACCGGCGAGGGGATCCCTGAGCTGAAGGAGGAGCTGGACCGTTTTGTCAAAAGGCAGGAACTCAAAGAAGTCCATGGGCCATTCCGGCTGCCGGTGGACCGGATCTTTGCCATGAAAGGATTCGGGGCGGTGATTACCGGGACCTCCATTTCCGGACGCGTCGCCATCGGTGAGGAGTTGCGCTTTTACCCCTCGGAGCTGATCGCCAAGGTGCGCGGCCTGCAGGTTCATTCCCAGTCGGTGGAGGAGGTCGAGGCCGGACACCGCACCGCCATCAATCTGCAGGGAGTCGATACCGCCCTTGTTGAACGGGGGATGGTGGCGGCCACTCCCGGCTGTCTGCAGGCAGGCTATATGCTCGACTGCGAATTCCTCTATCTTGCCGCCAACGAGAAACCGCTCAAGCACCGAACCAGGGTGCGTGTTCATCTGGGGACGGCCGAGGTCATGGGCCGCATATCCCTGCTGGAACAGGATGAATTGCTGCCGGGCCACGAGGCTGCCGTCCAGCTCCTTTTTGAGGAACCCATTGCCGTCTGGCCCAGTGACCGGTATGTGGTGCGCAGCTATTCTCCGGCCACGACCATTGGCGGCGGCAGGGTGCTGGGAAATCAGCCGCCCCGCAAGCGAAAACGGGCCACCGATCAGGACCGAAGCCTCAATGGTGAGGTTTTCCATATCCTGCAGCAGGGAACGGTTGAAGAGCAGATCCTTCTTTTCCTTGAGGAGAGCCAGACAGCCGGGTTGACCGCTGATGAACTCGCCGTCCGTCTTGGAACATTTGGCAAGCAGTTGAAGAAAGTGATGAACGGGCCGCTTTCCACCCGCAAGATTGTGGTGGTCGATTCCGCAGCCCAGCGTTATCTGGCTAAAACTATAAGTGACGGGGTGGAAGAGACCCTCTTGGCCAACCTTGCCGCCTTTCATCGGGATAATCCGTTGCAGAGCGGTCTGTCGAAAGAAGAGCTGCGCTCAGGGCTTGGCAAACGGGTGGAGCAGAAGGTCTTCCAGTTCTGCCTGGGAGAGCTGCTGAAAAAAGAGCTGGTGGTGCAGGAGGAGTCGGAGGTGCGGCTCACCACCCACCGCGTGGCCCTGCAGGCGGACGAAAAGGCCTTGCAACGGGATCTGGAGGAGTGGTACCGGCAGAAAGGGTTGGCCACGGCCACCATCCGTGAGAGTGGGGAACATTTTGCTGATCTCCCGGAAGTTATGGTCAAGGAGGTGCTGGCTCTGCTGTTGCGGCAGGGCAAGCTGGTCAAGATCAGCGAGAGTCTCTATTATCACGTCGACACCATTAACCGGCTGGCCCAGGATCTCATTACCTTCATCAGCCGGGAAGGGGAGATCGATGCCCCGCGCTTCAAGGAACTGACCGGGTTGACCCGCAAGTTCTCTATCCCCTTGCTTGAGTATTTTGATAAGATCAAGCTGACCATCCGGGTCGGCGATACCCGGATCCTGCGTAAAAAAGTTTCATAGGTTCTTTCCTGTTTTCAATACCTGGTCAAAGGAGGGCTGTTTCCTGATGAAAAAGGTAATCACAACAGAAAAACAACCAATCAAACTCTGGCTCGACGATATCGAATCCGGGGCCTTTGAACAGGCCAGAAATCTTGCCAATCTTCCCTTTGTCTTTCACCACGTGGCGGTAATGCCCGATGCCCATCAGGGCTATGGCATGCCCATCGGCGGGGTGATGGCCTCGGAAGAGGTGGTGATCCCCAATGCGGTCGGGGTCGATATCGGTTGCGGCATGTGTGCCGTGCGCACTTCCCTTACCACCATCTCCACCGATCGATTGAAACGGGTGCTGGCCGAGATCAGAAGGACGGTTCCCCTTGGTTTCAACCATCATAAAAAGAAGCAGGATCCACGGCTTATGCCCAAGGGCGATGTCGCGCTCGATGAGCTGCCCGTGATTGCCGGGGAATATCAATCCGCCCTTACCCAGCTTGGGACCCTGGGGGGAGGGAATCATTTTATTGAGATCCAGAAGGGCGATGACGGGCATGTCTGGCTTATGGTCCATTCCGGTAGCCGCAATCTTGGTTTCAAGGTCGCCAATCATTATAATCACCTGGCCATGGATCTGAACAGGCAGTGGGGATCAGCCATACCGAAAAGCTGGCAACTGGCTTTTTTGCCCATTACCAGTGGAGCCGGTCAGGCCTATCTGCAGGAGATGAACTACTGTGTCGATTTCGCCTTTGCCAACCGGAAGATGATGATGGAGCGGGTCAAGGATGCCCTCTTGGCCGTGGTGCAGCCGGTGTTTTTTGAGCCGGTGATCAATATTGCCCATAATTATGCGGCCATGGAGTTTCATTTTGACAAGCATGTCCTGGTACATCGCAAGGGGGCAACCAGGGCCCAGGCTGGTGAGATCGGTATTGTCCCCGGCTCTCAGGGGACTCCCAGTTATATCGTCAGGGGCAAGGGCAACCGGGACAGTTTTGAATCGTGTGCCCATGGCGCCGGGAGAAAGATGGGGCGCAAACAGGCCCAGCGGCAGCTTGATCTGGAGCGGGAAAAGAAACGGATGGATGACCAGGGAATTCTCCATGCCGTCCGTTCTACCGGTGATCTGGATGAGGCGCCAGGCGCCTATAAGGATATCAATGAGGTGATTGACAATCAGCTTGATCTGGTGGAGGTGCTGGTGGCCCTGCGTCCTCTGGCGGTGATCAAGGGATGATGTTTTTTTGGGTGACACATGGGCTCTGCGTTTGTTATTCTTTGCGTTCATCAAAAGGTGATCTCCTTTTTGACTTCATTCCGTCGTTAACCTTTTGATGCTATGATTTTTTTGATGTCCTTTTGTCGCTTGTTTGCAATATTGAGGTTTCACCTCACCCTATCAAAAACTTAAAGACATCACCCAGACTGTCTCACAATATGAAGCATAACCCTGAAGAACCGATTCGTCGGAGGATACTGATACCTTTGTCCCTGACCATTGCGGTTCTTTTCTGCACCTATATCTACAGCGCTTATCGCATCCGTGCCGACCAGAACCTGATCGATATGCGCCACAACTATGAGGTCACCCAGGCCTACATTAATGTGTCACAGACCCAGCGGGAGACGTTGCTGCTCGATATTATGATCGAGGAGATCTCACGCGACACTCAACTGCGCCAGGCGATGATGGCCAACGACCGTGACACCCTTTACCAGCACTCCCTGCCGCTGTTCAATCAGCTCTTCCATGAGCACGGAATCTCGCACTTTTACTACCATACGCCGGCTGAAACGACCTTGCTCCGGGTCCACAACCCCGATGAATTCGGCGACAAAGTGGTCCGCAAGACCTTTTTACAGGCGGCCAACAGCCAGAAATTTGCCTTTGGACTGGAACTTGGCAAATTCGGCATGCTGACCTATCGGGGCGTTTTGCCGTGGCGGGTGGGAGATAAGTTGATCGGCTATATCGAGCTGGGGATCGAAGTCGATTACGTCCTCAAACAACTGCAGTCGATTGTCAAGAAAGACTTCCTGATCACCCTTGATAAACACTACCTTGATCGTAAACAGTGGGAACTTGCCCGGGAGCGTGCCGGCCGCTTCCACAACTGGGGTTTATTCAGTGACCAGGTGATTGCCTATCAAACCCTGCCCGATTTCATTAATATCAGCAATATCAAACTTTTGTCTGCGAATCGCCTTGCTGCGGAGGAAGAATACAGCGACTATGTCATCGATCAGCAGGTCTATCGCATCAAGGGCTTTCCACTGTTCGACTTTTCAGGCCAGTTGATTGGCGGCTTCCATGTGTTGCATGATGTCACGCAGCAGACAACCTCCTTCAAGGCGTTCATCGTACCGATTATTCTGGTGAGTACCGGCCTGTGTCTGGTGTTGTTTTTCTTCGCCTATGATGTGCTGGGCAGAATGGACCAGAGGTTGGCAGACACCCGGCAACGCCTCAATGATGAAGTCGCTAACGTCACGTTGGCCAACCGGCAACTGGAAGAGGAGATCGGCAACCGGCGCCTGGCCGAATCGAAACTGCAGCTTCTCAACCAGACCCTGGAAGAGCAGGTGGCGCAGCGCACGGTGGCGCTGGAAGAGGTGAATCGGGAGCTGCAGGAAACACAAGCCACTATTTTGCATCAGGACAAGATGGCCTGTATCGGTCAGCTTGCCGCCGGTATCGCCCACGATATCAACAACCCGGTCGGTTTTGTCAGTCATAATTTGGGCACCTTTGAGCGTTACCTGGAGCGTTTGAACCAATTCTTTACCCTGCAGATAGGACTAATCAAACGCCGCGGCGATAAGGAGCTGGCCGCCGCCTGCATGAAAGGGCGGCAGGATTTCTGCATTGATGAGATGCTGCGCGAGATGCCGGTCATGCTGGCGGAATGCCGCGACGGCACTACCCGCATCAGTCAGACTGTACAGGGGCTGCGCAACTTTTCGTGCAAGGAGATCGCGCGGCGCGAACTCACCGATCTGCATCGATGTATCGACAGTACCCTTACGATCATTCGTCACGAGCTAGATACCAATATCGAAATCGTGCGCAATTACGGGGACATTCCCCAGTGTTACTGCTACGCCGGGCAGATGAACCAGGTGTTTCTCAACCTGTTCATCAACGCCACCCAGGCCATTAACGGGAAGGGGAAAATCCAAATTCAGAGCTGGGCCGAAGATAAGAAGTTTTACATTGCCATCAGCGATAATGGCTGCGGCATCCCCCCTGACAAGCTTGAACACATCTTCGAACCCTTTTTCACCACCAAAGAGATCGGTGTCGGCACCGGTCTCGGTCTGAGTATTGTTTACGACATTGTCACTCGCCATAAGGGTATCATCGATGTTGCCAGCAAGCTTGGCGAGGGAACAATCTTCACCCTGTGCATGCCCCTTGATCTGAGAGCAAAACCACGTGATCTGAATGCAGCGGCCCCGTTCTCAGCAAACCTGATTCGGACCGAGAATGGAGACCACCATGGCTGAGAAACAAACCCGCCTTCTCTATGTGGATGACGAAGCGGCTTACCGCAATATTTTTTGTCGGGAAATGGGGGTGGATCAACGGTTTTTGATTGAAACCGCTGCGGATGGCCCGACCGCCCTGCGTATGCTTGAAACCAGGTGCGCCGACATTGTCCTGACTGATCTGGTTATGCCAGGTATGGATGGCGTCGCCCTGCTCCAGGAAATTCACCGGCGTTATCCCGATATTTTCGTCTTGATTCTCACCGGTGTCAATTCGGCCCATGAGGCGGTCCGGGCGATGAAGGCGGGCGCCTACGACTATATCCTCAAGCCGTTTGATATCACCACGCTGCAGATGCAGCTGGAAAAAATCCTCCAGCATCGCCATTTGCTCGACAATGACAAAGAAGGGCAAGGCGAGGCCCATTTTGAACAACTGGTCGGCCAGGACCCTGCCATGTACGAACTGTTTGAGGGGATCAGGCGCGTCGGCCCGACCAATATCACCGTCCTGATTCGCGGTGAAAGCGGTACCGGCAAGGAACTGATTGCCGCCGCCATTCACGCCCGCAGTGCCCGCCGGAACAAGATATTTGTCCCGGTCAACTGCGCCGCCCTCACTGAGGGCCTCATCAACAGCGCCCTGTTCGGCCATGAAAAAGGCGCCTTCACCAGTGCGGGAGCCCGCAAAATCGGCTTTTTCGAGCTCGCCCAGGGCGGCACCATCTTTCTCGACGAAATCGGCGAGATCCCCCTGCAGACCCAGGTTGCCCTGCTGCGGGTGCTCGAGTTGGGCACCTTTCACCGGGTCGGCGGCACCGAAACTATCCAGGTCGATACCCGCATCATCTGTGCCACCAACAAAGACCTGACGGCTGCCATGCGTGAAAAAACCTTCCGCGAGGATCTCTTCTATCGGCTCAATGTCGTCACTCTCACCGCGCCGCCCTTACGCGAGCGACAATCCGACATCCCGCTGCTTGTCAACTTTTTTCTGCGCAAGTTCAACCGCGAGAGCGGCGGGCAGATCAGCTCCGTCGACCCGGCCACCATGAACCGGCTCTGTGCCTACCGCTGGCCGGGCAACGTGCGCGAGCTGTCCAATGCCATCGCGCGCGCCGTGGCCTTCTGCCCCGGCAGCGAACTGCGCCTCGAACATTTTCCCGACGAACTGCAGCGCGCTGCCGTCGTTGAGAAAGACTTTTCCCTCAAACTGAGCTCCAGTTCCCTGCCCGTAATCGAAGCCGAAGTGATCCGCAAAGTCCTTGAAGAAAAACTCTGGAATCTGTCGCAGGCCGCCGAAGCACTCGGCATTGCCCGGGGCACCCTGTACAGTAAGATCAAACATTACGGCATTGTAAAATGCTGATTCGTAATCGTGGGCAGCAACGTTTTTTCTTGACTTGCCGCACTGCCCTGTTGAAAATTGAACAGCCGCCGGACGCGGCCCAATCCCGCTATATCCCCTTCTTCTCTCGATCAGCCGCTGCTGTTCGGGAGCTGTCGAAATTTGAACAATTTTTTTGTTTCATAAATAATTCCGAAAAAACATCTAGTTAATCTGGGACTAAAATCCTTGGTGTTGATAATTGAACAGTTGCGGCGCGGCCTGGAACCGTCATGACTCCAGTCGAAACTCGATAACATGATGATATTAAACGATAAGTAGTTTTTTGCAGATTGGCATCAAAATTGCTACTAATGAGGCAGACAGCGAAGTCATATTGCCGACAATGGATTAAATGTTCTTTTTCTCTTTCACGATAATGATGCGAAAGCAGTGGTGGGAAAGACCCATCAGTAATAGTAGGTAGGCGAGAACGTGTTGGGCCGCTCTTGGCGGAACAGCAAAAGATTTCTAAAAATTTTGGGAGGAATTTGAATGAAGAAAAAGTTAGCATTAATCGGAGGAGCCGTGTCACTTGCCGGCCTCATCACCGGGACGGCGATGGCGGCGACAACTTATTCCATTTCTAAATCTAAAGTGAATTTATTATCCAAGGCCAAGCGACTATAGAATGCACCAACTGATGGTTTTGTTCCATTTTTAATAATGATGCTGACAAGTGATCTTCAAGAGCGTTAATGCTTTTAAATACACGATT
>CAISPV010000108.1 GCA_903887485.1 uncultured Desulfobulbaceae bacterium | reverse complement strand
TATTAAGCTATAATTTCACTGATAACACCAGCACCAACGGTCCGACCACCCTCACGGATAGCAAAACGAAGACCTGCATCCATGGCAATCGGGGTAATCAACTCGGCAACAACAGATACATTATCACCAGGCATTACCATCTCGGTTCCCTCGGGAAGAGTCACAATACCGGTCACATCTGTTGTCCTGAAATAAAACTGGGGACGATATCCATTAAAAAATGGGGTATGACGACCGCCCTCTTCCTTACCAAGGATATAGCACTCAGCCTTGAATTTAGTATGGGGAGTAATGGTGCCGGGCTTAGCCAGAACCTGACCACGCTCAATATCCTCACGCTTGGTGCCACGAAGAAGGGCTCCGATATTATCTCCAGCTTGACCCTCATCAAGAATCTTGCGGAACATCTCAACACCAGTGACAGTCGTCTTGACCGTATCACGGATACCAACAATGGCAACCTCATCACCAACATGAACGATACCACGCTCAATGCGACCGGTGGCAACCGTACCACGACCAGAGATGGAAAAAACATCCTCAACCGGCATCAAAAATGGTTGATCAATATCACGCTTTGGCTGAGGAATATACGTATCGATAGCTTCCATCAGGTCCCAGATACATTTGGCAGCCTCGGGATCTTCAGGATTCTCAAGGGCCCTCAGGGCCGAACCATGGATGATGGGCACATCATCACCGGGGAAATCATACTTATCAAGCAGCTCACGCAGCTCCATCTCTACCAGCTCAATAAGTTCAGGATCATCCACCATATCACATTTATTCAAAAATACCACGATACAAGGAACACCAACCTGACGTGCAAGAAGAATATGTTCACGAGTTTGCGGCATGGCCCCATCATTGGCACCGACCACCAGAATTGCACCATCCATCTGAGCAGCACCGGTAATCATGTTCTTGATATAATCCGCATGACCGGGGCAATCAACATGAGCATAATGACGATTTACTGTCTCATACTCAACATGTGCAGTAGCAATGGTAATTCCACGCTCTTTTTCTTCGGGAGCCTTGTCAATCTCACTAAAATCAGTAAATTTAGCCAAACCCTTGGTGGAAAGGACGCGGGTTATCGCAGCGGTCAGGGTCGTTTTACCATGATCGATATGACCCACAGTACCCACATTGACATGTGGTTTTTTTCTGTCAAACTTTTCTTTTGCCATAGTCGTACCTCAATATGTTGAGCTTAAATTCCTCTAATCTTCTTTATTATAACATCCGCCTTGACCGCTGGAACCACATCATATTCCAAAAAACGCATCGAGAAATTAGCACGGCCCTGGGTCACTGATCGTAATGATGTAGAATACCCAAACATCTCTGCTAAAGGGACCTGTGCATGTAAAATCTGTAATTCTTTAACGTTCTCAACCACACCAAGCCTGGCTCTCTTGCTATTCAGATCATTAATCACTTCACCAAGATACTGATCAGGCGTAGCAACCTCCACAAGCATTACTGGCTCCAAAAGCAAAGGTTTCGCCTCAGCTACAGCCCTACGTATGGCCATGGAAGATGAAATCCCAAATGCCATTTCAGTAGAATCATCATCATGGTACGAACCGCCTACCAGACTTACCTTGATATCCGTCAAAGGATACCCAATCAGAGGCCCTGAATCAAGACTATCCACAATTCCTTTCTCAATGGCTTTCAAGAAAACCTTTGGAATTTGATCTTCACTTACCTGACATTCAAAAACAAAACCTGCCCCCCTTGCAAGCGGTTCCACCTGCAGAATGACATGCCCATATTGTCCTTTAGCACCAGTATGCTGATCAAACTTTCCTTCCGCCTCTTGAATGATGCCAATCGTCTCTTTATAAGCGACCTGTGGTTTACCCACATTTGCAGAGGCCTTGAAATCATTTAACAAACGATCAATAATTATTTCCAGATGTAGTTCTCCCATCCCTGAAATAATTGTTTGACCGGTATCTTCATTGGTCGTTATCGTAAAAGATGGATCCTCAAGCGCAAGCTTCTGTAAGGTTTCGGCAAGTTTTTTTTCATCCGCCTTACTTTTGGCCTCAATAGCAACACTTATAACCGGCTTTGGAAAGTCCATACTATCAAGGATAATATAATCACCACTAGAACAAAGAGTGTCACCAGTCGTCGTAAACTTAAGACCAATAACAGCCCCAATATCACCGCTACCAATTTCTTTAACTTCTTCACGTTTATTAGCATGAAGCTTAAGAAGCTTAGTAACTTTCTCCTGCTTTTTCTTAACAGGATTAAAGACTCGGTCACCAATCTTTATTGTACCGGAATATATCCGCAAATACGCAAGATTTTCGACAAACGAATCGCTCATCAACTTGAAAACCAACCCACAAAAAGGTGCCCCATCACTTGCTTCGCGCACAATGATCTGACCACTTTCATCAACACCTTCCACTGCTGGGACATCCAGTGGAGAAGGAAGATAACGAATTACGCTATCCAGCAAGGGTTGAATCCCTTTATTTTTAAAAGCACTACCACAAAGGACGGGAACCAGATCAAGACTCAGTGTTGCCTTTCTGAGAGCAGAATAAATCTCTTCAGATGACACTGGCTTGTTCTCCAGATATTTTCCCATGATCCCCTCATCAAAGTCGGCCAACTTTTCGAGGAGCACCATATGTGCGGCCGTGAATTTTTGCTTATAATTCTCAGGGATTACAGATTCCCTAACTTCCTGCCCGAGCGATCCTTCATCAAAGGTAAACATCTTTCCTTCAACAAGGTCAATAATTCCTTCAAATTCGGACTCACAACCGACAGGAATTTGTACAGCAACAGGGTTTGACCCCAGTCTTTCTGCAATCATCTTAAGGCTGCGATCGAAATCAGCCCCAACACGATCCATCTTATTAATAAATGCTACTCTAGGGATAGAATACTTGTCAGCCTGCCTCCACACCGTCTCCGACTGGGGCTCAACCCCTCCAACGGCACAAAAGACAGCAACCACTCCATCCAACACTCTTAAGCAACGCTCTACCTCAACTGTAAAGTCAACATGCCCAGGAGTATCAATAATATTTATTTTACATTGACGCCAGAAACAGGTTGTTGCAGCTGAGGTGATTGTAATTCCTCGTTCCTGCTCCTGCTCCATCCAATCCATAACGGCATTGCCATCATGAACTTCGCCAATCTTATGTGACCGACCAGTATAATAAAGTATTCGTTCAGTTGTCGTTGTCTTCCCGGCATCAATATGGGCCATTATCCCTATATTGCGCACATTAGACAGATCCTCATGCACGGCCATCAATATTCCTCAAACCAATTAAAAACCTTTGACGGCCACAACCTTACAACCCTCAATTACAAAACAAAAATTACCAGCGATAATGAGCAAACGCCTTATTGGCATCAGCCATACGATGCGTATCGTCACGCTTCTTCACAGCTGCGCCCCGATTGTTAAATGCATCCATAAGCTCTGCAGCAAGTTTCTCAGACATAGATTTCCCAGATCGTGCCTTGGCATAACTTATAATCCATCGCATAGCCAATGCATTTCTTCTCGACTGCCTGACTTCCATTGGAACTTGATAGGTTGCCCCACCCACACGCCGGGACTTAACCTCTACTTTGGGCCGGACCTTTTCCATGGCTTCTTCAAAAACAGTCAAAGGATCGCTCTCAGCCACCTTGGAAGCAATAATATCCATCGCCCCATATAATATGTGCTGAGCTACGCTCTTCTTGCCCCGCTCCATAATTCCGTTGGTAAACTTACTCACCAAGACAGAATTATAACGTGGATCCGGATCAACCTGTCTTTTTTCTACTATTTTTCTACGCGGCATCTTTATCCTCTTTCATCAGCAGAAACAGCCTGCTAGCAACAACCTATTATTTGGGCCGTTTTGCACCATATTTTGAACGCCCCTGCTTTCTATTTGAAACCCCAAGGGTATCCAGGGTACCACGAACAATATGGTATCGAACACCAGGTAAATCCTTTACACGCCCCCCCCTGATCAACACCACAGAATGCTCCTGCAAATTATGCCCAATTCCCGGAATATACGAAGTTACCTCAATTCCGTTGGTCAACCTCACCCTTGCCACTTTACGCAACGCTGAGTTTGGTTTTTTTGGAGTCGTAGTATATACACGAACACAAACACCACGCTTCTGAGGAGAACCTTTCAACGCAGGAGTGTTTGTTTTCTTAACTAATTTTTTTCTGCCCTGTCGAACGAGCTGGTTAATTGTTGGCATTACTTTTACTGCTCCTGTTCGATTACCTTTCTTTTATTATTCTTGACAACGATACTTACATTCACAACTTGCATTTCACACATCCATGAGCACCACGAACGATATTCACAAAAAAAAGATTTTTACTCCAATGTCATGCCTGTGTCAACACAAAAAAGAATATCGCAGTTGAATAGTTCCCTTTATCCTATGAATTGCCATGCAATCCTGTTCCGGCAGAAATCAACCTGCCCATAATAACATTTTCCTTCAACCCGGCCAGCTCGTCAACCTTGCCCGCCATAGCCGCATTAGTCAACACCTTGGTTGTCTCCTGAAACGAAGCTGCTGAGATAAAACTTTCTGTGGACAGCGAGGCCTTGGTGACACCCAACAATAATGGTTCAGCAACCGCTGGCACTTTACCCTCAGAAAAAAGACGCTCCCGCTCTTCTTCAAATTTCCACCACTCTACCTGTTCACCAATCATAAAGCGAGAATCGCCGGCATTGCTGATCTGCACTCTCTTCAGCATCTGGCGGACAATAACTTCAATATGCTTGTCATTAATCTTCACACCTTGCAGACGATACACCTCCTGCACCTCATTCACTAGAAATTTTGCCAGCTCTTTTACGCCAAGAACCCGCAAGATGTCATTAGGAAGGACGACCCCTTCCATTAAAGGTTCGCCAGCCTGCACATAATCACCTTCATGCACAATGGTGTGCTTGGCCTTAGGAAGCAGGTATTCCTCAGCTTCTCCGTATTCAGGGGTCACAATTACCCGCCGTTTACCCTTCAATTCCTTGCCAAAACTGACACGTCCATCAATCTCAGAGATAATGGCCGGATCTTTCGATTTCCGAACCTCAAACAATTCTGCAACTCGCGGCAAACCACCGGTAATATCCTTTGTCTTGGAAGATTCACGAGGGATCTTGCCGACAATGGCCCCGGGCTCAATAACTGCCCCTTCATCCACAGTAATAAAAGATCCAACCGGCAAACTGTAGCGCGCAAAGGATTCCGAGTTTGGCAGTTTAAGGGTTTTCCCTTTGTCATTTTTAACACTGATGCGTGGATTTAATTGAGCCGCAGCAGTCGAATGGACAACAACCTTACTGGACTTACCAGTCACCCCATCCAGCTTCTCCTGCATGGTAATACCTTCAATAACATCACCATATTTGATGACACCACCAACTTCACTGACAATAGGAATAGTATAGGCGTCCCATTTGGCAAGAATCATACCGGCCTCAGCAACCTCTCCTTCCTTTACAAAGATCTGAGCACCGTAGTTAACTTTATAACGCTCACGATCTCGACCTAACTCATCCTTAATGCTGATTTCCGCATTCCGGTTCATAACAATCTTAACCCCTAGATTGTTTTCAACGTAATGCATGTTTTTAAACACCACCACACCGCCTCGTTGAGTCTGGACTTCAGCCTGCTCAATGGCACGACTTGCTGTACCACCGATATGGAATGTTCGCATGGTCAACTGCGTTCCAGGCTCACCAATGGACTGCGCGGCTATGATACCAACAGCCTCACCGATATTCACCATATGGCCACGACCAAGATCACGGCCATAGCAGGCAGCACAAACACCGCGACGCGACCGACAAGTCAGCACTGAACGAATATGCACTCGATCAATTCCTGCGTCTTTGATCTCTTTAACCTTTAACTCAGTGATTTCTTCACCCTCTGCCACAATCACTGCACCGCTATAAGGATCAACTACGGCCTCCAAGGCCACACGACCGAGAATCCGGTCGCCAAGAGGAACAATGACATCGCCACCGTCCATCAAGGGCTCAGCAATAATTCCATCAAGGGTCTGACAATCTGCCTCAATAATCGTTGCATCCTGAGCTACATCGACCAATCGTCTGGTAAGATATCCTGAATTGGCGGTCTTCAGGGCAGTATCCGCAAGCCCTTTACGCGCACCATGGGTCGAGATAAAATACTCAAGGACACCAAGTCCTTCACGGAAGTTGGCCTTGATTGGGGTTTCAATAATAGCACCCGATGGTTTTGCCATCAAACCACGCATCCCAGCGAGCTGACGAATCTGATCTCTGGATCCCCTGGCTCCAGAGTCCGCCATAATAAAAATAGAGTTAAAACTTGGGGCTTCTATCAAATTGTTCTCGCGATCGCGAACATAATCAACCTTGATTCCCTCCATCATCTCATTGGCAACATCCTCACTCACCTTGGACCAGATATCAACAACCTTATTATATTTCTCGCCAGATGTAATCAAGCCATCGGAATACTGCTGGCCAACATCCATAACATCCTTTTCAGCTTTTTCAATCAAGTCTTCTTTACTGGTTGGAACCTTCATATCATTGATACAAATGGAAATTCCTGCCCGCGTGGCATATTCATAGCCCATGTCTTTCAGGCGATCAGCAAGAATAACTGTCTCCTTTGTTCCACCGTGCCGATAAGTATAGTCAATGAGTTGCGCTAATGCCTTTTTGGTCATTACTTTATTGATTTCGGCAAAAGGAATTATCTCCGGCAACAACCCACCTAATAAAATCCTCCCCATGGTGGTATCAACAATCTTGCCATCCATCCGGACCTTGATCTTCGCCTGTAAATGCACCGCCTGATAATCATAAGCAATTTTCGCCTCAGCCGGGCTGGAAAAAATCTTGCCTTCACCCGTGGCATTTACCCGTTCCCTGCTCATATAATAGAGACCGAGAACAATATCCTGTGAAGGAATAATAACCGGTTCACCATTAGCAGGTGAAAGGATATTATTAGATGACATCATCAGAACCCGCGCTTCGACCTGAGCCTCGACAGACAGGGGCACATGAACTGCCATCTGATCACCATCAAAATCAGCATTAAAGGCGGCACAAACCAGAGGATGCAACTGGATAGCCTTCCCTTCAATAAGCAGGGCCTCAAAGGCCTGCATGCCAAGACGATGAAGCGTTGGAGCCCTGTTGAGAATCACCGGATATTCAGTGACCACCTCTTCAAGAACATCCCAGACCTCTTTGGTTCCTTTCTCCACCATCTTTCTAGCACTTTTGATGGTAGTAACAAAACCTTTGCTTTCGAGCTTGTTGTAGATAAATGGTTTAAACAGCTCCAAGGCCATTTTTTTAGGGATACCACATTGGTGAAGACGAAGATGAGGGCCCACAACAATAACGGAACGACCGGAGTAATCAACACGTTTGCCCAGAAGATTTTGCCGAAACCGCCCCTGCTTGCCTTTGAGCATATCAGAAAGCGATTTCAGTGGACGTTTATTGGCTCCGGTAATAACCCGGCCACGACGACCATTATCAAAAAGGACATCAACTGCCTCCTGGAGCATCCGTTTTTCATTGCGAACAATAATATCAGGGGCATCCAGTTCAAGTAAACGCTTTAAACGATTATTCCTGTTAATAACCCGCCGATACAAATCATTAAGATCTGAGGTGGCAAAACGCCCACCTTCCAAAGGAACAAGGGGACGCAGGTCAGGCGGTAGTACTGGAATAACCTCAAGCACCATCCACTCGGGTTTATTGCCGGAATCACGAAAAGCCTCAATAACAAACAATCGCTTATATAGCTTCTGCCTTTTAGTCTTTGAACTTGTCGCAGCCATCTCTGCCCGTAACTGGGCAGACAAGGCAACCAAATCCTGCCGGGCCAGAAGCTCTCTAATCGCTTCAGCGCCAATGGCAACTTGAAATTGACCAGGATAAGCCTCTCGATACTCTCGATACTTCTCCTCAGTAAGCAGACTACAAACAGGGATAGAATCAACATTCGATTCAACCACTGCATATTGTTCAAAATAAAGAATTTTTTCAAGCTGCTTCAAGGTCAGATCAAGGACGGCGCCGATCTTGCTGGGAAGGCTCTTGAGAAACCAGATATGGGCAACAGGGGCAGCAAGCTTAATATGCCCCAACCGCTCCCGCCGAACCTTTGACTGGATAACCTCAACCCCACACTTTTCACAAACGACACCTCGGTGTTTCATGCGTTTATACTTCCCACAATTACACTCAAAGTCCTTTACTGGCCCAAAAATCTTGGCACAAAAAAGGCCATCTCTCTCAGGTTTAAAAGTCCGATAATTAATCGTTTCAGGCTTCTTTACCTCACCATGGCTCCAGTCCATGATTTTTTCCGGTGAGGCCAGAGAAATCTTTACCTTTTTGAATTTAACAGGAGCTTTCGGCTTTTGAAAAAAATTAAATAGCTCTTCCACGAGATTGCATCTCCCACAGTTTATAGGGTTAAAAAAGTTTTAAGTATGAAGTTGATCCGTGCTGAGAAAGTTACGCTGAGATCTTTCATCAACCATTCTCCAGACTTAACACCCTTATTCTTGCAACAGCTCCATATCAAGACAAAGGGCTTGCAGCTCTTTTACAAGAACATTGAAAGATTCCGGCAGGCCAGTAGTAAGAAAATTATTGCCCTTCACAATCCGTTCATACATAGTGGTACGCCCTTCCACATCATCAGATTTAGCGGTCAAAAATTCTTTTAGTGTATAAGCGGCCCCATACGCCTCCATGGCCCAGACCTCCATCTCACCCAAACGCTGTCCTCCAAACTGGGCCTTACCGCCAAGGGGTTGCTGGGTTACAAGAGAATAGGGGCCAGTTGATCTGGCATGGATCTTATTGTCAACCAGGTGATGCAATTTAAGCATATACATCACACCAACAGTTACCTGATTCTCAAAAGGCTCTCCGGTCAGGCCGTCATAAAGCTGACTTTGCCCCACTTCATCAACACCACTTTCAACCAGTAACTGACGAATCTGAACCTCTTCGGCGCCATCAAATACCGGACTGGCCACATGCAGTCCTCGCTGATGTTTACGCGCCCAGTCGAGGAGTTCCTCATCACTCTGATTACCGATAATCTTGGCACACTCTTCTTGAGAATAGATCTTCTGCAGCTTCTTCTTAATGGCCTCAAGCTCATGCTTCCTTGCAAGTTCACTGATCTGCTGACCAAGCTTTTTAGCAGCAAAACCAAGATGAACCTCAAGCACCTGGCCCACGTTCATACGCGAAGGGACACCCAGTGGATTGAGAACGATATCAACCGTGGTGCCATCGGCAAAAAAAGGCATATCCTCTTCAGGCAGGAGACGGGAGACAACGCCCTTATTGCCATGACGGCCAGCCATCTTGTCACCCACTGAGAGCTTACGCTTAGTGGCCACATAGACCTTCACCATCTTGACCACACCTGGAGGGAGGTCATCACCCTTCTTCTTGCGGTCAATTATACCATCATAGCGTTTAGTAATAAGCGCCGCCTGTTTATCATAACGGGCGTAAGCTTGATTAATCTGCTCCTGAAATTTGGCCTTCTCGGAAAAATCCAATGTACGCAGAGCGTGAAAGCCAATAGCTTCAGCAAGATCAGCACTTATTTTCTTTCCAAGTTTGACAAGAATATTTCCTTTCACATCGACAATATCACTCTTGACCGTCCGACCATTGATAATATCACCGATTTCACGGCAGACACCCCGTTTAAGACTTGTCAATTCATCAACTTTATCGTGGGTAAGACGTTCAATTTCTAAATCCTCGATCATCAATGATCGCTCATCCTTATCAACACCTCTTCGAGAAAAAACCTTGGCATCAATAACAACACCCTCTACCCCTGGTGGGACACGGAGCGAGGAATCCTTTACATCTTGGGCCTTTTCCCCGAAAATCGCCCGCAATAACTTTTCCTCGGGAGAGAGCATAGTCTCACCTTTTGGCGTGACCTTACCCACAAGGGTATCACCCGCCTTGATCTCAGCACCGATACGAACTATACCAGAATCATCAAGGTTTCTCAGGTTTTCCTCGCTCACATTGGGGATATCCCGAGTAATTTCTTCCTTGCCAAGTTTCGTATCCCTGGCCATGGTCTCAAAGACCTCAATATGGACGGAGGTAAAGGTGTCTTCCTTCAGTAACCTCTCATTGATCAGGATTGAATCCTCAAAGTTGAATCCACGCCACGGCATGAAGGCAATGGTCACATTTTTCCCAAGGGCCAATTCACCCTGCTCACAGGAAGGGCCATCTGCCAAAATTGCTCCCTTAATGACCCGCTCACCAGGAAGTACCAATGGACGTTGGGTAAAGCATGTATTCTGGTTTGACTTCTTGTATTTACTCAGACGATAGACCGCAACTCCGGTATCATACCCATCAACCCCTGGCCGGTCATAACGGACAACAATACGGTTTGAATCAACTTCTTCAACCACCCCTCCATCACCCGCCAGAAGACAGGCACCTGAATCGCGGGCCACATAGCGCTCCATCCCTGTGCCAACCAGCGGAGCCGAAGTAATCATCAACGGCACAGCCTGCCGCTGCATATTTGATCCCATAAGGGCACGGTTGGCATCATCGTTTTCAAGAAACGGAATAAGCGAGGCGGCAACACTGACCAACTGGTTAGGAGCAATATCCATATAACTGACCTGATCACTGGCTACTGTGAGAACCTCACCTTCCTCTCTAGCAATCAAAAAATCAGGAACAATCCGTCCTAAATCATCCATTAAGATGACAGCAGGCGCAATTATCTGATTCTGCTCCTGTAGGGCACTCAGATATTTCACCTCATCAAGAACAATTCTATCGACTACCTTCCGGTAGGGAGTCTCGATAAATCCATAGGGATTAACCTGAGCATAGGTCGCCAGAGAAACAATCAGACCGATATTGGGCCCCTCAGGGGTCTCAACCGGGCATATTCGTCCATAGTGGGTAGGATGAACATCACGAACCTCAAACCCTGCTCTCTCCCTGGAAAGTCCACCAGGTCCGAGGGCGCTGAGACGACGTTTATGCGTAACCTCAGAGATAGGGTTCGTCTGATCCATGAACTGAGACAGTTGACTCGTGCCAAAAAATTCCTTAATGGCTGCAGAAATAGGTTTAGGATTAACAAGATCATGAGGCATAAGGGTCTCTATTTCCTGAAGAGCCATCCTCTCCTTAATGGCCCGCTCCATGCGCACCAACCCCATACGATACTGGTTTTCAATAAGTTCACCAACCGTTCGCACCCGTCTGTTGCCAAGATGATCAATATCGTCAACACTCCCCTGACTATCTTTCAAACGAACCAGATATTTCACTGATTCTACAATATCCTCACGAGTCAAGGCTTTATGATTGATATCTGTCGTCAAGCCCAATCTTGCATTGATTTTATATCTTCCCACTTCTGAAAGATCATAAAGGTCGACATTAAAAAAGAGATTTTCAAAGAAGGTCTCGGCCACTTCTTTTGTTGGTGGGCTTGAAGGACGCAACCGGCGATAGATTTCCAGGAGAGCCTCATCTGAATTCGCCACTTTATCAAGAGCCAATGTTTTCCTGAATGAATCTGAATAATTAACGCCATCAATAAAGAGTATTTCAAATTCACTGATACCACAATCCTGCAGGGACTGGAGCATAGTCTCGGTCAGCTCACTATTGCACAAGGCAATGACTTCTCCAGTATCCGGACGAACAACATCATGGGCCAAAAATCGACCTATAAGCTCATCATGAGAAATCTTTAAGGAATCGATGGCTGCAATCTTAATTTTTTTACAAAGTGCCTGGCTAATTTTCTGCCCTTTCTTGGCCAACATCTCTCCATCCACCGGACTAATCAAATCGAACTCCAACCTCTGTCCCTGAAACGTCTCCGGGGTAAAAGAGATCAGATAATCATCACCGTGAAGACGAACAGAATTAGTAAGATAAAATGTCCGTAAAAGTTCGGCAGACGAATAGCCAATAGCCTTCAGCAACGTGGTCACAGGGAATTTACGCCGGCGATCAATGCGAACAAAAAGGATGTCTTTTATATCAAACTCAAGGTCTATCCATGAACCTCTAATAGGTATAACCCGGGCGGAATATAAAAGTTTGCCACTTGCATGACTTTTACCATTATCATGAGTAAAGAAAAGGCCAGGAGAGCGCTGCAACTGGGAAACAATAACCCGTTCAGTACCATTAACGACAAAAACACCATCACCAGTCATCAGAGGCAGACTCCCTAAAAAGACCTCCTGCTCTTTCATGTCACGTAAGGTTTGAACGCCAGTTACTGCATCCACATCATGCGTGATCAACCTGACCGTAATCTTAAGGGGTATTTCATAGGTCATACCGCGTTGCAGGCATTCTTCTACCGTATACTTAGGCTCACCAAAATTATAGCGGACAAATTCTAGGGAACAAAGTCCATTAAAATCATTTATAGGGAAGACACTTTTAAAGATCCCTTGCAAACCAAAATTTTCACGGGCACCTGCTTCAATATCCATCTGCAGAAACTTTTCGTATGATATCCGCTGCATGGAAATAAGGTGCGGGGGCTCCATAACAGATGCCGCCGTGGCAAAATTTTTTCTCACTCGTTCCATAGTAGTCCTCGAGGTTGCCTTGAGAGCGTTATTTTAAAATCACAGACTGGCTGTTATAATAAAACCGTTGTGATGTAAATGACCCGTTAGCCAAACAATGAAGTAGCCTGGGGATAAAAAGAGGTGACAAAGATGATGATGGGAAGTTGAATGAAAATAAAAAAAGCTTCCTCAATACAAATGACAGCCCGGTGTAAAAAGTGAAACCCTGTAAGATCATAACTTTAACCACTGGGGAAAATGCGCGCTAAAAAAGATGACCTCAAATACACTGCGCCAGGTATCTTCCATCATGAAATCGTTTTCAACGGCTTGAAATGCAACACGCTACGTGTCAAAACCCGTAGCGTGTTTCTTCAAATCAGATTGTCCTGCAAGCAGAACAACATATAGACACAAGACCTACTTTATCGTAACAACACCACCGACAGCCTCAATTTTAGCCTTGATATCAGCGGCTTCATCTTTACTGACAGCCTCTTTCAATGGCTGAGGAGTACCTTCAACCAGATCCTTAGCCTCTTTCAAGCCAAGGCCGGTAATGGCACGAACTTCCTTAATTACCTTAATCTTCTGATCTCCAGCACCGGTGAGGATAACGTCAAACTCAGTCTTTTCTTCAACAGCAGCTGCGGCAGCAACAGGAGCACCTGCGGCAGCAACACCAACAGGAGCTGCCGCTGATACACCGAACTTCTCTTCAAGCTCTTTGATCATTGCGGAAAGCTCAAGCACAGACATATTAGCGATAAATTCAATTACTTCGTCTTTTGAAACAGCCATGATAATACCTCGTGTTTTTTTATAATTTAAAGTTATAATTCTTCAGGAAAATGCTGCTATCTAAAAAACAGCGGCCTACCTGTTAATTCTCTACCTGTTCTTTTTGCTCTTTAATAGCCTGCAAACCATAAAGGAAAGTCCGAGGCACTGCTGAAAGCACCTGCACAAGGCCCGTAGGCACACCATTGAGAACAGAAAGTAACTGTCCAAGCAAAACGTCTTTAGTCGGAAGTTTTGAAAGGGCAATCAAGTCATCAATGGTAAGCTTATCTCCGTCAAGGGCAGCACATCGTATCTTGAATTTGGCATGACCATCAGCAAATTTGGCAAGAGCCTTTGCTGGAGAGACCGGGTCATTATAGGCCATAACGATGGCGGTAGTACCAATAAAATCATCTGCAAGTGATTCACTGGTGGTATGAGTAACTGCTCTTTTCAAAAGAGTATTTTTTGCCACTCGTATTTCAGAATTACATTTGCGCAATTCTCCACGCAACTCTTCCAACTCTGAAACCGTCAATCCACAATAGTCTGTAACCACCGTAAATTTGGCGCGGCCGAATGACTCATTCAACTCAGAAACTACTGCTGATTTTTCATCACGATTCAAAGTACTCCTCCTTTGTTGCTCGTTTAAGGTTATTATTGAATCAAAAACAGCACATACGAAAGCAATTCATCTTTATTCATTTCTCATTTGAGGCACTCTATAATGATTTTACAAAACAATTATAGATGAAAAATGATAGCGTCAAATAAAAACCTTTCTATCGTCTCGGCAGGCTATGAAGAAACACAATTAAACTCACTGTACCTGCTGTCTTTGACTGAAAGTTCTGTGTCCAATAAAGACACAGAAGTTAAATAAAACTTTATTTTATTATAGCCCTTGCATCAAGGGGATCGACTTTAAACCCTGCTCCCATAGTGGAAGAAACAGTTATTGATTTAAGATAGATCCCTTTACTTGAAGAAGGTTTTAACTGAATAATTTTTTCTATGAAGGCCTTAGCATTGTCCAGAAGCTTGGCATCACCAAAAGAGATCTTACCAAGACCGGCATGGACGATTCCAGCCTTATCAACCCGGAAATCAACCTTACCGCTTTTAATCTCTTTAACAATATTGGCTATATCAAAGGTCACTGTTCCCAGTTTAGCATTAGGCATCAAATTTCTTGGTCCAAGTACTCGTCCAATTTTACCAACAGTTCCCATCATGTCGGGGGTTGCCACTGTTTTATCAAAATCAAGCCATCCTCCCTGAATCTTGGCAACCAATTCATCAGCACCAACATAATCAGCACCAGCCTCTCTTGCCTCGGCCTCTTTTTCACCTTTGGCAAAAACAAGGACACGAGTAACCTTGCCCGTACCATGGGGCAAAACAACAGAGGAGCGTACCATCTGATCCGCATGTCTGGGATCAACACCCAATTTTATTGCAATATCAAATGTTTCATCAAACTTGGCATAACTATTTTTAATTACATTTTTAATCGTATCTTCCAAAGTCATTAAGACTGAACGATTAAGACCTTCTATTGTATTTCTATACTGTTTCCCATGTTTCGGCATATTGGCCTCCTACTCATCAAACAAGGTACTCTGTGCATACCTGTTTAACTGTAGTAAAAATATTTAAAAGTTATTCAACCTACAACAGTAATTCCAATACTCCGAGCAGTTCCAGCAATAATACGCATTGCCTTGTCAATATCATAAGCATTCAAATCTGGCAGTTTTATTTGTGCAATTTCACGAATCTGCTCTTTGCTAATTTCAGCAACACGATCAATTTTTGGATTATTTGATCCTTTTTTCAAACCAGCAGCCTTCAATAAAAGAATAGAGGCTGGAGGTGTCTTGGTAATGTAGGTAAAAGACCTATCCTGAAAGACAGTAATTACCACTGGCACAACAGTATCACCGAGAGACTGAGTCTTGGCATTAAAAT
This sequence comes from uncultured Desulfobulbaceae bacterium, assembly GCA_903887485.1. Lineage (GTDB taxonomy): Bacteria > Desulfobacterota > Desulfobulbia > Desulfobulbales > Desulfocapsaceae > UBA2270. Next base: position 1,630 of record CAISPV010000108.1, on the reverse strand, counting down.
CCTTGCAGAACTCCATAATATTAACACCATGCTGTCCCAAAGCTGGACCAATTGGTGGTGAAGGATTGGCTTTACCTGCAGCAACCTGCAATTTAATATATGCCGTAATTTTTTTGGCCATTATTTACTCCTGCTGTATTCTATGTAGATTTTTTACTCAATGAGAGACTCATTAAAATAAATAAATAAGCTCAGACTACTCAGCTAATTTTTAATATAAAAAAATCAAGTTACCTTGATCAACACTAACTATTAGACACCTGTATATATTCCAATTCGACAGGAGTTTCCCTACCGAATATAGACACCATAACCTTGACTCTACCCTTTTCTGGAAAGACCTCGTCAACAACGCCTTGAAAATTCGCAAAAGGACCATCAGTTACCCTGACAACCTCACCTACCTCAAAAACAACCTTAGGACGTGGTGCCTCCGCTCCATCGTGAATACGACCAATAATCTTTTGAGCATCTTCATCAGGAAGCGGCATGGGGTTGATGTCATTACCAACAAATCCAACGACTCTTGGCATATTTTCATGAACAGTATGCCAAGTTGAATCATTGAGTTCCATTGAAAGAAGGATATATCCTGGATAAAATTTCCGCGAAGTAGTTTTCCTTACTCCTTTTGCCATTTCCACAACTTGTTCAGTAGGAATCAAGATATCACCGAACAAGGCTTCAAGCCCTTCATTCTTAATCCTTTCTTCAAGGGTCGCTTTAACCTTATCTTCAAAGCCTGAATGAACCTGCAGGATGTACCAATGTCTTGCCATGAATAAGCTTTTTAATCAGTTAAAGGTTAAGATAAATATATTCAAAGCTAAGCAATTTTCTGACCGAAATATTATTTCAAAAAAGAAGCAACGATCTTCCCAAGCAAAAGATCTACCGTTCCAAGATAAAACGAGGCAACTGCCGACAAAATAATAACAACTGCAGTGAGCCCCATGGTTACTTTTCTTTCCGGCCAAACAATTTTAGTTGCCTCAACCTTGACTTCATCAATAAATTTCTTGATTTGAGAGGGCGAAAAGCCAACAGACTCCTCGCTAATTACTTTAAGGTCTTTGACAGGTTTTGATTTATTTATCATCGTCGTAGTTATGCCTTATCTTTGGCAAAATACCTGCCAAACAATCCGTTATTTACTCACCTTGACTAACATATCCAAAACTTGGCAGGCCAGGAGGGATTCGAACCCCCAACATCCGGATTTGGAGTCCGGCGCTCTACCATTAGAGCTACTGGCCTACAGCATTCTCAGAAAGTTATTATTTTGTCTCTTTATGCGGCGTATGTAACCGGCAAAAGGAACAAAACTTCTTAAACTCGAGCTTATTTGGCGTACTTTTCTTATTCTTTGTCGTCGTATAATTTCGACGCTTGCATGTTCCACATGCAAGAGTAACGATGTCTCTCATTCCAATCCATCCAATAGAAAAAAGCACTCTGCCCGATACCAGACAAAGTGCTTAAATTTTAATATTAAGCTATAATTTCACTGATAACACCAGCACCAACGGTCCGACCACCCTCACGGATAGCAAAACGAAGACCTGCATCCATGGCAATCGGGGTAATCAACTCGGCAACAACAGATACATTATCACCAGGCATTACCATC
>CAISPV010000107.1 GCA_903887485.1 uncultured Desulfobulbaceae bacterium | reverse complement strand
AGAGGAGTATTATGAAAAAGAGGTATAAGAGAGGTATATTACTCTCAACTCTGACTACCGCCTCACTGCTTGTCGCAAGTCAGGGTTTTGGTGCCTTTGTCGGCGCCCATCCTGACGTAACCTTGAAGACGTGGAATACCGCGGGTGATCCTAACTCCGGCAAGCATGCGACTACTCAATATGAGACGTACAACCCCAGGGCAACCTGTAGCGGCTGTCATAGTGAGACTGTAGACGAGAACACAAATACTGCGGCAAGAATAAACGGCGTTGCTCAGGGTGGTTATCATGGTGGTGGCGCTACCAAGACCGTTGTGAAGACCCAGGGTGTTCAAAATCAAGCCACAGATGAAGTGGAATGGGTCAGCTTTAATACCAAGGCCTATAAGCATGGTTTTAGCACCAGTCGTCATTCCCAGGAGGGGCGTGACGAGGATTATGGTCACCATATGCGTGTGGCTTTTGGTGCCAAGTACTTCGAAAGTTCGCCAGGTATGTTTGGTAAGCTCTGCCCCCCTTCAAACCGCCAGTTGGCGGCTAAGGATGTTGATCCTCTTGCCAACGCAAAAGGATTTGAAATGGGCGCCCAGACCTTTGTGGAGTCTTGTGGCGTCTGTCATGCTGGTGGTGGACAGCTGGAGTATGACCGTGATCTGAACTGGTACTCCTCGTCATCTGGAAAAGGTGATGCCTTTATTCTCAAGTATGCAACACGTATTCCTGGTACTCCTGATGTGAATACCGGTTACGTGACTCCTACTGCAGGTTACATGAGCATGAGCAACAAGGCCGAGATGGACTGTTTGATGTGCCATCTCAAGGACTCCAATCCGGGCGCTGCCTGGTTGAAGACCCTGGGATGCGACGGAAGCAACAAAATCGGCCCTGTCTATGATCCCGCCTGTATCGGAGCTGCTGGAGGTATCACTCCCTATGGTCGTACCCTTAATACCAGCTTGGCAACCGGTGTTACCGAGTATGACATGTTTAACCGTAACTTCGCCCTGAAACAATATCAACCAGGTCTGGCAGCCGCCATGGGCGCCGGCGCCAAAGGTACATGGGCCGGTGGTAAGCTGACCGGTGTCGACTGGGGTACAAGTACTGTTACCGTATTAGGTACCAGGATAGCTGACGTACCCAAGAGCGAAAACTGCGCTGTCTGCCATGCCCGTGTCGATGATACCATGGGGCTGCCCAACATGATGGGGATGAAAACCGGTTATGGCAACTTCGATCTCCTCTATCGTCCGGATCATAAAACCGGTACCCCCGCTGGAATGGATGGTCGGTACGAGGATCTCGACACCGACAACGGACCCACGGCTGCAAATGACGATTTTTACCAGCTATTCGGTTGTAAGACCGGTATGGGTAAACGTGCCCATAAGGTCAGTAAAGCCGGTGACACCGTGGGAGCCAATGGCAGATACGGTATGACCCCATTGGTTCCTTCTACCATGAATCCTGGATTATCTGGTCCTCACATGGGTGATACAATTCCAGGTAAAATGCCGGACATCGATGTTCATAACGCTGCCGGTATGCAATGTGCTACCTGTCATTATGCCCTCGGTACAGAAAACGACGGCATTGTTGGTGGTAAAGGATATGTTGATATTCCTGCCCGCACGGTGCACGGTGTGAATTATCCTGCAGAGCGTGTTTACGGAATGGACCATATGTTTGCCCAGGCAGATGATTTTCCTGACACCAAGAGTAAGAACAATCTCGACAATACTGTGAACTGTGAGTCCTGTCATATAACCCACACCCATCCACATGCAGGTAGCGCACCAACTCCAACCCATGCCGGCTTTCCGCAGGTCCATCTGGAGAAGATCGGTTGTGTGACCTGTCATATCCCGGAAACCTATGCCGCGCCCGGCCGTCTGAAATATCGCGACTGGTCAGCCGGATTCTGGCATCAAGATCAGAGAAACGTCCTGGACTGGAACTTTGACCTGATGACCGGTTCCCATAATACTGTTCCTTCCCTGCACAGATGGGCTATCAAGGATGCCAATCTTCCCGAAGAACCTGGTGTTAATCCAGCCAAGATCTATCCGGTATTGCCTTCAATCATGCCGACCTGGACCCAGGAATTGCCGAATACCAATCATGTCAAAGACGATAGTGCCACTGTCTGTGTTGATAAAGTATCTCGACAGGTCGCACCCCCTATCGATGTTACGGGGCTGCTTGTAGGAGCTGACTGTAATGGTACCAAAGGAACGGTTGCCTTGTACTCCTCCCTTGACGGTGGTCCGGCTTATGGATCTCTGTTGAGTGGTCCAGTTAAGTCCCGTGACGCGACATTGGTCGCCGAGTGGGTTCGTGATAACGGTACCGATTTAACAGCAACAGGTAAAGGTGACGGTGTCTGTGGACCTGTCGGGAAATGTGTCGGTGGTGTTTACGGTGCCGATAATAAATCATGTACGGATCGAACAGATTGTACCAAGTTTGATTTCCGGTTAAACGGCGCCAACACCTTCCCCTTGTTTGACGGTTTCCAACTGGCTGACGGCCTGGAAGTTGATACCAAGGCAGAGGTTGATGCCATGCTGGCAGGTTTTGCAGCCAAGGTTAATGGCTCTGATGCGCCCCATACCACTTACCTGAGTCTTGTTGATGTTGACTTTGACGTAACTCACGGTATTGTCCCAGCGGAATGGGCTCTCGGTGGTTCCAAGCGGGGCGGCTGTGTGAGCTGTCACTCCAGTAAGGCACCACAAATCGTGGATAAGGTTAAAGGTCTTCCTCAAAACTTCTATATGGTTCCCAACCCGAAGTATAACGAAAATTCAGTTGGCTTCTTTGAGGGCTATGTCCAGCCGGTTGATAAGGCTGGGATGATGGTTGGTGGTTATGATCTGATCAAGAACTGGACCGCCATGTTTGCTGACTTTGACTGTACCGCTATGTGTGGTATGGGTCAGCAGGGTGACGCTGCGTTCTTTAATCCTATGACCGGTGAGAAAAATGATGCTGCCGCATGTACCAGCGGTTCCATGTTCCAAAACCTCGGTCAGTGTGTGGGCATGATGACCCAGACCTTTGATGCTGCCATGGGCTTCCCATCCGGGACTGCCATGCAGATGGGCATGTATGACGGTATTGCAGGCCTGCAGGGATTCACCATTGCTACACTGGCAACCATGGGGACCCTTGATTGTAACCCATTCGGTGGGCCGATCAGTTT
>CAISPV010000106.1 GCA_903887485.1 uncultured Desulfobulbaceae bacterium | reverse complement strand
TCTCGGTCCGGTCAGGCCGGGCTTCTGTTCCGGTCCGCCGGGGGCCGTCGTTTCAGGTGTATGAGGTCTTCTCGGTCCGGTCAGGCCGGGCTTCTGTTCCGGTCCGCCGGGGGCTGTCGTTTCAGGTGTATGAGGTCCTCTCGGTCCGGTCAGGCCGGGCTTCTGTTCCGGTCCGCCGGGGGCCGTCGTTTCAGGTGTATGAGGTCTTCTCGGTCCGGTCAGGCCGGGCTTCTGTTCCGGTCCGCCAGGGGCTGTCGTTTCAGGTGTATGAGGTCTTCTCGGTCCGGTCAGGCCAGGATTCTGTGCCGGTCCGCCGGGCATACGATGCATCTGCGAACCTGTCACTCCTGCTTGCTGAGTTGTTGCAGAGACCGGGATTGGTTTTTCCTTGGGATTATGATGCCCAAATTTCACCTCGGACGCAGGTTTGTTGACTTGGTTCGCGGGCACTAACTTGTTCGTGATCTGCGGAGCGGATACTACCGCCTGCTTGCTCGGGGCAGCGGTCCTGGTGTGTTTCAAGGTCTGCTGGACCGACTTGGCGTTGAACTGCGTCGCATCTTGCTTTGACACTTTCTGATTCTGCTTGATATGATCGTTCACGCTCTGGTGCGGTTTGTTCTTGACCTCAGCATTGGTGAAGGCGAACCGGTCGCTCTTGGTGGCGTGATCTCCGAGATGAATTTTATTGAAATCCGGCGACAACTTGTATCCGGATGCATTTAGCTTCTTGTTGATGTGATCATGCATCCGTATGTGCGCATAGTTCTTTTCACCGTAGAATTTATTTTGAGGCACGAAAACGGCGCGGTTCCAGTGTGTCAAGGAGGATACAGCGATAACGGTAACCCCAGCCGTAGTTATCACAGTCGCGGCCGGCCCCCATTGACGGTGGCTGTAGTAGGGTTCTTCCGGGGCAAGGGGCACCCAGCCCACCTCATCGTCGGAGCCCACCCAGGCAACGCGGCCCGGATACCAGCTCGGTTCCGGCTCGGTCAGGGGGGGCGGCTGCCAATACCAGCGCTCCTCTATGCTGATCCAGTACCCATAGTGGTGCGTCGTGTAGCCGAAGGGCTCATCCGGAACCCAGGTGTTATCGCCGTTCCATTCCGTCCAGCGTCCTGAGGTAAAGGGCGCCCAATCCGCTGCGACCGCGGTCGGTCTCCACATTTCGATTTCACGGCCCTGATAAGTTACGCGCTCCCACTTGCCGTTTTCTTCCAGCTCATAGGCATCGTTCCTCAGAGATTCAGGAAGGTATTGGGCGGACGGCATGGTCTCCGAGTCTCGCTTGGCCCATACCTCGTTACGAGTCTGGTTCCAGGCGTCCCAGTCTGCCTCCACAGTTCCATCACCAGAACCGACCTGAGTCGTGTTGGCAATGACCGAACTCCCGCCGGACACGACTTCGTACTTGGTATTGTCTGCAATGTGGATGAAGTCCACCGTGCCGGACAGAGCTATAATCTCCGTCGACTGATCGCCGACATAGAGATCAAAAGAAGTGTTCTGCGGGGCCACAACATACCCGAAAGGCGTGGTGACCTTGATGATCGCCTCTGCGCTTTCGTTGAAGATACGCGCCACACCAAGGGAAACATCAAGCTCGACGGCATCCGGTTGGGTTGCGATGAGCTGGACCTGCGTCGACCCGCCGAGGCGGACCCAGATATTATTGGGCATGAAAATCTCGGCCTTGCCTTCCTGGTCTGAATAGAGGGCATCCTGGATCCCAAAAGGCGCGTCCTTGATCGTGGCCACCCAGTCGTTCTGATCAGGAACAAAACGCAGCAGCTGGCCCTCCACGTTGGTGATACGGCCAACAATGATTTCACCCCAAGCGCTGGGCACGCAAAAAGCAAACGCGAAAAGAACCGCCAGAAACACGATACGGTCGCAACGCGACCTTTGCTGCAACAAAGTCGTCATATGATGTCCTCCCTTTAAATTGTTTAACGGCACCATTCTGATATCTATAGAAGGTTCTTCTGAACCCGTTCAAGAAAACAAATCCATGCTCCTCGATCCTCAGAATCGTACGCATATTTTCACACAGGTCTCCGTCACTGGATTCAGATTTTTCTAGAAAATTCTACCGGAACCTGTCTATATCCATTGCCAAGGAGTCAAGCCGACGGGAGATGTCTGCTCTCTCTTCGTACGTAGCGGGTCTGTCTCCCTCCGTGATCCGTAAATATTCTCTCCGAATGGAGTCTAATCTGGCCTGAAATTCTCTTTCCTCTGACCGAGGCAAGCGCCCGCTGATTCTTCCATCATCAATTCTTCTTTGGAGTCTGACAATCGTGTCACCACTCCTTGGTTCTTCAATTCTTGTAGTCCGGGAATGCGCCCTGTTTATATCCTCTCCAAGCGCATCAAGTCTTCCATGAAGGCTGTCCCATTCTTCCCGGTAAACTATTTTGTCTCTCAACTCCGCATAGTCTATTCGGATACTCTTCAGTCTCGTCAGAAACATCTGGGACTGATCGGGGGTAAGCGCGCCCGTTTTCAGCCCATCCCCAATCTTCTCCTGGATTATAACCATCTTGTTCTCTGCATCTCTTTCCTGATCTGGCCACGTGTGCATCATAGGGGCGCAGCCCGAAAACAAGGCCAATCCGAAAACCATTAACACTGTCATAAAAATAACTTTCTTCATTCCACTCCTCCTGTCTTTTAAATGTGTTTACTTTTCCGGGGAGACTCATCTCCCTTTCCCGGCAGGCACCTGAAACTTCGATTCGGCCGTCATGCAACAGCTCATGCCGAGATGTTTAGTCAGCTCTCTTGCCGGCTATCTTTTCAGCGGTACCTTCAGCTTCCAATTTTGGATTATCGCTTATTTCCCCGGCGACCTCCTTGACTTTCCCCTTTACTTTGTGAAGATTGCCTTCCGCCAGGTCCTTCGTGCTGGATTTCATGGTCTTCCTCCTTTAGGATTTTGATCTGACTGCTGGGACTTGCTTACTACTTCTCAAAAACCTTCTTGACCTGGCCGATCTTTTCCTGAACTTTGCCGGCTATCTTTTCAGCGGTACCTTCATCTTCCAACTTTGGGTTATCGCTTATTTTCCCGGCGATCTCCTTGACTTTTCCCTTAACTTTGTGAAACTTGCCTTCTGCCTGGTCCTTCGTACTGGATTTCATGGTCTTCCTCCTTGAGGATTTTGATCTGACTGCTGGGACTTTAGCCATAGTTAACACCGCAATTTTTGACCAGCCTGGTAATGAGCACTGCGATGGTGCCCTGTTTCTGTCTTGGTCATCACTTCTGGTCGACACCGGTCAGGCAGGTGTTGCTCCGAGGGGCGCTGTGGTTAAAAATACGGCAGATTAAATCTGAGTTTCATGGATGTTCTCCTTTTTAGCGGGAGCGTAACGCTTGCTCGCCTACACCTTGAAGCAAGCGAGCAGATCCTCGTTGACTTGATTCTTGAGGGTCGAACACATACGGTGCGGCCTGGAGAGATCTTCCGCGTGTCGCCTTTGGCGATCTTGGACGAGAGAGTAAGGCCGAGGCGCCGATCGGTACGACAGGGTCGTTGTCGCCATGAAGGATCAGTATCGGCACGTTGAATTTATCGAGATCTTTCGTGAAGTCCTTCTCGGATAAGACCTTGTGAGGCATTGGTGTTGGAGCTGTTGTCGCCGGAGAACGACGTGGTGATATTCTGAAAGAACTGTGAACGATCGGCGAGGATCTCGTGGAAAGGCTCGATTGGTAGGCCGGCGGGATTGGTGCCCGTCTTCAGCATCAGCGGTGTCACTGCGCCGGTGAGCACAGTCTTGGCCACACGTTTCGTACCGTGTGGCCGGGTAGCGGGCGACTTCGCCGCCAGCCTGTCCGCAGCCCCAGTCCTTATCGTCTAGCTTGGTACTGGTCGAGTTTTCTTTCCCAACAGGTATGGAATTCACAGTGAATCTCCTTTTCGAAAAAGGATTCCAGGCGTGAAACTTCCCTCTGGGTCGATTCCAGAGGGGACGTCCAATATGGGCAACTGCTGACGCTGGCAGCAGGTTTAGAGGCTCAATTCGGCGATTTTTTTTCAGCGTGCCGGTCGCTCCCTTGTTGCTTGCTACCTTCAAATATAATTGTACCCAACGAATAACCGTTGTCAAGTCAGTGGAATATATTTTGCTATGGGATTAAACGGGGACGTTCTTGATATGTAACGCGAGAGGAAGGCCTTCTTTTTTTGATTGTCTTTAATACAGTTGAGTACTGAAGAACAAGCAACGATTATGGGGAATAATTAGAATAATTAGGGTCAGAGTAAATTTAAATTTATGTAAACTGCCAGTGGACACCTCTACATTTCGTAAATCCATCCCAAGTTGAGGTGTCTACTGCCAACCTTTTCAGCCTACTCTTGGATACTTTATTAAAAAATAGTCTGGTTTCGACAGGGAGGTTGGTTAGCCTGGTCCGACCGCAGACTCTGCGAGGAACGGATAAAAAAAGGCAGCCCAAAGGCTGCCTTTTTTCGTAATCGTGGCCTGAACGAGGATCTATTAGAAGGTGTAGGATACGCCGAGCGTCACGCCCTGGAAGGTGTCTTTGATGTCGCTGTCGCCTTCGGTCCGCTCGTACTTGTAGCCGAGGTCGGCCCCAATGTGCTTGGTAAAGGCGTACTTCACGCCAACTTCCGCGATCCAGCCCGGGGCATCTTCTTTAGCCGAGTTACCATCTTCTTCTGTCTTCAATCGCGTGATCAGGTAGGTCCCCTTGGCGTATACCGACAAGGCGTCGTTCACCGCCACGGAGGCCTTTACCCCAAGCAGCGGGCCGTAGGAGGTCTCCTTGGCATCGGAATTACTCTTCTCGAAGGCGGAATCACGGTAACCGACAAAGGCGCCGAAATACTTGAGGAATGAGTATCCGACCGCCAGATCGAAGTCCTTGCGATCGAAGTTGGCATCGACACCAGTTTCGTCTAACGTATAATTGGAGGTAGAGAACAGGTAGGACGCTTCCGCAAAAAGATGGTTCGCGAACTCCACCTCAACCGCCGGTCCAACCAGCATGATGTTATCCGACTTGGTGCTTCCTTCCCCCGGGACCTCACGCTTCCAGTCGTTTACCCACGACTTGACTCCAACGGCGATCTCGGTCCCCCCTAGATGGCCTTCTTCCGCCATGGCTACCCCACCGAGAGACACCACCACAACTCCTGCTAAAACTGTACTGACGATCCGTTTCATTACTCCCCCTCCTGTAGTGATAAAATGCCGACCGATTGCGGCCGAATGAATCCGCACCCGGTCGCTTTACCCCGGTACGTGGGACATGAAAGTACCGTACGTCAAGAGATGTGGCAAGAGAAAATAAGCCTATTAAGTTGTCCTTATTGCCTGTTGCTCATCAGTTTCTTTTCTTTTGGGGCTCGTCAGCAGAATCTGTGGATTACTTCCGGCACGGGCATGTGAGTTGGCATAGATGACAAGATACACTGGAAACACCTGATCAAAAAGGCCGGCACACTATGATATTTAACCGCCCGCGTGACGGCGCTACGTTACCCGACACTTAAGTTGCGGCTTGCGTAAGTCTCGCCTGACTCCAATTCTGTGACCAGCGGATTGTAAGGGCCTCTAAAGAAAGCGCGGCGTTTCAGATTGTATTGAAACACCGCGCTCATTTGTTGCTAATAGCTTCAATGAGTGTTCAGGACATCTATCAATTCATGGCTGCAATCGTTCTTCCTATCATCTGTTTTGCAGTTCAGAATACGCTTCAGAAGCCCTCAAAAAAGCTTTTACTACGATCAGGCGAGATCGAAGTGGTCTAGATTCATTACCTTGTTCCACACCGCTACAAAGTCATGGGCAAACTTCTCCTGCGAGTCCGCACTTCCGTAGACTTCAGCCAGGGCGCGGAGTTCGGAGTTTGAACCGAAGATCAGATCGACACGAGTGCCGGTCCACTTAGATTCACCTGTTACGCGATCGCTGCCTTCAAACAGGTCTTTGTCTTCCGAGGTTGCCTTCCATGCCGTGCTCATGTCGAGCAGATTCACAAAGAAGTCATTGCTGAGCGTCTCGGGCCGGTTGGTGAAGGCACCGTGTTGGGACTGGTCACAGTTGGTATTCAAGACGCGCATACCGCCAACGAGAACCGTCATCTCAGGCGGGGTCAGTGTCAGCAATTGTGCCCGATCTACCAGCATCTCCTCAGCCGATATGGTGTATTTGGTCTTGAGGTAGTTGCGGAAGCCATCTGCTTCCGGCTCCAGAAAAGAGAAGGCATGAACATCGGTTTGCTCCTGCGAGGCGTCCATGCGGCCCGGCGTGAAGGGGACCGTTACATTGTGACCACCATTCTTCGCCGCTTGCTCAACACCCGCGCAACCTGCCAACACGATCAGGTCAGCCATGGAAACCTTCTTGCCGAACTCGCTTTGGATACTTTCCAGTTTCTTCAACACCTTCACTAATTGATCCGGCTGGTTGACTTTCCAATCCTTCTGGGGTGCCAGACGAATGCGGGCACCGTTAGCGCCGCCGCGCATATCGGAACCACGGAAGGTCGAAGCTGATGCCCAGGCGGTTGAAACCAGCTCGGAGATAGACAAACTCGAATCAAGGATCTTGCCCTTCAGTGTGACGATATCACTCTCATTGATCAGTTCATGATCGACTGCAGGGATCGGATCCTGCCAAATTAGTTCTTCTTTAGGAACTTCCGGGCCGAGATAGCGTGCGCGAGGGCCCATGTCTCGGTGCGTCAACTTGAACCATGCGCGGGCGAAGGCATCTGCGAACGCTTCAGGATTTTTATGGAAGCGCCGCGCAATCGGTTCATAGATCGGGTCCATCCGCATCGCCATGTCTGCGGTGGTCATCATGATCGGAACCCGCTTCTTCGGATCGTGAGCGGCCGGAGCAAGATTTTTGTCCGTCGCCTCCTTCGGCGTCCATTGTTTTGCGCCAGCCGGGCTTTTTGTCAGTACCCACTCGTTGCCAAACAGCATGTTGAAATAGTTCATGTCCCACTTTGTAGGAGTCGGATTCCATGCGCCTTCCAAACCACTGCCAATCTGATCAGCACCTTTACCGCTGCCATGACTGCACTTCCAGCCGAGTCCCTGTTCTTCGATACCCGCAGCCTCGGGTTCAGGCCCAACCAGCGCCGGATCGCCGGCGCCGTGGCATTTGCCAAAGGTGTGTCCGCCGGCGGTGAGCGCGACTGTCTCCTCATCGTTCATTGCCATGCGCGCGAATGTCTCCCGAACGTCCCGCCCGGACGCGAGCGGATCCGGTTCGCCGTTCGGCCCTTCCGGATTCACGTAAATCAGACCCATCTGCACAGCAGCGAGAGGATCTTCCAAGTCCCGCTCGCCGGAATAACGCTTGTCGCCCAGCCAGGTATCCTCTGCCCCCCAATAGATGTCTTTCTCCGGCTCCCATATATCTTCACGTCCGCCGGCGAAACCGAAGGTCTTGAATCCCATCGATTCCAGAGCGACATTGCCTGTGAGAATCATCAGGTCGGCCCAGGAGATTTTCCGCCCATACTTCTGCTTGATCGGCCAAAGCAGCCTGCGCGCCTTATCGAGGTTTACGTTATCGGGCCAACTGTTGACGGGTGCAAAGCGTTGGTTACCCGTCCCTGCACCGCCACGGCCGTCGCCGGTACGGTAGGTACCGGCACTGTGCCATGCCATCCGAATAAAAAAAGGTCCGTAGTGACCGTAATCCGCTGGCCACCAATCCTGCGAATCGGTCATCAGATGGTGTAGATCCTTTTTCACAGCGCCCAGGTCCAGGCTCTTAAATTCTTCAGCGTAGTTAAAATCCTCGCCCATCGGATTGGACTTGGAGGAATGCTGGCGGAGAATATCCAGACTCAACTGGTTAGGCCACCATTCTCGAGTCGACCTGCCGCCCACTACGTGTTTGTTAGTTTTTCCCGTTACCGGGCATTTCTTTTCATCACTCATAAAGTTTCCTCCCATTTTGACTGAACGTATTCACTGTACTGATATGAATATAGTGCATCGGTGCTCAGAATGTGTTTGAGATTAAGTTTCCAATCGACTCCAGGGCTTCAAATTCCAGAAATTCTCGATTTTCACAAGCTCCTGGTTCGGCGTTTTTTACCGCTTGATCTTTAAGGAAAAATAAATTTAGCCCCTTTTCTCATTTCAATTACTGACGAGACATTTGAATTATTCACCAAGCCCTAAGGCCTTGCGTTTTTGTCTGATTCGCTTATCAATGAGGTCAGCAGCCTTAAAGGGATCCGGTTCAATGCCGAAGCAGGCGCCGAGGAGCTTATCGAGTCCTTCCAGGGCCAGATTGGTCACCAGCTCGGAGCCGGTAATGTTGGGAGGATGACCTAGATGGGTGTAAATTCCAGAAGCGACACAGTAAGTGCCAATGGCTGCGGCCTTCTCCGAATACCATTCCGGGGATGATCCGGCCAGTGGCAGGTCGGAAATATCCACACCAAGTTCGTTGGCAAGGAGTGCTGCAAGTTGCAGGATTCGCGCGTTATCAACGCAACTGCCCATATGCAGGACCGGCGGAATACCTAAAGAACCACAGATCTCCTTGAGACCCGGTCCCGCCATCTCAATGGCCTCCGGCACAAGAAGGCCTGCCTTGCCGGCCGCGGTGGTTACACAGCCGGTTACCAGCACCAGGATATCTTTTTTGATCAGTTCCTTGGCCAGGTTGACATTGCAGTGATCCTGCTGGTACTTGGGATTGTTGCAGCCGACGATGGCCACCGCGCCCCGGACCTTCCCGGCCTTGATCGCCTCGATGAGGGGCGTCAGGGTGCCGCCCATGGCGGCCAGGAGGGATTCGTTGGAAAAACCGGTAATCAGGTCAATCGGTCCCTGAGGGATTTCAACCCGGGCCTTATTGCGCAGCGGGAAACGCTCAATGGCCATGCGCACGACCTTGCGCGCCTGCGCCGCACCGTTATGCATCTCGAATTTCACGTGCTCGGCCCCGGTGAATTTCGCCTTGTCGGCGGTGGTGACCATCTTGGTGTGGTAACAATTGCCGACAGTGACCAGGCTGGGCATGATGCACTGATAATCAACGACGATGAGCTCGACCGCGCCGGTAATGATGGCAAGCTCGGTCATCAGGTGGTTGCCGGCCATGGGAATGCCCTGGCGCATCATCAGCTCATTGCCGGTGCAGCAAAGTCCGGCCAGGTTGATGCCGGCAGCGCCTTTTGACCTGGCCAGGGCGATCAGTTCCGGATCGTTGATCGCTTCGATAATCTTCTCGGAGACAATGGGATTATGGCCATGCACCAGGATATTGACCTGATCCTCTTTGATAACACCGAGGTTGACTTTGGACTTTCTGGGGCTGGGCGTGCCGAACAGAATATCGGAGATCTCGGTGGCGATCATCGAACCGGCCCAGCCATCGGCCAGACAGGTGCGGGCACTGTGCAGCATGGTGTTGGCGGCGTCGTTATCACAACCCATATGGGTGCGGTGCATCATCTCGGCAATCTCCCGGTCAACGCCGCGAGGGGTGATGCCGAGATTCCGCCATATCTGCTTCCGTTTTTCCGGAACCCGGCACGAAAAAGAAAGCTCCTGGCGCAGACTGCCGTAATTGGTATAAAATTCAGTGCTCAAGTCCTTGGCAACCTCCAGGATCGGCCGCCCTTCGGTGGCAATCCCCAACTCTTCGGCAATGCGGAGCAGCTTGGCTTCATCCTTGATGGTATAATCCTTGGTCAGCCCGTGGGCCACCGCATGCAGGGCCTCAATACAGTCACGGCCATGGTCGGAATGGCCGGCCGAGCCCCCTGCCACAAAACGGCCAAAGTTACGGGCGACGATCACATCGGCATCGGCACCGCAGACACCCAGGGGGGCCTTCTTGCTGATTCGGCAGGGTCCCATGGTGCAGTTTCGGCAGGAAAGACCGCTTTCGCAAAAGGCGCAGTGAGGTGTCTGGTTTTCCAAGCGGTCCCAGGCAGTTTCTACCCCGTCTCGTTCCGCCTTGCGCAGCATCTGTCGAGCATCATCCCAGATCGATTTCTCTTCAATAGATTTTTTAGCTGTTGCCATTACATCCTCCTTTGGTATCGGTTAGTAACGGGTAATTCCGAACAAGTTATTATCGTATTTCAGTATATCATTCCCCGTGAGTGATATAAAGGGAACCTTGAATAATTGTTTTCGTGAAAACTGCATCCAGTTTGACATTGTTTCTCAGGAAAACAGCCCACCCCGAGTGAATCATATCCTGTTTTTTATTTGTTAATATAACTATGCAATTCCGTGCGTGAATTCAATGTGGATTTTTCAAGGAACCCTTCAGACAAATCTGTGGATTACTTCCGGCACGGGCATGTGATTGCGGACGTTAAGATTGCCACATTAAATATCTGATTACATCCAACTGTCCTCAGGGTGATATTCCTACTGTTTCCTCTGATTATTGGCCCACATTCTATGGGCTGCCAATCTGCTCGCTCGGAGTAAATCCTGTCAGGAAACATCTCAACTTGCAGTTGTGCTTAAATTGCTAAGATTGCCAATAGCTCCCTTTGGACATATTTCCCAGAATTCCTGTTAAAAATATTTCAACTGTGATTGAATGAATCAATGCTCGTTTTTATGATGGAGAAGTGGCTCCGTTCGTTCGAACAGTATTTCACGTTTTTTAAGTGGAATCTCTGCTTGATTGTAGTGCGGAATAGGGGCTGATGATAAGTTTGTTTTCCTGCAGGTTCGCCCGATAAAGCGATTACTTATCACCTAATGTATGTCATCTCGAGGGAGCGTGCTGTGTCAATGTCAGCCATTCAAGAAATGCACCAAAGCATGTTGAAGAGCATAACTTTGTTTATGCCGAAACTGCGTTGGCTATTTGCTTGCACACTGCTCTCGGGCGCGCTGTATGGGTGCGCTACGACGCCAGGGCGTGAGCAAGCGTTGGGCTATTTTGTTTCGGCGGATTCTGAGCGAACCGGAGCAATCTGAGAAAAGGAGTGAGAAAATGGCTTCTCGACGGCAATTTATCATCTTTTTTGGATACGTGACTCTTGCCGCGATATTGCCCGCTTGTGCATGGTGGGCTGACAAGCCCATTTCCATTGCTACACGCGTTTTGCCAGGATACGAACTGGTGTTTCTTGCGCGTAGCGAAGGGTGGCTGGATACACAATGGGTGCGCCTGGTTGAGACGACATCAGCCGCGGATTCCGTGAAAGCGTTAGCCGAGGGCAATGTTGATGGGGCAGCGATGACCCTGGATGAAGTTTTGCAAGCGCGCGCCAGCGGTCTGCTACTTTCGGTGGTGATGATTTTTGATATCTCGGCCGGTGCCGATATGCTGGTGGCGCGTCCCGGCATCAAGACCCTCGCTGACCTCAAAGGCCGATGCATTGGCTTTGAGCCAGTCTCCGTATGTGAATTGATGTTGGTTGAAGCCTTGCGGGCGGCGAATCTGACGAAAGAAGATGTCACCCTGGTCACGCTCCCCGTTGATCAGCAACGCGAGGCTTGGTCGCGCGATCAGGTGGATGCCGTTATCACCTATGAACCGGTGGCCACTCAATTGCTGGCGCAAGGTGCGCTCAACCTGTTCGATAGCCGGCGTATTCCCAGCACCATCGTTGATGTCCTGGCGATACGCAGTGATAGACTCGACCGGAGCCACGCCCGCGCGATTCGCCACCTGCTCGGTGCTCATTTTCGCGCCCTCAAGCATCTGAACCGAAACCCGCAGGATGCAGCCTACCGCATGGCTCCCCATCTTGGTCTGCCGGCGGCGGATTTCCTTTCTGCCTTTAAAGGCTTGATGTTACCTGACGCCGCTTATAATTACCGCCTGCTCGCTGGAACTGCGCCCGAATTGCTCACCAGTGCCCGCAAGCTGTCCGCCGTCATGGTCAAGAGCGGATTGCTCAAGCAGGATGACCCACTCACCACACTGATACGCGCTGATTTTCTGCCCACTGATTTTCAGTAAAACTGGTCATGGAGAGATTTATGCAGAGGAAGCCATTCATTCGCGTGCTGATGCTGATTGCTTGCTTGTTCAGCGCCGCCCAATCACCCCTCCCGGCCTACGGCGGCGCGGAGCCGATAAAACTCGGCGTACTTGCATTCCCCTCCAAAACGCAAGCACAGGCGCAATGGCAACCTTTGACAGTTGTACTCAAACAGGCCATGCCGGAGCGCGATTTCGTGGTGATAGCTCTCAGCCATCCCGAGTTGGATCAGGCCGTTGCTGCCCGCCAGCTGGATTTTGTCCTGACCAATGGCGGACATTACGTGCTGCTGAGAAACCGTAATGGATTGTCTTCGCCACTTGCCACACTGGCTTCCGATGAAACTGGCCGGTCCCTTACTGTTTTTGGCGGTGTCATTTTCTGTCGGGCGGGACAGGCCGATATCAACACGCTGAGTGACATCAAGGGCAAAACCGTCGCCGCCGTCGCCACCGAATCCCAAGGGGCCTATCAGGTGCAGGCCTATGAACTCAGCCGAGTGGGGATTCGTCTGCCGCAGGATGTCAAACTGATTACCACCGGGAATCCCCATGACCAGGTCGTTGAGGCCGTGCTGGCCGGTCGTGCCGATGTCGGTTTCGTGCGCAGCGGCGTATTGGAAGGCATGGTGCGGGAAGGCAAGCTGGATATCAAACAGCTCAAGATTCTCAATTCTCAGGTTCTCCCCGGTTTTCCCTTGCAAATTTCCACCCGGCTGTATCCGGAGTGGCCGTTTGCCGCCATGCCCAATATCGACGAAAATCTTGCCAGGCGAGTCGTCGCCGTACTTTTCGAGCTGGACGAGAACAAAGCCGCCACGCGGGCGATGGGCATACACGGTTTTGTCGTGCCTGCCGACTACAGCCCGGTGGAAGACATGTTGCGGGAACTGCGTCTGCCGCCTTTCGATGTTGCGCCCTCATTTACCCTACAAGACGTCTGGACGCTCTATCGCTGGCAAACGATGGGGGCCTTGCTTGCCGGCGGGGTGATTTTGTCCTTGGCGGTGAGTGTTCTGCTCATGTACCGGAGGCTGGCGGTAAGTCATAATGTTGTGTTGCTGCACCAGCAAAAGCTGCAAGAGAGCGAGGAGAAGTTCCGCGCCCTGGTCGAGTCGACGAGCGACTGGATCTGGGAAGTGGACCGGAACGGTCGCTATACCTATATCAGCCCCAAGGTTGAAGCCCTGCTGGGGTACAAACCGGAAGAGGTGTTGGGCAAGTCGCCGTTTGACTTCATACCGCCGGATGAAGTGCAAGCCGTCGGTAAAATCTTCGGCGAGGCCATCGTGAAACGCGCGCCCTTAGTCGCTCTGGAGAATACCAATATTCATAAGGATGGTCGGCTGGTAGTTCTGGAGACGAGCGGGGTTCCGTTTTTCGACCCGAATGGGGAATTTGTCGGGTATCGGGGCATCGACCGCGACATCACCGAGCGCAAGCAGACGGCACAAGCCCTTGTAGAAGCGAGCTTGCTGTTGGGGAAGGAACTGGCGGAGCGAAAGGCGGCAGAGCAGGAACTCCAGGCCGCCAACGAACAATTGTCGATCCTGCTGGATTTGTTACCGATCGCTGTTTACCGCTGCCGGGCGGACGGTGACTTTGCGGTGACGTATATGTCTCATAATGTGGTCACTGTCACCGGTTATGAATCCAGGGACTTCATTGAAGATAGCAAATTATGGTTCACACATCTTCACCCCGACGATGCATCAAGGCTTGACTCCGAGCTAACCATTCTGTTTGAAAAAGGAATGAACACGTACGAATACCGTTGGCTGGCCGCTGACGGAAGCTACCGGTGGGTACAAGATTCCCAGAGGTTGATACGGTCTGAGGACGGCACGCCAAGTTATATGGTGGGAATATGGCAGGACATCACCGAGCGGAATTTGTCGGAGAAGGCGCTGCAGGAACAATTTCATTTATTGCAGGTGCTGATCGATGCGATACCAACCCCCGTTTTTTATAAGGATACCACTGGATTGTATATCGGCTGTAATAAGGCATTTCAAGAGTATATCGGTAGGGAAAAAGAACAGATTGTCGGCAAGTCTGTTTACGATATGGCGCCAAAAGAGCTCGCTGAGGCATACCATAAGATGGATCTTGCCCTCTTTGCAGAGCAGAGGGTGCAGCGATATGAATCTTCCGTGATGTACGCTGACGGAACGAAACATGAGGTGTTATTCAATAAAGCTCCTTTCAATAAGAAGGATGGTTCGCTCGGCGGGTTGGTGGGTGTCATTTTTGACATAACTGAGCGTCAGCGGGCCGCAGAAGAAGTTCGCAAATTGAATGATGAACTTGAACTGAAGGTTCAGGAAAGAACAAAACAGTTGCTTGATGCGCAGGAAGAACTGGTGCGTAAGGAAAAATTGGCAGTGCTGGGCCAGGTGGCCGGCAGCGTGGGTCACGAATTGCGTAATCCGCTGGGGGTGATGAACAATGCGGTGTACTTCCTGCAAACTGTGTTGACGGATGCGGACGAAACCACCAGGGAATATCTGGAAATCATCAAGAACGAGATCGCAGATGCGGAGCGCATCGTCTCCGACCTGCTGGATGCCGTGCGCAGCAAGCCACCGCAGCCGGAAGAGGTGAACATAAGAGAGCTGATAGACAATACCTTGCGTAAACTTACTGTTCCTTCATCCATCACCGTTGAACTGGATATTCCGGCAACGCTTCCGCCTTTGTGGGTGGATGTCATGCAAATCCAGCAGGTGTTTCGCAACCTCATCAGCAACGCCGTGGAAGCCATGCCGGATGGTGGGACGTTGACAATCAGTGTGATTGAAAACAGGCAAGAGGGTACGGTTACCGTCAGCGTTCAGGACAGCGGTGTCGGCATGACGCCTGAGCAGCAGAACCACCTGTTTCAACCGCTGTTCACCACCAAGGCGCGCGGTATCGGGCTGGGTCTGGTGGTGGTGCAGAACCTGACCCAGGCCAACGGCGGCAGCGTTGAAGTGCAAAGTGAGCCAGGCAAAGGAACTCTGTTTACAATCACGCTGCCAAGTGATGACTCAGCGGTAGAAACGGCATGAGTGAATCGGACGGTCGTGGCGATTTATGCAGTCGTAGGGGGCGGTTGGCTGGGCCTATATGGGTTCTGTCCCGTCCTGCATGGAAGGACTTGCGGTTGTGGAGGCACAACTTGATGTAATTGTTGGCTATTTGACTAGGCTGTTAGATTAATACTCAATAGGCACCAGCGGTTAATTGAGATCTGGCGCCAACAGTCCTATCTTGCTTTTTGTGTTTCAGGGAAAGGGGGCTCAGTGATGGTGGTTTCTCATATTGGCGATGGTATGGGTGATTCACGTTCTTCAGCTTGGGTGCTGGCTGTTGTTGTAACGGGTTTGGCGTTGTCCCAACCCGTTATGGCCGAGGATGCGGCGGCAGAAACGGGCCTCACCGAACTCTCCATTGAAGAGTTGATGAACATCGAGGTCACCTCGGTGGCCAAAACACCGCAGAGGCTTTCCGAGTCCGCTGCGGCTATTTTCGTGCTCACTCAGGAAGACATCCGCCGCTCCGGCATGACCAGTATTCCAGAATTGTTGCGCATGGTGCCTGGCCTCGATGTCGCCCGGTTCGACGCCAACAAGTGGGCGGTTTCCTCCCGCGGTTTTAACGACCTGTTCGCAAACAAGCTGCTGGTACTGATTGACGGCCGCACGGTTTATACGCCGTTGTTCAGCGGTGTGTTCTGGGATGTGCAGGACACCCTGCTGGAAGATATTGAGCGGATCGAGGTGATCCGCGGGCCGGGCGGGACGTTGTGGGGTGCCAATGCGGTGAATGGCGTGATCAACATTATCACCAAGAAGGCCCAGGATACTCAAGGCAGTCTGGTGACGGTGGCAACCGGCAACCTCGAACACAACCAGGAGGGATTACGCTATGGGGGGAAACTGGGGGAATCAGGCTATTTCCGCGCTTACGCCAAGCACTTCAGCCGGGATAACTTCGTGGATACCACGGGTGCCGATGCCGCCGATAAATGGGATCAGCAGCGCGGCGGTTTTCGCATCGACTACGATCTGCAGAATAAAGACACGCTGACCATGCAAGGGGAATCTTACTCGGGAAATTCAGGACAGACGGTGACCGATCCCATGCTTACGCCTCCGTATGTCAGGACTTTCTCCGACGTCACGCATGTCAGCGGCAACTATCTGCGAACGAACTGGCGTCACGTGCTGGATGGTGGTGCCGACTGGTCGTTGCAGTTCTACTATGACCAAACCAGCCGCGATCCTGCGGCGTTGAGAGAACTGCGTGACACTTACGATCTGGACTTCCAGCACCGCTTCCCATGGGCCGGGCGCCACGAGCTGGTGTGGGGTGTGGGTTGCCGCCAGACCAAGGACGAAACTTCCAGCACGAGAACCCTCACCTGGTTTAACCCCGCGAACAAGACACTCAAGCTGTTCAGCGCTCTCGTGCAGGATGAAAGCGTGTGGATGGAGGATCGCCTGCATTTTACCGTGGGGTCAAAGCTCGAGAATAACGATTACACCGGCGTCGAGCTCCAACCCAACGTGCGCCTGCTGTGGAAGACCGGTGCAGACGGCGCCCTGTGGGCGGCAGTGTCGCGAGCGGTCCATACGCCATCCCGCGGTGAAATCGGTGTCAATGTCGCTGCAAATGCGTTTCCGTCCGGCCTGACCTTGTCGGCCCCGTCCGTGGCGGTGGTAACGATTGAGGGCAACCCCAACTTAGAATCGGAGAGTCTGATTGCTTACGAAGCCGGGTGGCGTGACAAGTTGCGCCAGAACCTCTCAGCCGACGCTACCGTATTTTACAACGACTACAAAAACTTTGTCACCCATGAGATGGGCACGCCCTACCTGGATGACCCGTTGCAACCGACGTACCTCGTCGTGCCGTTGGTTGCCGACAATAAGGCCCATGGGCAGGTGTACGGCGCGGAAGTGACCGCGAACTGGCAAGCGACCGACCTATGGCGGCTCAGCGGCAGCTTCAGCCTTTTGCGGATGTATCTGGTGACTGACCCGGACAGCAATGATGCCACCGTGTCCCAAGTGTCCGGCAACAGCCCACGCCAGCAGTGGCAGTTGCATTCCTATCTTAATTTGCCCCGTAACGTGAGCCTGGATACGGCAATTTATTACGTCTGCGGACTGACCAGTCAGACTATTCCGGCCTATACCCGTCTCGATTTGCGTCTGGGTTGGCAGCCGCGTAAGGATGTGGAACTGAGCCTGGCGGCGCAAAACCTGACCGACAACCATTATTCCGAATTCAGTGCCGGTTCTGGGCAATTGAGTAGCGAGGTGCCGCGCAGCGTTTACGGGAAAATCACCTGGCGGTTCTAAGACTGAGAGGCAGTGTGTATCCAAAAAGAGGGAAAATCTTGAGAGTCAAGTTGAAAGAACAGTCCCAGGTCCTTCTGCTGGCCGTTCTGTTCGGTATCTTTTGCCCGGGCGCCCAGGCCGCTTCTTCCGGTGCATACGAAGTTGAGGCGGCTTTCGTTCACAATATCGCCAAGTTTGTCGAGTGGCCTGCTTCCGTCGGCGCTAAAGGTGCTTTGCGGCTGTGTATTCTTGGGCAGGGGCCATTTGGCAAGGCGGCTGAAAACCTGCTGCGGGACAAGCCGATTGACAACATGGTCTGGTCGGTGGTGCCGGTCGACACCAGTGCCAATTTGAGGGAATGCCAGGTGTTGTTCATCGAGTCTTCTGAGGCGGGTAATCTGCCGCGACTGCTGGATAGTCTCAAGGGCAGCCCGATCCTGACGGTGGGGAACACCGGCGGTTATGGAGAACAAGGCGTGATAGTTAATTTCTATCTGGAACAGGACAAGGTGCGCTTCGAGATCAACAATGATTCGGCGGGGCGCGCCGGACTCAAGATCAGTTCGCAATTATTGAAACTGGCGCGTATCGTCCGGGAAGCGGGAGGGATGAAATGAGACTCCCAGCTTCGTTCAGGGATGCATCCATTCGCCGCAAACTCATGTTCATCACCTTCCTTGCTACCGTGGCGGCCACGCTGTTTGCCATGCTGGCGTTGTCTGTCCTGCAGTGGTTTCTGCTGCGTGAGGATCTGGTAAAGAGCGTTCACGCCCAGGCGTCCATTGTCGCGGCAAACAGCACGGCGGCGCTGGTCTTCAACGACCGCGAAGCGGCGGAGCAAACGCTGGGGGCGCTGGCTGTCATCGACAACATCGAGTTTGCGGGGCTACTCGACAAGACGGGAAAAAATCTTGCGGTCTATGTGCGGCCGGGGTTGGTGATGCCGCCCCATCAACATCCGGCAGCGGAAGGGAAGAGCCATATCTTCAGTGCGAAGTACCTCGAAGTCGTGATTCCCATCGTTTTCAGGCAGGAGCGAATCGGTATGATCCATGTGCGTTCCAACCTGGCGCCGGTGTACGATAAGTTGGCATGGAGCATGCTGGTGATCGTTGTCGCTGCAACGGGCGCATTTCTGGTGGCAGTGATGATGCTGTTACGGTTGCTTCCGACCATTACCGATCCCCTGCAATACCTGGTCGGGCTGATGAATACCGTTTCGCGGGACAACAACTATACCCTGCGGGCAGAGTTGTGCGCCAAGGATGAGTTGGGAATGCTGGCGCAGGGATTCAACGACATGCTGGCGCAAGTCCAGTCACGCGATGCCGAGCTGGCACGGTATCGGGAACACCTGGAGGCAGAGGTGGCGCAACGCACCGCCAGGCTGACCGAGGCCCAGCGCATCGCCCATCTCGGCAACTGGGAATGGGATGTGGTGAACAATAGGCTGGACTGGTCGGATGAAATCTACCGCATCTTCGGCCTCGCGCCGCAGCAATTCGGCGCCACCTACGAAGCCTTTCTGCAGGCCGTACATCCCGAAGACCAGAAGGCCGTGAATAACGAGGTTCGTGCGGCCCAGGAGCAGGGGCGTAGCTACAGCATTGATCACCGCATTCTGCTGCCGGACGGCACAGTCCGCCATGTGCATGAGCAGGGCGAGGTGTTCCGCAACGATGCCGGTCAAGCCATCAAGATGCTGGGAACGGTACAGGACATCACCGAGTCCAAGCAGGTAGAGGAAAAAATCCGCAAATTGAACGAAGAACTGGAAACCAAGGTGCAGGAGCGCACGCAGCAACTATTGGCAGCGCAGGAAGAACTGGTGCGCAAGGAGAAACTGGCGGTGCTGGGCCAAGTGGCCGGCAGCGTCGGACACGAGTTGCGCAACCCGCTGGCCGTGATGAGCAACGCCGTGTACTTCCTGCAAACCGTGCTTTTCGATGCGGATGAGACCACCAGGGAATACCTCGACATCATCAAGGATGAGATCGCCGGTTCCGAGCGTATCGTGTCCGACCTGCTGGATTCCGTGCGCACCAAACCTCCGCAGCCGGAAACGGTAGGGGTGTGTGAAGTGATCGGACAGACATTGGGCAAGCTCACAATACCGCCTTCCGTGTCCGTCAAGCTGGATATCCTTGAGACGCTTCCGGCTCTTCGAGTGGATCCCATGCAAATCCAGCAGGTGTTCCGCAACCTTATCAGTAACGGTGTGGAGGCCATGCCGGATGGTGGGACGCTGGCAATCCGGGCGGTTGAAAACAGGCAAGAGGGTACGGTTACCGTCAGCGTGCAGGATAGCGGCGTCGGCATGACGCCTGAGCAGCAGAACCACCTGTTTCAACCGCTGTTTACCACCAAGGCGCGCGGCATTGGTTTGGGGCTGGTGGTGGTGAAGAACCTGACCCAGGCCAATAGTGGTCATATCGAGGTGCAAAGTGAGTGGGGTAAAGGCAGTACGTTTTTCGTTACGTTGCCAGGCGGCGATATAACGTAGGAAGGGTGGAGGCTGCAGGTCGCAGCAACCCATCGAAATCAAGTCGATGGCAATTGAAATGATGGGTTGTGCTACGCTTCACCCATCCTACAAAACTAACCGCACACCCCGCAGTGATGGACAACATGACCATGCATGACAATAACCAAAGGACTGAGACAAGTAGCCTTCTCACAGCGAACCAATACCCTCTGCTGCTCCAATTCTCAATGATAAGCCTGATGGCTATGCTTATCATTGCCACTGGCTTGGTATTTCTGTATCGGCAGGATCAACTTGCCGAGCACAATAAAATCGTCGCGCAAAGTAACGAAAAGGCAGCGATTCATCTGATGGAGTTGCTGGATCAGCAGATTAATATCCTCGTTACCACCAGTTATGGGCTTGACACCCAAGCCCTCCAGACGAACCCGAATGTCGGATTAATTACTGCCGCGCTGGAAACAGTTCGTGAACGTGATGTCCTCAAGCTGAAGATATTTAATCTGTCGGGAACAACCATCTACTCGTCTGTTAAGAGTGAAATTGGCGGAACAAGCAAGCATCCAGACAAGCTGACAAGAGCACTGTCAGGCGAAGTGATACCCCAGCAAGGATTACGTGATACGTTTACCAGCACAAATGGTGAGCTTCATAATGTCTATGTTGCCTCGGTGTATATGCCTCTGAATTATACTGGAAAACGAATTGGAGCCTTCGAAGTCTATACGGATGCCACCTCGTTTTTTGAACATGTCAAAGCGAACACCATTCGCATCCCGCTAATAGTGTTCGGTGCCTTTGTCTTGCTGTATGGCACGCTGTTTTTCTCCCTACTCAGAGCTGATCGCGCTGTTGCCGAATGGCAGAAAGCAGCAGTGCGCGACATAACAGGGCGCAAGGAGGCTGAAGACAAAATCCGTCGGTTGAATGAAGAACTGGAAACCAGGGTGAAGGAGCGCACGGAGCAATTGCAGGAGGCCCAGGATCAGCTGATCCGCAAGGAGAAGCTGGCGATGCTGGGGCAGGTGGCGGGCAGTGTCGGCCACGAGCTGCGCAACCCGCTGGGGGTGATGAGCAATGCGGTCTATTTCCTGCAGACAGTGCTTGCGGAGGGCGACGAGAGCGTCAAGGAATACCTGGGAATCATCCTGGCCGAGATCTCCCGATCGGAGCACATTGTTGACGAGCTGTTGGCTGCAGTGCGCACCCGTTCCCCCGACCTTGCCACGCACGGGGTGGCGGAGCTGATCGGCCAGATTTTACGCCAATGCACCATTCCCGTCTCCGTGACCGTTACCCTGGACATCCCCGAAACGATTCCCCCCTTTAGGGTGGATGCCCTGCAAATGCAACAGGTGCTCCGCAACCTCATCAGCAACGGCGCGGAGTCCATGCCGGATGGGGGGCCGCTTTTAATCCGCGCGGTTGAAAACAGACAGGAGGGAACGGTTATTGTCAGCGTGCGTGACAGCGGCAGCGGCATGACCCCGGAGGTACTGGCCCAGCTGTTTCAGCCGCTGTTCACCACCAAGGCGCGCGGCATTGGTTTGGGGCTGGTGGTGGCAAAGAACTTGATCCAGGCCAATGGTGGTCATATTGAAGTGCAGAGTGAGGCCGGTAAAGGTTCTGTGTTTTCGGTCATCCTTCCGGCGGATCAATAAAAGGGAAAATGAGCATGATTAAAAAGCTGTGCCACTTTTCACAACAGGCGTTGAAACGGATCGTTCACGAGCTGCTCAAGGTGAGTTCGCTGCGCTTTACCGTGCTGTTCCAGGTCGTGGCGGTGTTGGTCTCGGTGATGATTGTCATGACTATCGATTTTCTGTGGGATGGTCGCTTCAACGCCGAGCTGGAGTTTGCGGGGGTTCTCACTCCTTTCCTCGACGGCCTGCTCCTGGTGGTGTTTGTGACCGCGATGCTCGACGAGATCCGTGAGGAAGTGGCGCGGCGCCAGGTGGCGGAAGAGCAAATCCGCCTGCTGAACGAAGGACTGGAGGTCAAGATTCAGGAGCGCACGCAGCAACTGCTGGCGGCCCAGGACGAACTGGTGCGTAAGGAGAAACTGGTGCTGCTCGGCCAGGTGGCGGACACGGTGGGCCATGAATTGCGCAACCCGCTGGGGGTGATGAACAATGCCGTGTATTTCTTACAGATCGTGCTCGCCGATGCGGACGAAACCACCAGGGAATATCTCGGCATCATCAAGGACGAGATTGCGGATGCGGAACGCATCGTCTCCGACCTGCTGGATGCCGTACGCACCAAGCCGCCACATATGGAAATGATGGAAGTTGCGGCGTTAATAGAGCAGACCTTGGGCAAGTGCGATATCCCTCCCTCCGTTACCGTCCTCCGGATGGACATTCCGGAAACATTACCTGCCATCCGGGTTGATCCGGGGCAAATGCGCCAGGTGTTTTGGAACTTGATCACTAATGGCGTGGAGGCGATGCCGGATGGGGGTGAGCTGGAAATAAGTGCGGACGAAGACAAGGTGGCGAAAACCGTGACGATCAGCATCAAGGATAGCGGTAGTGGCATTGCCCCGGAAAACCAGGTCAAACTGTTTCAGCCCATGTTCACCACCAAGGCACGCCGGGTCGGGCTGGGGCTGGCGGTGGTGAAGAATTTGACGCAGGTCAACGGTGGCAGCGTCAGGGTGGATAGCGTGCCTGGGAAGGGCAGCACGTTTTTCGTTATGCTGCCGAGTGGCGAAGGTGACAGGGCCGTGACGAATCACGCTATTGCCAACAAGGAAGGGGAAGTATCATGAAAATCCTAGTGGTGGATGATGACCTCCGTATTGTTAAAACGACTTGCGACATCCTGAGAATCAAGGGTCATGAACCCACCGCCGCCTATTCGGGCGAGGAGGGTGTGGAGAAGGTCAAGAGCGACCAGCCGGATTGTGTCTTGATGGACATCAAGATGCCCGGCATCAGTGGCGTTGAGGCGATGAAACGGATGCAGGAGATCGTGCCGGAGTTGCCTGTCGTGCTGGTCAGCGCCTACGCGACAGACGAGCTTATGGCGGAGGCGAAACGTTCCGGCGCCTATGCCGTCTTGAGCAAGCCGCTCAATTTTCCCATGATCCTTTCCTTCCTTTCCCTGCTGCGCAAGGAGGAAAGCATACTGGTCGTTGATGACGACCCGAATTTTAGCAAGACCTTGCAGGATATTTTGACCCTGCGGGGCTTCCGGGTGGAGACGGAAAGTGAGCCGCAGAAAGTGCTGAGCCATCTGGACAAGGACTACAAACTCGCCATCGTTCTCGACCTCAAGCTGGGGGCGGTGAACGGCACGGATGTGCTGAATGAGGTGCGGGCCAAGTATCCCACCAAGCCGGTGGTGCTGGTGACCGGCTATCGCCAGGAAATGGGGGATTCCATCGAGAAAGGGCGCAGGATAGGCGCCTATACCTGCCTTTACAAGCCGTTGGAAATGGATGACTTGTTCCAGGTGATTGAAGACATTCGGATCCAGAAACTGCAAAATTTGCTGGTCTCGGCATAATGGGAGAAGAGCCATGAATGTAACGGAAAAAATCCTGGTGGTAGACGATGACCCGAACCTCAGAAAGACGCTTGCCGATATCCTGAGGGTCAAGGGCTATGAAACCGCTATTGCCGGTACCGGCACCGAGGCTATTGCGGCGGCGGAGCAAGGAGATATCAGTCTGGCCCTGATCGACCTGATGCTGCCGGATATGTCCGGCCTCGAGGTCATGGCGCGGATCAAGGCCATCTCGCCGTTGACGGAGGCAATCATCCTGACCGGGCATGCCTCAATGGACACCGCCATCAAGGCGACCGGGCAGGGGGCGTTTTCCTACCTCCTCAAACCCTACAATATGGATGATTTGCTACGGGCTATCAGGCATGGCGTCGACCGCCAGCAGGCAAAGGAGGAAATCCTTCGCCTGGCCTCATTCCCCAGGTTGCACCCCTGTCCGGTGATTGAGCTTGACCCTGCCGGGGAAGTCTCCTATCTCAATCCGGCAGCCGAGAGAGTGTTTCCCGAGTTGGGAGCGATGGGGAAGTCACATCCTTTGCTGCATAGCGCGGCGGAGTTGATCGAGGCCTTGCGGCAAGGTAAAAAGCAAGAAGAAGCAGTCTATGAGGCTGAGATAGGCGAAGCGACGTATGAACTGCATATTTCCTACATTCAGGATGTCAACCTCATTCGCATCTATGTTATGGACATCACGCAACGCAAACAGGATGAGGAGGAGATCTATCTCCTTGCCACCACCGACAGCCTGACAGGCATTGCCAACCGCCGGGAGTTCACCGCGGTCCTGGGAAGAGAAATGGATCGCACACGAAGGTATGGCACGCCCATGGCGCTGGCCATGTACGATCTCGATTACTTTAAACGCGTGAATGATACCTTCGGTCATGATGTCGGTGACTATGTGTTGCAGGTCGTCACTGGACTGGTGAAGGAAAATATCCGCGCTATTGATATCGTGGCGCGGTGGGGGGGGGAAGAGTTTATGGTACTGATGCCGCATTCGGACATCCAGGCCGCCAAAAATGCGGCTGAGAAGCTGCGGCTGGCCATCACCGGCCATCGCTTCGATAAGGTGAATGAACTGACGGTCAGTTTCGGGGTCGCCGCCTTCGAACCGCAGGATGATATGAATTCACTACTGAAAAGGGTGGACGACGCACTTTATCAGGCGAAGGAACAGGGGAGGAATCGTGTCGAGATTCTGACCGGTGAGGTGGCTGCTCATTGAGGAGGTAATGGGGGTATGTGTGGTCTCAGTCGTGGTGTTGGCTGAAACTCCAAACTCCAGAAATTATGTAACCTGCCAGTGGACACCTCTACATTCCGTAAATCTATCCTATGTTCACCTTACTTGAATGTCTACAGTGAATGTCTGATTTGCTAATGAATTAATCGGCAAATTTGTCAGATTAGGACTAAATAACTATAATTTAAGTGATAAAGCTGTTAGCAATAAAGAAATTGATTGGATTGATGATAAGTGATACATTTTCTCGTAAGTAGTAAAATTCTCTTAGAGATTACTGCAACCCGCAAATTCAAACAACATGATATGATAAGGGAATATTAATGCCGATTACCGGAGCTTCAGGAATTATTAGAAAAAATGAAAGAAACCAGTAAAATTTATATCTTGCCTAAACAGATGGAGCTTGCGGTTCTGTTCTCTGGACTTTCTGCAAAATATACTGTTCAGGAAGGTAGCACATTGGTTTCTTCGCTCTGTTATCTGGATACCTTTGACTGGCTCCTGTATGACAAGGGCTTCATCTGTCTGCGCCAGGGGGAGAGTGTCTATGTTCTGACTGATTTTGCTGGTGAATTCAGGACTCAGGCTGATGGGCCTGTTCTCAAAAAAGTTTTTCCCCAGGATTTTGCCGGTGGCGTTCTGGGTGAGAAGCTGTGTTCAGTGGCAGGGATTCGGGCTCTGCTTCCTCAGGCCGAGATTACCCGGCAGTCCCAACCCTTTCAGATTGTTAATCGGGATCAGAAGATTGTTCTTTCTGGTTCTCTTGAGTGGAATCAACTGTTGATACCCGATGGGGACGCGATAGATTTTGGTGGTTCCCTGCGGATCCAGGGTGTTCGTGGCTATGATAAGATCCTGGCACTGGTTGCAGATCTCGTGCAAAGTCATGGTGTTAAGCCTGGATATTCAGAAGAGAGATTCTTGCGCCTTGCCCTTGCCGCCAAAGGAAGAAGGCCTCTTGAGTACCGTTCTCAATTTTCCATTATTCTGGATCCGGCAGAGAGTGTTGTGCAAGCCGCGCAAAAGATCTTTCTCCAGCTCCTTGTGGGGATGGAGCGTAATACTTCGGGGATTATTGAGGATATTGATTCTGAATTTCTCCATGACTTTCGGGTCGCCTTGCGCAGGACTCGCTCTTTGCTGGGCAGCATGAAAAATAGAGTGCCTGCGGCTGATGTGGGTCGTTTTCAGCAAGGATTGCAGAAGATCGGCCTTGTTACCGGGCCTCTTCGTGATCTGGATGTCTATCTCCTGGAGAAAAACAGGTATCACTCTCTGTTGCCTGAAGGGCTGCAGGAAGGATTGTCTGTTTTTTTTAAAGATCTTGCCCGGCAGCGCGTCAAAGAATTGCAACGGCTGAAGAAGGCCTTTCACTCCAAGGGTTTTCAGCAGCTTTTGACACAGTGGCGAAGATATGTAGAAGATTCGTTGATATCATCCGCCTCTGCAGCTGGTCATACGCCCTGTAAAAAGGTGGCTGTCAAGGCGATCAGAAAACGATTGCAGGGTATTATGAAGGATGGCGCCCTGATTGGTCCACAGAGTCCAGATATAGACCTTCATCAGTTACGGATTCAGGCCAAAAAACTCCGTTATTTGCTGGAGTTTTACCGGTCTTTGTTCCCTGAACCGGCAATGGATTCTTTAGTAAAATCTCTAAAAAAACTGCAGGACAATCTGGGGAGTTTCAATGATCTTTCCGTCCAGCAGAGGATGTTGGCACAGTATCAGAATGAGTTGGCTGGCGGGGAGCAAAATAAGGTTATTCAGGTAGCAGCTGCGCTTGGCGGCTTGATTACCCATTTGCACGAAGAGCAGGTAGCGGTTCGTCAGAAGTTTGATCAAACATTTGCCCAGTTTACTCTTGTAGAAAACAGAAATCTGCTTGATTTGCTTTCTTAACGAATTTCAACAAATTATTGCTGTATTGAACGGGGTTTGTTTGCAATGAAAATTATCGCCATTTATTCAAGCAAGGGAGGTGTCGGGAAGACTGCCGCTGCGGTCAACCTGGCGTATGGCAGCTCTCGCAGTGGAAAAAGAACACTGCTCTGTGATATGGATCCCCAGGGCGCAGCAGGCTTTTATTACCGTATCTCCCCCAAGGAGAGTTTTAATCGGAAGCAGTTTCTCAAAGGGGATCTGGCGCCCTTTATCAGGGGTACGGATTTTGAAAACCTTGATCTGTTGCCGACCCATTTTTCTTTTCGTAACCTGGATATTGCCCTTGATGGTCGTGGCGGAGCGACAAACGAATTAAAAAAGGTCTTTGCCTGTGTCAAGGATGAGTATGAGGTCTTGATTCTCGACTGTCCGCCCAATATGACCCTGCTTTCCGAGAATATCATCATGGCGGCGGATCTGGTGGTAACCCCGGTTATTCCCACCACGCTTTCCATCCTCTCTTTTGCCCAACTGGTAAAACTGGCGGAGAAGCTTGAGGTTAATCGGAAGAAATTGGCGGCTTTTTTCTCCATGGTCGATCGGCGAAAAAACATGCACATTGATACTATCGCCAAATTCGGCAAGAAAAAGATGTTTCTTGATAGCGAGATTCCCTCTCTTGCCGATGTTGAAAAAATGGGTCTCTACCGCCAGCCAGTGGCGGTTTCTGCGCCGACTTCTTCCGCCGCCATTGCTTATGAGAAGTTGTGGATGGAGGTGTGGCGGAAAGGATCCCAGCTATGAAAACCCTGTATCTGCTTCGCCATGCCAAATCCAGTTGGGATGACCCGTCTCTGGATGATCAGCAGCGTCCTTTGAATAAACGAGGTCTGCGCGATGCCCCGGTTATGGCCCAGAGGTTCGCTGATAAAAAAGTCAAGGTTGATGCCATCTGGACCAGCCCGGCACAGCGGGCGGTGGAGACGGCGCATTATTTTGCCAGGGCCCTGCAGGTTCCCCGAAAAGAGATTGAGCTGCATGCTCGACTCTATACCAGTGCGATAAATGACCTGTTGCTTGAGATCAGATCTTGCCCTGATGAGGTCAAACGTCTGTTGGTGGTTGGACACAATCCGGTGATTACCGAATTTGCCAATCTCCTGATCGACTGCGGCAGAGACACAGAAATTGAGCTGATTCCCACCTGTGGAATTGTGGCTATAGAGTTCTCGCTTTCCTCCTGGCGGCAGATAGAGGAGAAGGAGGGACAATTCCTGTTTTTTGATTATCCCAAAAAAGGTGCCACCCCTGTTTGAGAAAGTTGCGGCATCTGAGGCGGTGGGTGAAATCATGGACGATAGACCTGGCCGTAAGGTGTTCAGTGGCCTGTTTTTCCTGGTATGCCTGTTTTTTTTAAACTTCACCTCACGGGTTATCTTTTCACCGCTTCTGCCCATTATAGAAGGTGAGTTTAGTTTTGATCATGCGGCGGCTGCTTCTTTTTTTCTATTGATCTCTGCCGGCTATTTTTGTTCCATCCTTTTATCCGGTTTTGTCTCGGCCCGTATCAATCATAAAAATACCATTGTCTTGTCCACCATTGCCTCTGGAATCGTCTTGCTGTTGTTGGGGCTCTGCTCGACCTTGCCCTTGATGCGAATTGGTCTTTTTAGTTTGGGACTGGCCGCAGGATTATATCTGCCTTCCGGGCTGGCCTCCATCAGCAGTCTGGTCACCCCTGCGTATCTGGCCAGAGGTATGGCGGTGCATGAGCTGGCTCCTAATCTCGGATTTATCGCCGCCCCAATTCTTGCTGACATGATGTTACGGTGCTGTTCCTGGCAGCAGGGTCTGATGTGGTTGGGGCTCTTGATGATTGGCGCGGGGGTGTCATACGGTATGGCAGGTGGTGGTTGCCATGAACGGGGGAGGTCCCTGGACTTCTTGACTTCTCAGGCGCTTCTGTCGCGACTGGATTTCTGGCTTATGGTTCTGCTTTTTTCGCTGGCAATCTGTGCGAGCCTCGGTGTTTATGCCATGCTGCCTCTTTTCCTCGTTTCAGATCAGGGGGTGACCTTGGAACGGGCAAATCGGCTTCTGGCGTTTTCCAGGATAGCGGCCCTTATGATGCCTCTCCTTGCAGGATGGCTTGGTGACAGGATTGGGAATAGATCGGTTATGGTATTTGTGTTGTTGATCGCTGGTCTCTGTACGGTTCTCCTGGGTTTGATCTCCTTTTCTCCATGGTTGATCGCTTTAGTGATCTTGCAGCCCATGGTCGCTGTCTGTTTTTTCCCTTCAGGCTTTGCTGTTTTATCGACGTTAGGACCAGAGGGAAAGGGGGTTCTTGCTATTTCTTTATGTATTCCTGTGGCTTTTCTTCTGGGTGGCGGGGTGTTGCCCGTCTTGATTGGAGTTATTGGGGATTATGCTTCCATTGGAGTCGGTTTTACGGTAACAGGAACAGCTATGATGGCAGGCGCTGCTCTTTCTTTCTTTGTCTCTTCTGGAAAAAAATGATATGGTTATCTGCTTCATATCTTTTATCTATTCCGTATTCTTTGTAAATGGTTAAACATCCTGTCTGTTAGCGTTGTCTTTATTGTGACCCGTGAGCCGAGTATGCCTTATGGTTGCCAGGCCATGCATTTCAAGCCTGCTCATAATCCGGCCCAGGTTTTTTCTTCTTCGGGAATGGATTGTCAGCTGTTTACTCCAAAAAGTACCGATCATGAGGGTGAAAATCCATTGCCTCTGTCTAAACGGGTGACCTGATTACTGTAGGAACTTAAGTTGTTGTATGTGAAGAGTATATTAAAAATTCGGGAGTGAATAAGACATCATGCGTTGGGGTTATAAAACTGTACAATTTGGATTGAAAAAAGAAGGTCTGCTGGGGAGTTCATTTCTTGATGAGGCGGAAGTTGAACAGTCTTTGAATGAATTTGGTCAGGCCGGGTGGGAGCTGGTGTCTTTGTTTGGCATGCAGGATGGGCTGATGGCTGTTTTTAAGCAACCCCTGGAGATGAAGGGAGCGTCAGTCCATGAAGCTATTGCCGAGGAAGCCGCGGTCGAGCATCGTTTTTCTCTGAACCGTCGGCAAGAGAGTGATGCGGATTCGACAATTGAACGCAAGATAGGGCGTAGGGAGCCCGCTGTGTCGGTGCTTGAGGAGAAAGAGGATAAAGAAGAAGGTGTGGGGGGCATTCGGATAGAATGATCTTGGCGTTTCCCCAAGGTCTCACAGCTCAAGTCGGGCAGGCGTGAATAAAGATGGGTAGAAAATATGCGTCTGGAACAAGAGTGGGTAAAAAAGTGGCAGGCGGATTGTTGTCCATGTGTCGCCGATTGCCGAGAATTTCTCATTATTATAGTATGTTGCGTATTTTTTCTATATTGGCACAGTTGTTGAAATGTAAAAGGAAAATGAAAAACTTCATTTTTCTCCTCCTCCCTCCCCCCCTAAAACGTCTGCTCACACCGAGCAGACGTTTTTTTTGTTATTTATGAGCAGTCATTTGGGTGTTTGGGTAAAAATTTTTACATCTGCAGATAAAAAAGTGGGTAAAAAAGACTGCTATATGAATTCTATAGTTGGGTTGTTTGGAGATGCAATATGATTTCTATCTGTAAAGATGGTGTGTTGTATCATTCGTTCTTGTCTTGGCATAACAATTGCTATACTAATGATAAGGAAGGTTCTTTATTTTTCTTCAAATCTCTTCAGGAGGCATAAAATGAAAAAAGTATTGGTGATTACCGCATTAGTCGTGAGTATGGGATTTCTTGGTTGGCAACAGGCATCTGCAAACAAGGGAATGGGTGGTGGTCGAGGAATGGGCGCAGGGTGTCAGCAAAGAGGTCCTGGCTATACTCAACTCGATGCGGCTTCCAAGGCCAAGGTTGATAAGTTTCATGAAGAGACCAAGGACCTGCGGAGGCAAATGGTTATGAAGCAGGCGGAAGAGGCGGCGCTGATGCATGGGGATAATCCCGATCCTGCCAAAGCGGCCAAATTGGCTGGTGAAATCTTTGACCTGAGAACCAGTCTTCAGGACAAGGCTGTGGCTGCCGGTGTCCAGGGCTTGATTGGTTGTGGTGGTTGCCAGGGCATGGGCATGGGTATGGGCATGGGCATGGGCATGGGGCAAGGAATGATGGATGCCGGCCCTAATAATATGGGAGCTGGAGCAGCGAAGCGTCCTGCCGGCGGTGGTGCTCAATAAAAAGATGTTCTCAGTATCTTCTTTTCTGTTTGAAGGGTTCACCGGATTTACCGTCTGGTGAACCCTTTTTTTATGAAGATACAGTGGTTGTGCTTTATGTTGTATCTATTTTTATTGTGCTCATCAATATAGAGTGTATTGTTCCTTTTGTTTGTTGACAAAATTCTGCTTGCCTATTAAATATGATAGAATAATTTCAGGTGTCCGTTACAGGACAGTAAAAGGGAACTTCGTGAAAATCGAAGATGGGCCCGCCGCTGTAACCGGGGACGAATCATGCATAAAGTCACTGTCATATTCTGTGAATAACTGGAATATGATGGGAAGGCGCATGAAGAGAGTGATCCGGAAGTCAGAAGACCTGCCTGAAAAGTCAGCATGTTGATTTTTAAACATGCTGAATCGTTACCGTCGTGGATTATCGGTAATGAGTGTGTGATCTTGTGGATATAAAGGGACATCCTCGGGTCGATAACATTGATGGATTCGCATTCTGTGCGGGACCATCAACTTGTCGGTTTGGGGATTTTTTTTCCCTCGACCTCAACTGCTTTTTTTACAGGAGGTTCAAATGATTCTACAGGAACGGGTGGTGACCAAGATGATGCTTCTTTGGATCAAGGACTGGGACAGTTTTCAGATGGTCATGCGTCTTTGGCGACGAGGTGGAATCTGATAGTGTAACGGTTCCAGGTCTTATAAAATAAAAAAGGGTAAACCCGATATCAGGTTTACCCTTTTTTATTTATCAAAATGGAAGTTATGGATCAGCTTTTGGCCGGATCAGAATATATAAATTTCTGCCCTTTCAAAATGTTATCCACAGACACCATATTCCCTTTCATATAAAAGATATTAGGTTTTGTGCCATCTTCTGGCCGGAGGACCCAGACGCTTTCTTCTAGTTGGTGTACCAGTTTGAAGACAATGTTCTCTGGATCGGTCAGATTGCCAAATGTTCGCGCCCCGGTTGGACAGGCGGAAGAACAGCCGGTCTGGGTTTCTCCTTTTGATAACCTTTCTTCCCAGCAGAAATCACATTTGTCAATGGCATGCCGTCCCGCGTTAAAATAGCGGGCGTCATAAGGACAGGCCAGCATACATGTTTTACAGCCGATGCATTTTTTGCTCTCCATACGGACGATACCGGTGACCGGATCTTTATAGGTCGCTTTGGTCGGACACGCCCTGACGCACGGGGCATCGTTGCAGTGGTTACACAAGACAGGAATAAATTCTACCTGTTTATCAAGTTGTCCCTGATACTTTCGGGTAAGAATACGGGTCCGGTAGCCATATTCCGGGACATGATTCGTTTTGTTGCAGGCTTCTACGCATTTTTCACAGTCAATGCACAGCGATTGACGGATGACCATGCTGTAATGCGGATTATACGGATATTTCTCCACAAAATCAGAGCCGCCGGAGGCATAGGCGACACCACTAAACGTGGAAGACAAAGAGAGTATCTTGCCGCTGGCATAGACACCGGTAATGGCAAAGCCCAGTTTGAGAAAGTTACGTCTTTCTTTGATGGTAACCGATTCGGTACCCTCATTTTTCAGTTTGTTTAAATCTATTTTAGGAAATGTCATAGTATTGGTTCCTTTCGATGGTCTCAGGCAATTACCTGTTTTTACCAGATTTTATGATGACGCTTCATGGCGTCTTCCACAGTCTCGCCTTCCTCCATGAAGTGGATGGCTCCACAACCAGGACAGATATATCCGCCTTCTGGCACAATCTCGTGTTTCTCCAGTTGATGCCCGTTGAGCATTTTTTCTCCGGCAAAATAGGCGAAGCAGATAACAGAAAGACCAAAGAGAGCGGCCATGATTTCATGGAATGACGGTGTGTATTTGATGATATCAAGCGCTTCTTCGACACCAAGTGAGTGATAAACAGAGATCATCTGACCTGGGATCACAATATCGTAACGCATAAAGAAAATACCAACCATCATGAGTCCAGTGGCCCACATGATCATGTTGAAATTATTTCCCCGTGAACGAAGAAGGAGAAACAAAGGGAGAACCATGCCGAGGAAGATCTCAAAACACCAGAAGTTGATGGCATAATCTCCAGTTACGAGAGACATGATGACAAGGGATTTGTCATGAGACACCATACCGGTAACGATTTTCCAGATGGTGAAGAACATGATGGTAGAGATCAGGAAAATGGTGACTTGACAGACGGCCTTAATGGCGCGTTCCATACGCTGATTCATGATCTCTGGGTTGATCTTCCAGGCCAGGGTGGAGACGAACATGATGGCGCAGCCGCCAGACATGGCCGCTGAGAAGATAAAATAAATAGGCAGGTAAGGGCCATACCAGAATGGGCGGCCATGCAACATTCCGAAAACAGCACCCAGGTTACTATGGGCGGCGATACCGACAACCAGTCCAAAGAATCCCATCAGCCGGGAAAGACTGTGGTTCTGCTCAAGAAGGAAATAATACTCGATGATCATAAAGACCAGATAGGCCCCATACAGGGTTCCCATCCACCACATGTTTGAGCTCAGGTTGGGGGATATCACGTTGTAGATAGCCATCCTGAACGGGTTTTCAATGTCAAAGAAAATAATGCAGAAACCACCAAGCATAAAGATAATGGACATGAAAACCGCGCGCTTGGCAATGGGCATAAAGGCCTCACCGCCAAAAACATGGCCAATGGAAGAAATAATGCAGAGTCCTGTCGAGGTAACGACACAAAAAACATAGGCAGAGATCAGTATGCCCCAGGAGATTTCACGGCTTACTCCATAGACATGATGATATCCGACAACCATACCGTGTAAGCCTACCGACACTCCGGCCAATGCCAGGAGGGCAAAGGCTCCCATGAGCATGAGATAGCCTGGGCTCGCTTTTTTCAGGGCATCAATGCCATGATACCCCCATCTCTTTGAAATATTAACCATACTTCCAGTCATCTGTTCACCTTTTTAAGTAATATTTTAGTTGTAATTATAACTGTTGAGATCGTCGTCTTCACTTATCCAGAGATATTCTTAGTGCTTACTGTCGCCGTGTTTTTGCTTTTTCTGATCGCCACCTTGCAGGGCATTGTTCCCTTTCACGCCAATATGGCAGACGGTACAGCGGGTCAGGTAGCCAAAGGCTTGAGAGGCATTATGGCAGGTGCCACAGTATTTATTGTGGAGTTTCTCCAGGTATTCCCTTTTGTCGCCTTGATGCGTACCGGTTTTTTCTGCCTCTTCCACGGAGCCTTTCTTCATGGCAAAAACTTCTTTATGGCATGCTTCACAGGTAAGGCCACCTTTTTTTAGATGGATGGAATGCTCAAAGGATACCGCTTTGACCGGCGCGGTAAAGATAATTGGGGTTTCAGGAGCAGAATGGCAGGAACCGCATTGGGTGGTAGTATTAAAAGCGGTACTGCCATCATGACAGCTTCCGCAATACTTCCCTTCCTTGAATGATTTCATGGAAAAATCACCTGCCTTCTCAGCAGAGCCCCTTTCCATGGCAAAGATCTTTTCATGGCAGGAGTCGCATGCAAGGCCGGCATCCATGGTGTGGGTTTTATGGGTGAATGTTGACTTTGTCGGAGTCGTCCAGACAATTGGTTCTTGAGGGCCATATTTGTCGGCATCGTATGTTTCTGCCGCCATGCTGGTATTGGCCAGAAGAGATGTAGCCAAAAATGCCGCTAATGCCAGTAGGTTAATCGTTGACGCTTTGTTTGTGTTCATTGATGTGCTCCTGCCTCCTTTTATCTATAACTGCTGTGACTGGAAATAACTCAGTGCCCCTTACTTATTAAGGGTTACTAAGTTTCTTGAAAAACCTGATATTGAGATGTTTGTGCAGGTATGTGAGCCTGCGAGACTCCGAAAATTCATTATGGGTTATTTTGCATGTC
This sequence comes from uncultured Desulfobulbaceae bacterium, assembly GCA_903887485.1. Lineage (GTDB taxonomy): Bacteria > Desulfobacterota > Desulfobulbia > Desulfobulbales > Desulfocapsaceae > UBA2270. The sequence continues at coordinate 14,477 of CAISPV010000106.1, read as the reverse complement.
GGCCCTCTTATATTTTTTTTAATATGGTAGCAATACGTTCACCTGCTGAAATTATTTTTTCCAGGATGTTTTTTCCTTCAATATTTCCTGTCGTGTCCTGAAAAGAGTCAGAGAGAAGTTGCGCATAATTGATAATGCCATTGGACAGGTTGGTACCTTCATTAATAATGGCTGCAAGCTGTTCGTCATATTTTTTTGGAGATTCATTGGCCGCATTCTCGGGTTGCCGGTTTTGCAGTAATCCATTGACCGTTTCTGCCAGTTCCGCAATTTCGGTACATGAATCAATGCTATAGGTGAAACCATCGGCGAGAATATCCTTTTCTCTTGCCTGTTCGGAGAGATGGACAAGGGGAAGCAGGGTTTTCTGATAGAGAAGGATCAGGGAGAAGCTGATAATGCAGATTATAGTGCCAAGGGCGCCAATCATGATCGTCTGAAAATGAACAAGTTTTGCCCGCATCTGACTGACAATAATCCGGTCAAACTGCTGAAGATAATCAGCCAGTGTTCGCGTCTGGCGTTGCAGATTGAGACTGTATGCAATCTTGTCTTCAGCCGCGATGATATTTTTTGATGAAATGGCAAGCCCTGAGAGATCAACCTGTTTGGCCATGTCAAGTTTGTATTCGGCGGGGATGAGATCGTTTTCCTGCAAGCGGACAAGGGTTGAATTGAGATCTTTCAAGTCTCTGGAGGCAGCTACCACCTTGTCCCAGTTCTTTTCTATCAATGATGCCGTGATCTGTTCACGGATGGCGGCGAATTGAAAGATGGACTCCTCGCTTTGGGTGATGATTTTGTTATATTGCCCTGTGAGCTGGTATTGACGGATACCCAGAAGTACCACAAAGACCAGAAGGCAGGCGACTGAGGCAAAGGCCAGATATCCTGTTTTCTTTAGAGAATACATGGCGTTGACTTTTTTATTTTACTGTGGATGCAGCTTTGGGCGGCAGGGCAACTGATGCATTCGTTTTTGTCGGAAATGTTATCTTCAGCTTTTTTCTTTTCCGAACAGGCGAGAATGATATCGAATTCTTCATTGTCGAGGGTCTCAGTCTGGATCAGGATTCCGGCAAGGTTTTTCAAGAGGTAAAATTTTTGACTGAGAATGGCCACGGCATCTTCATAACAGGTTGTCAGAAGAATTTTGATCTCACGGTCAATGGTTCTCGCTGTTTCGTCGGCCATGGGCAGACGTTGGGATGAGCCGCCAAGAAAGCCGCTGTCGTCGATAATAAAGGCCTGAGGGCCCATGGCCTCATTCATGCCCCATTTGCAGATCATATTGGTTGCGATCTCCGTTGCCTGGAGGATATCACCCTGAGCGCCAGTGGAACGTTGCTTGAAGGCGATGTCTTCGGCGGCGCGGCCTCCCATCAAGATAGTGATTCTGTTTTTCAGATATAGATAAGAATACGCGTGCCGGTCGAATAAGGCGAGTTGCTGGGTTTGTCCCAAGGCCCTGCCTCTGGGGATAATGGTAATTTTATGGAGCGGGTCGGCGTCAGGAAGGCTTTTGGCAATAATGGCATGTCCGGCTTCATGGTAGGCAAGGATGGTACGATCCTGTTCGGTCATGATCATTCCTTTACGCTCCACCCCCATCATAATGCGATCCCGGGCCAGTTCAAAATCTGTAAGATCAACGGACTGTTTGTTTCCTCGTGCTGCCATCAGGGCGGCTTCATTAACCAGATTGGCAAGTTCTGCTCCGGTAAATCCTGGACACATCTGAGCTATCTGGTCCAGATCCAGATCCGGGGCTAGTTTTATCTTGGCGGCGTGGACATGGAGAATCTGCTGGCGTCCCTTAACGTCAGGGGGCAGGATGTTCACCTGGCGATCAAACCGTCCCGGACGGCGCAGGGCTGAGTCAAGGATATCAGGTCTGTTGGTGGCTGCTATGACGATGATATTGTCCGATGTCCCAAAACCATCCATCTCAACCAGCAGGGCGTTCAGGGTCTGACTCCTTTCATCGCTGCCACTGGCTGACGCTCCACCGCTGCGACTTCCGCCAACGGCATCGATTTCATCAATAAAGACAATGCAGGGAGCATTCTTTTTGGCCTCCTTGAATAGATCCCTGACCCGGGAAGCGCCGACGCCGACAAACATTTCAACAAAATCAGAACCGCTGAAACTATAAAACGGTACTCCCGATTCACCGGCAATAGCGCGGGCCAGCAGGGTCTTGCCCGTTCCTGGCGGTCCCTGCAATAAAACTCCTTTGGGGATGGTGGCGCCAACCTGGTTGAATTGGGCCGGGTTTTTCAGAAACGCCACAATCTCCTGAAGCTCTTCCAAGGCCTCAGGGATACCAGCAACGTCCTTGAAGGTCACAATCTTGTGGCCGTCGTCAGGAAGGATGAGTTTATCAGTGGCAAACTTGCTTTCTTTTTCTTCCCTTTTCATCCTGCCCAGCGAGAGAACAATGACAAGAATGAGCAGGATAACATAGAGGAGGGCCAGGCCCTGCAGGATAATCTCAGAGCGATCTTTGTTGAAGACGATGCGGATGTTTTTGTCTTGGAGTTCGGCGATAAGCTCTTCTGGCTTGGGAACGGTGGTTACATAGGTAAAGCCGGGATTCGTGCTTGTCTCTCCTGCACGATGACTGACCACAACCCGGTTTCCGGTAAAGGTCATGTCAGAGATGTCATGATGACTGAGGCAGTAGAGGAACTCGGTATACGTTCTTTCGGGCAGGCGGTGTTCAATGGTCCATACGAGATAACAGCCGCCGGCAAAGAGGGTAAAAAGAAAAAAGATAAACAAGTTGCGAGCGAGAATGGCCATGATGGAGTTCCTTGGATAAAGAAAAGCGTGATTGTATGGGGATATTCTTTCAGGTTGATGGGTTGGTCGAAACCTTTAGGGTATTTCTGTCAAAGAAATACATTTTTCTGAACCTTCAAGAATTGTTTGTATCAGAATATGCTCCATTCTATCACACAAATAGCCAGAGAGATATGTCTCCCTGGCTATTTGTTGTTGTTTTGTCTTTATCCAAAAACTTATAAATACTCAGGTTGTCCGGTTGAGGGTAATAGGCTGCAAGAAAAATCAACTACCAGTAATAGCCGAGAACATACTTTTAACAAGGGCAACAGGTCCGCCGGTAGAAATCATGGCGCTTGAGAGACAAATAAGGCTCCAGATTCCAATGGCTCCAGCAAAGGCAGCGGTAATATAGGTTCCAAGTTTATATAATTCGCTGTCAGCACTGGCGGAATCATGGGCGGTTGCTTTGGTCTGCTGTTTTGTGATTGCGGTATTTTTCATGGTGAAACTCCTTTTGCTATGAGATTGTTGGGTGGCGGAACGTTTGATTTGTCATCCGCCTACATATTTATTTGCAGAAGCTGGTTGTTATGCCGTGATTATCCATTGATTGCCTTAAAGAGGCTGGTCACAAGGTCAATTGGTCCTCCACTGTTGACGACACCGGCAATCATGCTGGCAATCGCCCAGCAGCCAATGATGCCGGCAGTAATGCCAACAGCGACGATCCCTGTCTTGGAGATTTCTGTACTTACGCTGGTGGCTACGGTGCTTGCTGTGTGACTTCTGTCCATGCCAATTGTGTTTTTCATGATTCGCTCCAAGGTGGTTTGTTTGTTTTGAAGCCGTAACCAAACGATTGATACTTTCCTGGTCATTTTGTTACGATCTTGTGTGTCGTTCTTGCTGTCTTGACACTTATGATGCATGTAGCGTGCCAGAATAATTTTTATGCTTAACTGAAAATATATTGATTGTAACTATCTGTTATCTCAGTTGTTTTTCTTTTTGTCGGATGGCAATGTGTAGGTGTGGCAGGAATGGGCGGGATGGTTGATATCTGTGGCGGAAGTGTTGCAATATTTACCTGTTGGTGCAAAGCCGTTGCGATGGTATTGCAAAACTGTTGCATTGAAGCAGTTGTGCGACAACTTGAATGGGCTTGGGTGGGAACGTTATGCGAACTCGTCGGGTTCTATTTTGTGGCGTTGCATCTTCCGGTACAGGGTGCTACGATCGACATTTAATATGCGGGCGGCCTTGGATTTGTTGCCTCTGGCTCGTTTCAGGGCATCAATGAGTTCATCCTTTTCGCTTATATAAGGAGGGTATGTGCTGGGGTTCACTGTTGTTGTGTCTTGTTGGTCTTCCAGGGAGGTGGCTGCTGACGTCAAGGCAGGGATTGTCTTCTGGAGCATCTGTTGTGAGCGAATCTCCTCGGGGAAGTGTTCAAGGGATATGGTCGAGCCTTCACACAGGACACAGGCCCTTTCCATGACATGACTGAGCTCCCTTACGTTTCCTGGCCAGGAATAACGGGAAAGGACATTCATGGCCTGATCGGAAATCCCGTGAATATTTCTTTTGAGCTGGTCTCGAAACAAAGAGAGGAAGTGATACGCTAACATGGGGATTCCTCCTTTACGATCACGAAGGGGAGGAAGTTTTATCTCTAATACCTTCAAACGATAGTACAGATCTTCGCGAAATTTTCCCGCCCTGACTTTTTCGATGAGATTGACATTGGTTGCCGCAATGACGCGGACGTCTACCTTTACCGGTGTATCCTGGCCAACAGGAGTGAAGGTTTTTTCCTGAAGAAAGCGGAGGAGACGCAGTTGCATCTTTGGCGAGATGTCGCCGATCTCATCAAGAAATAATGTGCCATGATCGGCCTGCAGGAGCCGTCCGGGCCGATCGCGGTCGGCACCGGTAAACGCGCCTTTCTTATGGCCAAAGAGTTCGCTCTCCAATAGATCTTCTGGGATAGCGGCACAATCAACTTTAATGAGGGGCATATCTTTTCTGGGACTTTCTGCGTGCAGCGCCTCGGCTGCGAGCTCTTTGCCCGTTCCTGATTCTCCGGTAATAAGAACGGCCGTATCCACCTTGCCCACATTTTCAATCAGTTTATAAACACCCTGCATCACCTGGCTTGAACCGACATAGCCGTGAAAACGATTTCGTATGCCGTTGAGTTCATCTGGTTTTGGAAGAGTGATATCCCTGGCGACAATGACAACCCCGCTGAATTCATCCTGCCCGTCCTGGAGTGGGGAGGCATTCAGGCTGATGATTCGAATGTTGCCGTCAGCTTTATGGCATTCAATCTGATGTTCTCTGACTTCCGTCCGATTCTTCAGGACCTGTAAGGCATCCTGAAGGCAGATGCGGCCCATTTCTTCGGAGAGGGTTTTTATGTTTGTCGGGGGATTGTCCTCATTAAAGGCCAGCCAATTTTTGGCAGTATCGTTGATCTGGATGATATTCATGTCGTTATCAATGGTAATGATCGCGTCACGAACGGAACTGAGGATCGCCTCCAGATAGCGTTTATATTTTTCGTTTTCCTTGAGGAGCTGTTTTTTTTCTTTTTCAAGCTCCCAGTGTTGCAAGGCCTGCCGGACAAATCTGAGCAGCGTCTCTTTGTTGACAGGCTTGGAGATGTAATCAAAGGCCCCATATCTTACTGCCTCAGCGGCAGAATTGAGATTGGGGACACCGGTAATCATGACGACCGGGCATAAAATTCCGGTCTTGCGAATCTTGCGCAGGAGATCCGTGCCGCGCGCGCCCTCAAGGACAATGTCACTAATGATCAGGTCAAACTCCTGGGTCTGGATGGCCACCAGGGCCTCTTCAATGGTGGCGGCAGTAGTGATAGGTCCATAACCATCTCTGGCTAGAAACATTTCAAAGGTGAGACGAATGCTTGCCTCGTCGTCAACAATGAGAATTCTAGCATTTTTGTCAACTATTTCATCACTTTGCATTAGGTGATCCTGATGTGGGGATTTGAATGAGCATCTCAGTGAATTGATGCATTATCGAGTTGACCTTGATGGTGCCGCCATGATCCTGGATAATCCCGAAGCTGATGCTGAGGCCAAGCCCTGTCCCTTGACCTGATGGTTTGGTGGTGAAAAATGGATCAAATAATCGATCGAGGATGCCTTGCGGTATCCCGGTGCCCAGATCGCGGATGGTTGTCTGGATCCAGGTGATTTTTTCCTCGGTGGTGACAGGGTGACAGGAGATCAGAATCTTCTTGTCTGGAGAAGTAATGGGGTAACGCTCGTTCAAGGCAAACCTGCTGTTGCTCAGCAGGTTCAGGATTACTTGCTGCAGTTGACGAAAATTTCCATAGATAGGGCAGGGGTCTTGGGAAAAGTCTGTGCTGATCTGGATGCCATCTTTTTTGAATTGATGCTCGACCAGTGACAGGGTGGCCTCAATAACCCTGATCATATCGATGGGTTCATGCTCCTGATTGCCTTCCCTTGCAAAGGAGAGCAGATTCTTGATGATGGACGCGATTCGTTCACCTTCATTGATAATCCGGGTGAGAAGTTCTGCCTGGAGCGAGTTTTTTTCACTGTCATCAAGGAGGAGTTGGGCAAAATTGATAATACCGGTAATAGGATTATTGACTTCATGGGCAACGCCTGCCGCCAGTTCACCGATGGCTGCCAGTTGCGCCGTACGCATGGAATCGACTTTTCGCAGTTCATCGGAGGTCAGTTCGCGGGCAATCAGTAATATCTTTCGGATGATATCATCACTATCTTTGATTGGTGAGATCGTGAGCAGGTACTCTCCAAAAAGGCCAGGCAGTCTTGTTTCTTCTACCCGGGGGGTGCAGGTGCGTAAAAATGATTCCAGCGGACATTGCAAGTGAGGGGAGCTGCCACCATGGATAATCTTGCAGATTCCCATGCCAAGGATCTGATTCTTTGTTTTACGGGCGGCATTGATGGCGGCCAGATTGGCATCAATGATAATGCCTTCCGGGGTGACAACCAGCACCGGGTCCTGGATGGCGTCAAAAAGCTCATCGCCACTACTGTCTTTTCCTGTGGGGCAAGCGAGGTGCAGGCACTCCGGGGTGTTTGCTGCCGCAGGTCCTAGTCTGATCGGGGTCTTTGCCATCTTTTTATCCTGCTATTGAAGCCAGAACCTTTTTCACCATATTGCCATCAGCGGTCTTGCCGAAATGTTTCATGATGGCCCCCATGGCCTGCATGGGACTTTTGAATTGTGACAGGTCGATGTTTTCCTTGGCCCAGGCCATGATTTCTTCTTCGGAGGCCATTTGGGGCAGATATGATTCCAGCACCTGCAGATAGTCGGAAGTGGCCTGCTTGGTGAATTCCAGGGTCTGTTTTTCTGATTTGCACAGGCCCATGATCACGGTGATGATTTCATCGTTTGTTATCTCGTCATCGCGCTTGGGGCGGCTGCTCTTTTTGCCGCTTTCCAAGGTGATAGGCAGGGTAATTTTGGTGGGAAATTCACTGATGATAATACGAATAGCACCCTTGACAGCCTCATTCCTGCTCATTATGGCAGCCTTTAAATCACTTCGCAGCTTGGCGAGCAGGGGCATGCCAGAGGCCTCATTCCAGCCATATTTTGTTGTGTTGCTCATTGTTCTCTCACAGGTAAAGGGTGGCAGATGAAATCAGTGTTGATGTGGCATAAAACGAAAAGGGCTTAATCCTGTTTGCTTAGGATGCCCTTTTCTTCTTATCGAACTCATGCAATCCATGTCAAGGGAAAAAGCTGGAACCGGTTCAGTTGTGTTTGTCGGTACTGCTGCCTTATCGAGGGGTTTAACAAGGAAAATCGGTTTTCTTAACAAATGTAGATGATATCAAGGTGTTTTGTGATGAGATCGGATATGTTATTATTTTGATCCATTATCTTAGCCTGAATTTTGCTTAACATTGTGTCCGGAAAAGTGTTGACACATCAGTAAAGGGCTATATTGTTACTCACCGTTCGAGTGATCTTTCATTGTCCCAGGGAATAAGTACAGTTGCCAGGTAAGCAGTTGTTGTGGAACAGGGGGCTGTTCCTCATATTGCTGGAGATGATTGGACCGGATATTTCTGGAGAAGTGATTATTTTCTGAAGTACTGGTGACTGCCACTGTGATCAAGACAGCAGATGGTTTGGTGACTATTTTTACGAGCAAGGAAGGTCTTGACTGTTATTTCTTTACTGCTTTCTGGAGAGAGATGAAAGGATTTGAGTGTATCCGTATTTTCTTCTTCTCATTCTGTTTGTTTCTACAACCAATAATAAACATCCAATATGCACAATCAGCAACCCCATGTCGATATCGTTATTCCTAATTTTAACGGGGTTGAATTTCTCGATACATGTCTCCGCTCAATTCTCCGGCAGACGTATCCTTTCTTTTCCATCATTGTTGTTGATAATGGCTCCGTTGACAATTCCCTGGAATTTATCAGAAAGCAGTATCCGCTTGTTCACCTTATCACTTGGCCCGAGAACAAAGGATTCAGTCCAGCGGTTAATGCCGGAATCTCTGCTGGCAATTCCCCATTCATCTTTCTTTTAAATAATGATACCGAGCTTGAGGCAGATTGTCTTGAGCAACTAGTGAAAGCGGCAACTCTTCAGGATGAATATGACTTTTTTGCTGCTAAAATGATTAGTTATCGTGAACGGCATATCCTTGATGGCGCTGGCGATGGGTTTCTCAGGGGCGGGGCAGGGTACCGCTTAGGGACAATGGAGAATGATGATGCCCTCTATAATCGTCCGGGAAGGGTTTTTGGCGCTTGTGCCGGGGCAGCCTTATATCGGCGTGAATTGTTTGATACTATTGGTCTTTTTGATGAAGATTTTTTTGCCTATCTGGAGGATGTCGATTTTAATTTAAGGGCTAATAGTCGTGGTAAAAAATGTTATTATGTGCCTGCAGCCAGGGTGTTTCATATTGGCAGTGCCACCACGGGATCAAAAATTAATAGCTTTACTGTCAGATTGTCCACCAGAAATAATCTGAACTTATTGATCAAGAACTATCCTCTTGTTTTGTTCTTTCGTTTCGGCCTTGCTCTTCTTGTCTACCAGTTTTTCTGGCTTGTTTTTGTTGTGAAAAAAAAACAATTCTCTGCATACGTGAGTGGTGTGGTGGAGTTTATTGGTAATCTTCCTCTCATGTTAAAAAAACGGAAAGAAGTCTTAGCGGGTGTCACACTTACTGCAGGTGAGCTTGCAGGAATCATTGTTGCCGCAGAACGGGACGTGATTTGTTCCATTATGAATCGACGGCTGGCCCAAGGGAAAACGAATCGACTTTTGTCTCTTTATACCCGTTGGTTTCTGTGATGTTGCGAGTTTTGTGATGCAAAAAGTAGCTGCGATTATTGTCAGTCATAATTCGGATTCTGTGTTGCCGCGTTGTCTGGATGCCTTGGCGCAACAAACGGTTGCGGTGCGTGAAATAATTATTGTTGACTGTGGCTCTGGAAATCGTAGTATCCTGCTGTCTCTTGGCAGGCGAGAAGGTGTTGTTCTTGTTGAAACCAGCAATGTCGGTTTTTCAAGGGCAAATAACCTGGGGATGGAGGTTGTGTCTCCACAAACTGATTTTGTCGTTTTTCTCAATCCTGATACCTTGTTAGCCCCAGGTTTTGTTGAAACAGCTTTAGAGATTTGTCTGAATAATCCCCGGGCAGGGTTGGTTTCTGGAAAATTGAATGGATACGACGTTACGCAAAACGTACCCACCGGCAGACTTGATTCAACGGGTATTTTCCGTAAATGGTATGGCCGTTGGTTTGACCGTGGCCAGGGAGAGCAAGACCTTGGACAATATGATATCCCGGCGTTCGTTCCTGCTCTATGTGGAGCGCTACTTTTTTGTCGAATGACCGCTCTACGGGCATTGCCTGGACCTGTCTTTGATCCTGATTTCTTTTTGTATAAGGAGGATATCGAGCTCAGTCTGCGCATGAGAAAGGCGGGATGGCTACTTCTTTATCATCCTGGGCTGTTAGCGTATCACGGTCGTGGCTGGAATAAGAAAAGAGGGACAATACCTATTGGACTACGATGTATGGCGGCCGCAAATGAGATCCTGCTGTACAAAAAACATCCCTCACCTTATATGATATGGGCCTGGTTGAAGTATTTGTTGGTACGTTTTTTTTATTTTTAGCTCTTTTTGTGTCCGTAAATCAATGTCTTACATGTTCTCTTCTCGCGATTCTTATAACGGGCCCTTGTTGTCGGTGATACTTCCGACATGGAATGGCGCTGCTTTTTTACGAGAACTCCTTGTTGCGCTCTCTCGGCAGACTGTTTTATTTCATGAGTTATTGGTTGTTGATTCTTCTTCTGGGGATGAAACGGTTGCAATGGCCAGAAAGTTCGGTGCTGAAGTACTGATTGTTCCCCAGGAGGATTTTGATCATGGCGGGACCCGATCTATGATTGCCAGGAAGGCACAGGGCGATATTTTGATCTTTCTGACGCAAGATGTGGTTCCTGTCTCTGCAGATGCCTTGGCAAAACTTATCGAGCCGCTGTTGTCAGACGAGAAGATTGCCGTTACCTATGGCCGTCAGTTGCCAAATCGTGATGCTACTATCATTGCCTCGCATCTGCGTTATTTTAATTATCCTCCGCAAGCTGTTGTGCGCGGTTTTGTTGATCGAGAGCGTCTTGGATTTCAAACTGTTTTTGCCTCCAATTCGTTTGCGGCCTATCGCCGGACTGCCCTTGCTGAGGTTGATTATTTCAAGAGTGGATTGATCTTTGGTGAGGATACCTGCGCGGTTGGCCGTTTGTTGATGCGTGGCTATAATATTGCCTATGTGGCAGAGGCGATGGTCTTTCATTCCCATAACTATACCTGTCTGCAGGAGTTTCGGCGTTCATTTGATATCGGGGTGCTGCATGTCACCGAAAGATGGCTACTTGATACCTATGGGCAGGCGGAGGGAAGAGGTTGGCAATATGTTCAATCTGGATTATCTTATCTTGTGAAAATGAAAAAAAGAGCGTCGTTGCCAAGTTTCTTCTGGAAAATGATGCTCAAGCTTCTTGGTTATAAATTAGGACGTAATTTTCAGTTGTTGCCGCAATGGCTGGTACCTGTCTTGAGTATGCACAGATCCTGGTGGCTCAGGAACAGAGATGTGTTGGTGGGTCATAAATAGTGTGTGCGGTTGATATATCCTTTATGTAGTTGTAAGCGACCATGAATATGCTGTCTGCAAATCTGCGTGAGCAAAGTTCGACAATGGTCAAGGTTTTGCATTTGCTTGATATTGTTGTGGTAGGTGGTTATCTCTGGCTTCTTCTTGTCTGGTACCAGGTATCATGGAACTTTTATTATACCCGCTTTCTGTTTATTACTCTGGCGCTGTCTTTGATCAGTTTCCAGTCTTTTCAGTTGTATCGATCATGGCGGGGCTGGAAATTTTATCAGGAATTTCTGGCGATTGCCAAGGCATGGGGGACTGTAGTCGGGGTGTTATTGTTTTATTTCTTTATCTTCAAAATATCCCATGCCTATTCACGGGTCGTATTCATGATCTGGTCATTGAGTACTCCTCTTTTGCTCTTTTTTCTGCATGTGGTTGCCAGAAAAATTCTTCGCTACTACCGTTCCCAAGGGAAAAATGTCCGTCATGCTGTAATCGCCGGGGCTGGTGATCTTGGTGTAAGACTGGCCCGGGAGGTTGAGGCCATTCCTTGGGCCGGCATTGAGGTCATTGGTTTTTTTGATGACAAGATAGAGGAGAATGGTGCCATGCAGGTTATGGGAAAACCTGTGTTGGGCGATATCGCAATGATCGAAGAGTACTTGGGAAGTAATGATATCGATTATGTCTATATTGCTCTGCCGATGCGGGCCGAAAAGAAGATTTTTACGATTCTGCGGACTTGCCGGTCATTAGGAGCACGCATCTATCTGGTTCCTGATCTTTACACCTTTGGCCTGCATCACGCCGAGATCCAGTCCCTTGGCAATTTGATGATCCTTAATTTCAACCCGAATACAGAGTGGAAGCGGGGGTTTGATTTGGTATTTGCCAGCATGGCCCTGTTGTTTACCTTGCCCTTGACCCTGATTATTGCCTTGTTGATTAAACTGGAAAGCAGGGGGCCGGTTTTTTATCACCATAGAAGGATTGCCGCTGCTGGTAAAGAGTTTGACTGTTTGAAATTCCGGACCATGTGCGAAGAGGCCGAGGGGAAATTGCAGACCATGTTGGCGCAAGATACGGTCTTGCGTGAAGAATGGCAGCGCACCTTCAAACTCAAAAATGATCCCAGAGTGACCCGGATTGGACGTTTTTTACGGAGAACCAGTCTCGATGAGTTGCCTCAGTTCCTGAATGTCTTGAAGGGAGAAATGAGTGTCGTGGGGGCACGGCCTATCGTGGCAAGAGAGTTGAGTGATTTTTATCAGGAGAGTGCTGGGCGCTATTGTTCCATGAAGCCGGGTATCACCGGCCCCTGGCAGGTGGGAGGACGTTCTGATATTGAAGATTATAAGGAACGAGTTGAGCTGGATGACTGGTACATCCTCAATTACTCCCTGTGGACTGATCTGAAGATTATTGCCAAGACTGTGCGTTGTATGTGGCGCGGCAATGGGGCGTATTAAGAAATTGAGAGCCTTATTTTTCAAGGCGATGCCCGAAAAGAGCGGACCCTATACGGATGAAGGTGGCGCCTTCCTCGATGGCAACGGTGTAATCACTGGACATCCCCATGGATAATTCCACGCAGGTGTTGTCAGAGAAATAATTTTTCCTTTGCATCTCTTCAGCCAGCAGACGGAGGGCCTTAAAATGCGGACGGGTGTGTTCCAGGTTGTCAGAATAAGGGGGAATCGTCATGAGTCCGCGTACCTTCAGGTTCGATAACAGGAGAAGTTGTTTGAGCAGCTCTTCTGTATCTTGGGGAAGGACCCCTGATTTTTGGGGCTCCTGGCCGATATTGACCTGGACAAGGACATCAAGGGTTTTGCCCAGATATTTGAGTTCTTTGTCAAGTGCTGCTGCCAGTTTGTAGCGATCAATGGTCTCGATCATTTCAAAGATCTGGGCTGCCAGTTTTGCCTTGTTGCTTTGCAGGTGTCCTATAAAATGAAAAGAGGCTGTGTCGCCGATTTCTGTCTTCTTTTGTGAGGCTTCCTGGATATAGTTTTCTCCAAAAAGAAACTGGCCAGCCTGTATTGCTTCCTGAATATGAGACGCTGGAAATTTTTTAGAAACGGCGACAAGTCTGATGGTGGCCGGGTCACGTCCGCACTGGATGGCTGTTTCTGTGATTTTTTGGCGGATATCCTGCAAGTTGCGGTCGATCATTTTTCACGTCCTTCAATGTGTTGGTTTCACCAGTAAATCGGTAGAGAGCCGGAAAAGTGTTATGGCATTGGCGCTGGTTTGTCTTGCGACTTCATTGATTGAAATTCCACGCAAATCAGCAACCATCTGGGCGGTATGAAGCAGGAATGAGGGCTCATTACGTTTGCCGCGCCTAGGAACAGGGGTGAGGAAGGGGCCATCTGTTTCGAGAAGCAGGGAGGTTAGGGGAGTGAGTCTTGCAACCTCCTGGAGGTCAACCGCATTTTTGAAAGTAACAACCCCTGGAATCGAGATTTGGAAACCAAGATCCAGTACCTGTCTGGCCAGATTCATGTCACCTGAGAAACAATGCATGACCCCGCCATGCGGGAAAGGAGCTGCTTGTTGTAAGATGCGCAGGGTGTCGTCATGGGCATCACGGTCATGGATGATAACCGGCAGCATTAGATCTTTGGCCAAGGCCAATTGGGAACAAAAATGCTGGCGTTGTATGTCCGGGGGGGCGTAGTTCTTGGCATAGTCAAGTCCAATCTCGCCATAGCCCACCACATGGTTGCGGTTCTTTTCTGCAAGATCGGCCAAGATATTCAGGGTCTGGGGATGAATATGGCCTACATCATGGGGATGGATGCCAATGGTGGCCTTGACCATATTGTATTTTCTTGCCAGAGAGATTGCCTGTCGCGAACTTTTTTCGTCAATGCCGATACTGATGACGGCGTAAATATGGTTTTGATATGCCTGTTCCAGAATTATGTCAATGTCGTCTTTGTAGGCATCCATGTCAAGATGACAATGACTGTCGATGAGATAGGCGTCTTGGGTGAGCAAGGGAAGTGAGACAGCGCTTTTTGTCACGAAAATTTCTCCATGTCTTTGTTGGCAGATATAGCTTTTAGTGTCTCTATACAATACTCAGCTAACGGTTCATAAACACCCCATAAATACTGGATTCCCGTTTGCGCGGGAATAACATTAATTAAATCTCAACTTTCCGTGTTGAGTTAACTTGTTGAATGGATGGCAGAACTTATCGTTAAGCGTCTGCATGTTTTAATGAACTCAACTGTTGCCCCCATAATGGCATCAATCATAGCAAAAACAACATCTTCGGCAAACTCGCCTGATGAACGCACCTTATCCAGTGCGAGTGCCAACAATCTCTGAAGTGCTTCTATCAAGGAGAGATCTTTGATCTCTTCGCTGCAGGCGAAAAATAAGCTGCCAATGGTTTTCGGATCATCATGACAACGTTGCTCAACTGCCAGAAAAATATAGCGAGCCATTGCTATTGTGGTATGACCGATGATCCCATCATAGTCTCGC